>NZ_JACHDC010000001.1:0-531399 GCF_014200875.1 Paraburkholderia sp. HC6.4b
ACGCTGCGCGTGCCGAGCAGCTCGCAGAAGCGCCTGAAGCTGCCGCGCTCTTCGGGGATCGTCACCGCGAAGACCGCTTCGCGCGCTTCGCCCACTTCCGCGCGTTCGGCGACGAAGCGCATGCGGTCGAAGTTCATGTTCGCGCCCGACGTGATCGCGATCAGCGTCTGGTTCTCGATGCCTTCCCGTTCGGCATACTGCTTGGCGCCGGCCACCGCGAGCGAGCCCGCCGGTTCGAGCACGCTGCGCGTGTCCTGGAACACGTCCTTGATCGCGGCGCACAGCGCATCGGTGTTCACGAGCAGCACTTCGTCCAGATATTCGCGGCACAGACGGAAGGTTTCTTCGCCGACGAGCTTCACCGCAGTGCCGTCGGAGAACAGGCCCACTTCGTTCAGCGTCACGCGCTCGCCCGCCTGCAACGACGCGGCCATCGCGCACGAATCGTCGGTCTGCACGCCGATCACCTTGATCTCGGGGCGTACCGATTTCACGTATGCGGCGACACCGGCCGCCAGACCGCCGCCGATCGGCACGAAGATCGCGTGAATCGGCCCTTGGTGCTGGCTGAGGATTTCCATCGCGACGGTGCCCTGGCCGGCGATCACGTAGGGGTCATCAAACGGATGCACGAAAGTCAGGCCGCGCTCTTCCTGCAGCTTGACCGCGTGACCATAGGCGTCGCTATATGACTCACCGAACTGCACGATCTCGACGGTCGGCCCGCCATGCGTGCGGATCGCGTCGACCTTGAGCTGCGGCGTCGTCACCGGCACGACGATGATCGCCTTCACGCCCATGCGTGCCGCCGATAACGCCACGCCCTGCGCATGATTGCCCGCCGACGCGGTGATCACGCCGCGACTGAGCGCCTCGGCCGGAATATGCGCCATCTTGTTGTATGCGCCGCGCAGCTTGAACGAGAACACCGGCTGGTTGTCCTCGCGCTTCAGATAGACCGGGTTGCGCAGCCGCGCCGACAGGTTCGGCGCGCGTTCGAGTTCGGTCTCGCGCGCCACGTCGTAGACGCGCGCGGTCAGGGTCTTTTTCAGGTAGTCGTGAGACGGCGCGACGCGCCCGGCCGCTGCGGCGGCCTGTTCGAGTTCGTTTAACAGCACGGCAAGCTCCTGGGTGGCAACATTCGATGCAACAACGCATCAACGGCGATCGACATCGAACGATAGCAATCGCGGCATGTTCGCCAGGAGGCAGGCAGAGAATGAACCTGAAAGCGGACATAAAAAAACCCGCCTCGTTTGGCGGGTTATGTGTGACTGCAAGTCGACGCGCGCTAACCCACCATTCGATGAATGATGCTAATAATCAGCGCAATACGGATGTCGAGGCAGTTCATGTCGGCGATCTTCGTCGACTCGGCAAGCTTTGTCAATCTCCGCGCAGTGCGGCAGTGCCACACAAGAAAAACGGGGCGCACCGGCAAGCGCGCCCCGCAGAGACGACCAACACCGACATCAATGGCGCACGCCGCTCTGCTTTTTGAACGCCGCGAGAATGCGTTGCTCGAGCGCGTTGTAATCGCGGCCAAAGTGATGATCGCCGGTCGTGCGGATGACTTCGACGCCGGTTTTGTCGAGCGCCGGACACAGCGTGTCGGTCTCGCTCTCGCCATAGAAGCATTGAACGATCGACGGCGGCACATGCGTCAACTCGGGGCGCACGTTCAGCGCCTTGTCGCTCGCGGGCATGCCGAGCCAGCCGCCGACGCGGATCTGGAAATCGGCGTCGGGCGCGAAGCCGAGCAGCGAAATCAGCGACACCTTATCGCGCTGCGCCTGCGGCAGACGGTTATACGCGAACGGCAGCACGTCCGCGCCGAACGAATAGCCGATCAGCGCGATATGCTGCGCGTGCCAGCGCTCGCCATAGGTTTGCATCACCCGCGCGAGATCGCGGCTCGTTTGCGCCGGCGGCTTCTCGCTCCAGAAATAACGCAGGCTGTCCCAGCCGACCACCGACACGCCATCTTTCTGCAGTGCCTGCGCGATCGTCTTGTCGAGATCGCGCCAGCCGCCATCGCCGGAAATCACGATCGCCATCAAGCCGTTCGGATGCGCGGCCGGCAATTCGATCAGCGGCAGGTCGGACACGTCGTCGGCACTGATCGAGACCGGCTGCAGATGCGGCGTCAGCAAGGCAACGAGACGCGCGCGATCGGCATTGCCCGTGCTCGCCTTTTCGACGAAGCCCGGCACCTTGTCGCGAATCACGGTCGGGTCGGGCGGACACGGTTCGAAGCGCGCGTCGAGCTTGTGATCGGCGTCGACCGACACCGCGCCCGCGATCGTATTGGACGGCGCCTGCTCGAGCACGTGCATCGCGAGCGTCGCGCCCTGTCCCGTACCCGCGACGATCGGCGCGAAGTAGCGGCTCGACTGCGATTGCCGTTCGAGCTGATGGCTGAGCGCCTCGGCATCGCCCACCAACTGATGACAGGTTTCCTTTTTCGCGGAAAGGTTGGCCGCGTAGTGCGCGGTATCGACGCCGACCGTCATCGCGCCCGCTTTCGCGAGCGCATCGGCGCTCTGCTGATCGGCTGCGCTCCAGCCGCTTGCCTGCGAATACAGCACGACGAAGCCGCGTAGCGGCCCCTCGGACTGCGTCACGCGCACGTCGCCATAGCGGCCGCCGGGCACGGTGGTGGTGGCCGCGTGCGCGAGCGCGCCGCAACTCAGAACGCTCGCCGCGACGGCGAGCCGGAACAACGGATGCAATGTCATGAACGCCGGCCTCCTGCCAGCAGCGACAGGTCCGCGAGCGTGAAGAACACGCCCGAACCGGATGCCGCGAGATAACGCGGCTCCCAGCGCGGCTGGAACTTGCTCTTGAAAGCACGCAGTCCGCGGAAGTTGTAGAAGCGACCGCCGAAGCGCCACACGATGCCGGCCAGCCGATGCCAGCGTGACGCGAGCGGCGTCGGCTGCACACCGGAGAGCGGCGCAATGCCGAGACTGAGCGAGCGGAAGCCCGCCTCTTTCAGATGCAGCGCGAGCTGCGTGAACAGATATTCCATCGCATACGGCGACGCGCTTTCGACGTGACGCATCACGCCGACGGTCGCCTCGGTATTCATATCGGTCGTCATGAAGGTCACGAATGCGACCGGCTCGCCGTTCTGGCGCACCAGCATCACCGACTGCGCGGCCAGGTATTCGTCATGGAAAGCCGCGACCGAGAAGCTCTTCTCGCGCGCGTCGCGGCTGTCGAGCCAACCGTCGGAAATGCCGCGCAGCGTTTCGAGCGAGGCCGGCACATGGGCCTGATCGATCACTTCGACGCTAAAGCCGTCGCGCTCGCCGCGCTTGAGCGCATAGCGCAGATGCGCGCGATGCGAGCCCTTCAGATCGAAGTCGTCGAGCACGACGTGGGCTTCCTCGCCGAGCTTCATCAGCGTGAGGCCAGCGTCGAGATACAGCGGCAGCGCATTCGCGCGCACCTGGTAGAACGCGGCGCGGCCGCCATGCGCATGCGCGAGCGCGACGAACTTGCTGATGAGACCCGCCCACTCTTCGCGCGGCCCCACCGGATCGTGCAACGCGGCCCACGTGCGGCCGTATTTCGCGTACATCAGGAACGCTTCGCGCGACTCCGAAAACAGGAAGCTCTTGTCGCCCATCAACGCGAGACCCGCATCGCTGCGTTCCTGCGCGCGCACGATGCGCGCGGCGTCGTGCAGATCTTCGGGCGCCGGCTTCACGAAGCGGCCCGGCGCCGGACGCAGCAATTGCCAGAACGAGAAGGTCGCGGCGAACACGCTCGCGGCGAGCGTCGCGCGCAGCGCGCGCGGCGCGCGCTCGTCGAACGCGAATTGCCACCACAGATCGCCCGTGTACGGCACGTCACGGAAAGCGAACAGCATGACCCACGTCGCGAGCATCAGCACCATCGCGACCGACACGAGCCAGCCGGCCGTGAAACGCTCCGCGAACAGCGACGAATGACGGTTGAAGCGCTTGCGCGTCGCGAGCAGCAGCACGATCAGCATGCCGAGCACACTGGCTTCGACGAACGCGAGACCCTTGGTCAGCGACAGCGCGAGGCTCAGCAACGCAAGCGCGAGCGTCATCCACCATGCCGCATCGAGCCGCCGCAGCAGGCCGCGCGCGACGAACAGCAGCAGTACGCCGAGCACGCTGCATAGCATCTGCGAGCTTTCGAGCACCCACAGCGGCACCAGGTCGCGCAGCATATGAATGCGCTGCCAGAACGCCGGCGTCGCGCTCGAAATGACCAGCATGCCGCCGACCACGAACGTGACGAGGCTCAGAAACAGCGGCGCGAGTTCCGACACGCGCTCCGCCTGCAACATCGACAGACGATTCTTCAGCGCGCGCCCTTCGAAGCCCGCGAGCAGCGCCGCGGAGACGATCAGCGGCACGCCGAAATAGATCGCGCGATACGCGAGCAGCGCGGCGACCATCTGATGCATCGGCACGCTGCCGCTCAGCGTGAACACCATCGCCGCTTCGAACACGCCGACGCCGCCGGGCGTATGGCCAATCAGGCCGAGCAGCATCGCGGCCGCGTAGACGGTGATGAAGCCGACGAAGCTCACGTTCGCATGCGGCAGCAACGCCCACAACGCGAGGCCCGCGGCGACCACGTCGAGCACCGCCAGCGCAACCTGCGCGAGCAGATCGCGGCGCGCGGGAATATCGAACGAGAGCCACTGCCAGCGCGTGCGGATCGGCCGGGTTTGCCGACGGCACGCGGCCGCGGCGAGCGCCAGCGCGAGCAGCAGCGCAGCGCCGCTCCAGCGCAGCGCGGCTGGCGACAGATGCAGCATCGGCGCGAGCTGGCCCGCCATGCAGACCATGCCCAGCGCGGTCATCAAGACGAGGGCGAGCGCGAGCGACACGCTCGTAAACACCGTCATGCGGCCGATCTGCGCGGGCGTGATGTTCGCGACGCCGTACACGCGCGCGCGCACCGCTCCGCCCGTCAGCGCGCCGAAACCGGTCGCATTGCCGAGCGCCGAACCGGCCGTCGCGCCGACCCACAGCGCCGCGCGCGGCACGCTCGCGCCGAGATAGCGCAGGCCGACCGCGTCGCGCCCGACCAACGCGACGTAGCTGAGCGCGGTCGCGCCGAGCGCACCGATCCACTCGCGCGCCGACAGCTGGCGCAGTTCGCGGATCACCGAACGGTAATTCACTGCCTCGGACAGATGCTGCAGCACGACCAGCAGCAACCCGCAAATGACGAGCGCGAGCACGGGCGATAGAAGGCCCCGGCTGCCAAGCGCTTTCGATGCACGGCCGAGCAGCGCCGGGAGGCGCTCGAAGCTGTGTTGAAGTCGGTGGAACATGGTCAATGCGGGCCTTGCGAGGAGCGGTCGCGGCGACGGGTCGTCACGCGCGGTATCGCCTGTGGCGGCGATTACAAAGTGATAACGGCAAAACGTGCAAAAGGTTGACAGCATTAGCAATTTTGCCGTCAGTTCACTTGCGCGTCGCGTGTCAAAAGCGCGCGATTGTAATGCTTCCTCGCGTGATGCGAGGCATCGGGCCGGCGCAACCGCGGCATCAAGATCACGGCTGGGCGTGCCGTCATCAGGAGCGGAAGCACGATATCAGGAAGGGAAACGGCGATGGCAGCCCGGAATTAGCTGACGGTGGGCGTCTATCTGGTGGGACTGGGGAGCCGACTCGCTGAACGTGCTCCGCTTGACGGGGCCACAAAGCACAATGCCCGCTACTCGAGCGGGCATTGACACGACAGCAGGGGCTTGCGGGGCCCGCGCGGGAAACTCGCGCTTAGTTCGGGCGACGGTACGCTTCGGCGATCACTGCGCAGTTCTGCAGATGCAGGTTCAGCGCATGCAGCGCCAGCGCGCGCAGCTTGCCGAAGAACGTGTTGGCAGCGGGGGTGGAACGGACGGCATTCGATGCGGTGTTCATGGCGACTCCTGATCAGGGTTTATACCTACGGAATAACCCGATTATAGCGATCTCGTGCCGCAGCGCAACAAAACAATATTTTTTGGCGACGTCGTGATGCCAACGTCGCGTACCGGCTACGGAAAATTCGTAAAGGGGCGGCATCGGTCGTGCAGGTATTAACAATCCGCACCGTACAGGTGCATAATGCCCCCTTTGCCTGCGACGCTTCGCCGCAGGCTCGCCGATATGACCGTCGCCCAGACCCAAAAAGCTCTGATTGCGCCTCTTATCGTCGCGTGCGCGATGTTCATGGAAAGCGTCGACGCCAACGTGATCGTCACCGCGCTGCCGGCCATGGCACGCGATTTCGGGCGCGATCCGGTGACGCTGAAGATCGCGGTGACAAGCTACGTGCTCGGGCTCGGCGTGTTCATCCCGGTATGCGGCTGGCTCGCCGACAAGTTCGGCGCGCGCACGGTATTTCGCACCGCGATCGGCGTCTTCGTGACGGGTTCGCTGTTGTGCGCCGCGTCGAACTCGCTTGCCACTTTCACGGTTGCGCGTTTCATCCAGGGCGTCGGCGGCGCGATGATGGTGCCCGTCGGGCGCATCATCATCTTTCGCGTGGTGGAGAAAGCCGACTTCATCCGCGCGATGAATTACCTGAGCGTGCCCGCAATGCTCGGCCCCGCCGCCGGTCCGCTGCTCGGTGGCTTCATCACCACGTATCTGCACTGGCGGCTGATCTTCTTCATCAACGTGCCGATCGGCATTCTCGGCATCTATCTCACCAATCGCTATATCGCCAATACGCGCGAGCCCGACCCCGGCCCGCTCGACTGGATCGGCTTCCTGCTGTCGGCGGCGGGCGCGGTGCTGCTGTTGCTCGGCTTGTCGCTGGTCGGCGGCGAACTGATTTCGAACACGGACGCGTTCGGCATGTGCGCGCTCGGCGCGGCGCTGCTCGCGATCTACGTCGCGTATGCGCAGCGCGTCGCACTGCCGCTTCTGGATTTGCGTTTTTTCAAGGTGCCGACTTTCCAGGCGAGCGTGCTCGGCGGCTCGCTATTTCGCATCGGTCTCGGCGCGTTGCCGTTCCTGCTGCCGCTGCTGCTGCAGGAAGGCCACGGCATGAGCGCGTTCCAATCGGGGCTGATCACCTGCGCGTCCGCGTTCGGCGGCATGTTCATGCGCACGATCGCCTCCACGGTGCTGCGCCGCTTCGGCTTTCGCCAGGTGCTCGTGTTCAACGCCGCGCTATCGGGCATTTCGATCGCCGCGTGCGGGCTGTTTTTCCCGCACACGCCGACGTGGATCATCTGGGTCGTCGTGTTGCTCGGCGGCTTCTTCCCCGCGTTGCAGTTCACGAGCCTCAATTCGCTGACCTACGCGGAGATCGCGAGCCGCGACGTCGGCCGCGCGACGAGCCTCGGCAGCGTCGTGCAGCAGATGTCGCTCGGCCTCGGCGTGACGGTCGGCGGCATCGTGCTGCAGATTTCGCGCGCGCTGCATGGGCATCCGAGCATCACCTGGTCGGATTTCTGGCCCGCGTTTCTCGTGGTCGGGCTATGCTCGTTCGCGTCGATTCCAGTCACGCTGCGCCTGCCGCGCGGCGCGGGCGCGGAGATTTCGCGAGGCGGGCGCGGCTGAGCCGGCTACCGTGTCCCCGCGCGAGCGCCCCGCTCTTCACGGGTTCGGGCGCTCACGCGCGCTTGCGAATCACGCTCACTTCGCCATTGCGTTCGAGAATCGCGGCGGCCACGTCGTCCATCGAGCGCGAGCCGGTTTTCTGCCGCACGCTTTCCTCGATGTCGGTGCGCGTGACGAGCGCCGCGTGCATTTCGTTCGCGTGGAACTTGCCGTCGCTGAACACCTCGCGCTCGGCGCCGCCCACCAGCAGCTCGAAGCGGCGCGAGCGTATGAACGACCACGCGAGCACCCGGTGACACACGACGATCGCGAACGACGCGACCACGGTCGCGATAAACGGCGACGCACCGACGATCGCGCGGCTCAGCGTCGCGCCGAGCAGAATCACGACGACCGAATCGAACGGCGAGCGCTGCCCGAATGAACGGCGCCCCGATACACGGATCAGCGCGAGCGCGATCACGAACACGGCGATCGAGCGCATACCCATCTGCAACGGATCGAGCTCCCTGCCTTGGCCGAATAGAACGAAAAACGCGTCCATCATGTTCGTCCTCCCCGCGGCGGATTGCCGTGCGAAATGTTCTGGTGTCCGGATAGTTGCGAGCGAGACGAGCCCGCGACGCATCGCCGTCGCTCAGGCCAGCGCGCCGTCCGTCGCCCATGAGATGAGCGTATCGCCGAAACCGCCGCGCACGCGGGCCACGGTGCGCGCGCTCGTGGTCACGCGCGGCGCGGCGCTCCACGCGATGCGCGCGCCAGTCGCGATCAGGCGATCGACGAGCGCGGCGTCCTCGCTGCACTTGAGCGGCGGAAAGCCGCCCGCGCGCCGATAGGCGTCGGCGGAAACGCCGAGATTCGCGCCGTGCACATGACGATGTCCGTCGGCGTCGACATACGTCTTGCGAAAATATTCGCGCACGCTGTGCGGATGCGCGCTCCAGTCGTCGACGGCGATCGAGCCGCACACCGCATCGGCGCCGAGCGCCAGTTGCGCGGCCAGCCAACCGGGCGACACGCGGCTGTCGGCATCGGTAAACGCCAGCCAGCGCGCGCCGTGCGCGAGCAGCAGCGACGCGCCGAGCGCCCGCGCGATCCCGACGTTGCGCGCCTTCAGCGTCAGCGTCTGCACGCCGTAAGCGCGCGCGATCGCTCCGCTGAAATCGCTGCAGGCGTCGAGCGCGACGACGATCCGCACCTCCTCGCCGGCGAGCGCTTCGTGTCGGGACGCTTCGAGCAAGGCCGCGAGGCACCGTGCGAGCAACGCCTCTTCGTTATGCGCCGGAACGATCACGCCGATCATAGAAGCCCCTCGCGCTGCGCGACCGAACGTGCGTCACGCGACCACACGTCGATCAGCAAGTCGGCTTCGTCGTGATGCGCGAGACGCGCGAGACCGCAGCGTGCATCGAATAGCGCGTGCGCATGGTCGGCGGATTCGCGCGCTTCGGCGAACGGCCGGCGCCAATGACAGGCGAGCAGCGTGCCGTCCGCCGTCAGCGACCCGGCGATCCGCGCGGCCAGCGTTTCGAGCTCGCCCGCGTCGAGGTAGTACGCGAACTCGCTGATCACGATCAGATCGAACGGCCCGTGCTCCGTCGGCCAGTCGCGCGGCACCCTGCGCTGCTCGATCCGCACGTTCGATGCGCCCGCCATGCGTTCACACGCAAGCTCGACGGCGCGCGCGTGCAGATCGGCAGCGAGCAGCGCGTCGCAGCGCGTCGCGAGCCCGGCCGTCAACTCGCCGTTCGCGCAGCCCGGTTCGAACGCGTTGCGATAGCGCGCCCGCGGCAGCAACGCGAGCGTCAGCGAACGCTTGCGGCGTTCGTACCAGCCTTCGCGCAAACGCCACGGATCGTCGCTGCGTCGGTAGAGTTCATCGAAGTACGGCGCCGTCGAGTTCATCTCAGCGATCCTCCCAAGGCAGGGGGAAAAAAGTCATGGCGTCCACGGCGCGAGTGTTTGCGAAGACGCCTGATGCGATGCCGGCGCGGCAGTCGTGTCAGCGGCCTCGACGAGCCGTTCGCCGAGCGCTGCGAGGTCGCGTTCCGCGTGGCTTTGCCGCAGAAACACCGGCAGGTCGGCGAGCGCCCGCGCGAAGCGCGCGTCGCGGCACAACGGGCCCGCGCCGAGCGCGCGTGTCGCGTGCTCGATCACGGCGCTCGCGGCCTGCTCGACGGCCAGACGCGCGCGCAACACGCGCGTCGCTGCATCGGCCGACGGCTGCGCGTCGATCCACGCGGCGGTTTCGCGCAGCAGCGCGGCGGCCGACTGCAAGGCGACATCGGTCGCACCGAGATGAGCGAGCCGATGCGCGTCCGCGTGCCGGGCGCACGCGTCGCGCAGCGTGCGCGCGATCTGCGCGGCCGCGCCGTACCAGCACGCGGCGATACCGGCGCCGCCATGCCAGAAGCCCGCGCGGCGCAGATACGCATGCGGCGCACCGACGAGCGTCGCCACGGTGTCTTTGAACGTGACATCCGCGCTCGCGGTCGCCTGCATGCCGACGGCCTGCCACTTCGATGTATCGATCGAGATCGAGCGCTGGTCCAGCGCGAGCGCCGCGAGCACGGGCTCATCGTCGCGCCATGCGCTCACGAGCGCATGGGTGAGCGCCTGCGCGCCGGAGCACCAGGCTTTGGTGCCGGACAGGCGCACCTGCGCGCCCTCGCCGGCAACGGTCTGGATTCCTTCGTCGATGGCGCGCACCCGCGCGTGCGGCGCTTCGGCGGCCCACACGCCCCAGCGGCTTGCCGCGGGCGGCAGCGGACCATTGAGCTCGGCGAGAATCGCAAGCGCATCGGTATGGCCTTCGAACAGTTTGACGAGGCCGAGGTCGCATGCGGCAACGGCGGCCAGCGCGCGCCAGCGCACCAGCGTCTCCCCATGCCCCGGCCATGGCAAGGTCGGCGCGCGATCGTAGCCGCGCTCGATCAGATCAGCGAGCAGTGCTCCGAGGGCAGCGGGATCGTTCGCATCGAAACGCGCGTCGCGCAGAAAATCGTCGAGCGAGATAGCAGGCTTGCCGGGCTGCGGCGCGCGGGCGCTCGCGCGTAGTGCGCGGCCACCGTGTTGATTTGAGACCTGCCGTGACTGGGCCTTGAAGCTAGCCGCGTGGTCGCGTATGTCGAGCATCGTGCCTCCCTGCACCGGTTCGATCCACGGCCCGCCGAGCGGCGGACCGGAATGTATGCAGAGTGGCAGCAAACACCGTGCCCCGGCTGGCGAGGCAGCCGCGCAGCGAAACAGCGGCTACGTCCCGCCACTTCCGCTCAGACGTCCATCCGCCTTCGCGAGCAACGCGTCGAGGACCGCCATCTCGACCGGCTTCACGAGGTGCGCATGGAAACCCGCGTGGCGAGTTCGATCGAGATCGCTCGCATGGCCGAAACCCGTCATCGCCGCGTACATCGTGCGCGACATCTCGGGCCGCGCGCGCATCGCCGCGAGCGTCGCATAGCCATCCATCTTCGGCATCGCGAGGTCGATCAGCGCGAGATGCGGCGAGAAGCGTGGCGAGATCTGCAGCGCCTGCTCGCCCTCGTAGGCGATACGCACCTCGTGGCCCTTCAGTTCGAGCAGCATCGCGAGGCTGTCGGCCGAATCGCGATTGTCGTCAACGAGGAGAATGCGCAGCGGCTGCACGTGGGGCGCGGCATCGATCGTGCCGCTCTCCGCGGTGTCGGACTGCGCGGAGGCGAGCGGCAGACTCAGCGTGAACGTGCTGCCGAGTCCCAGTCCTTCGCTGCTCGCGACGATGCTGCCACCATGCATTTCGACGAGCGACTTGCACAGCGTCAGGCCGATCCCAAGGCCGCCCTCGCCGAAACTTTGCCCTTCCTTCTCCTGCGCGAACAGTTCGAAGATCTTGTCGAGCGAGCGCACCGGAATGCCGCAGCCGGGGTCGCGCACTTCGAGCACCGCCATACGAAAGTCGACACGTCCCTGCATCTCGATCGCGCTGCCGTTCGGCGAAAACTTCGACGCGTTGTGCAGCAGGTTTTGCAGGACCTGCACGAGCCTCGTCATGTCGCCGCGAATCATCACGGGAGCGTCGGGTACATGCGCGACCACGCGCTGCTCGCGCGAGTCGGTGAACGGCCGCGCCGCTTCGATCGCGCGCGCGACGAGCTCGGCGAGATCGACGCGCGCAATACGCAGTTCGACCTTGTCGGACATGATGCGGCCGATATCGAGCAGATCGTCGACGAGTCGCGTCAGGTGCGTGACCTGGCGATCGATCAGATCGCGCGCCCGCGCGACCACCGGGCTCAGATCGGTTTCCATCTGCATCGTGCCGACCGCGTTGCGCACCGGCGCGAGCGGATTGCGCAGTTCGTGCGCGAGCGTCGCGAGAAATTCGCGCATGCGCTCCCCGGAGCGCTCCAGTTCCTCGCGCCGGCGCCGCTCGGTCAAATCGCGCGTGACCTTGGCGAAGCCGCGCAAGCGTCGCGATTCGTCATAGACGGCCGTGATGATCACGTTGGCCCAGAACGTCGAACCGTCCTTACGCATGCGCCAGCCTTCGTCTTCGACGGCGCCGATCTGCCGCGCGATCGCGAGCTCGCGCGCGGGCTTGCCGGCCGCGGCCTCCTCGGGCACATAGAACTGCGAGAAGTGCCGGCCGACGATTTCGTCGTGCGTATAGCCCTTGATGCGCGCGGCGCCCGAATTCCAGCTGACGACGAAGCCTTGCGGATCGAGCATGAAGATCGCGTAGTCCTTCACGCTATCGACGAGCAGACGGAAGCGCTCCTCGCTCTGGCGCAGCGCTTCGAGGTATTCGCGCTGCGCGGTCAGGTCGCGCGTGATCTTCGCGAAGCCCGTGACCGCGCCCTTCTCGTTGCGTATCGCGGTGATCACGACGTTCGCCCAGAACGTCGTGCCGTCCTTGCGCACGCGCCAGCCTTCATCTTCGAAACGGCCGGTCAGCGCAGCCTGTTCCAGTTCGTAGGTCGGCCAGCCGCGCGCGACGGCTTCCTCGGTATAGAAGCGCGAGAAATGCTGACCGACGATCTCGCTCTGCGCATAGCCCTTCAGCTTCTGGGCGCCGGCATTCCAGCTGACGATGTTGCCCTTCGCATCGAGCAGAAAGATCGCGTAGTCCGAAATCGCCTGCACGAGCGACAAATAATCGATGCCGACGGGCGCCGACGGCGCGGCCTCGGCCGGCACTCGAGCGCGCTCGGCGTAGTCGTGGGAAGAAGAAGCTTCGAGCTGGGTCATGGCGGACACGTCATTGGAACTTTCGTTTTAAGCAAGCCTCGCGCCTGGCCGGCGGCGAAGCCGTCGCGCAAGCGCTTGCGCGGTCCACGGAGGGGGCCGGGATGCGTCGCCAAGGGCGCTCGCGCGCCGGCTGTAAGGCGCCAAGCTTATAACGGCGAGCACCGCGATAGCTAGCGGGTCATGACGGAAAACGTCGCCGCGCTGCGGTTTCGGCTTTCCGTTTTGGCCTTCGTTGGCAAAAACAGGCGTGTCAATTGAAAAAGGTATTCACGACGCGGCGGGCTGCGCGATCGGCCACCATGAGGCCAGCAAGAAAGAAAGACAAGGCCGCGAGCGCCGCGGCCGCTGCGAGTCGACCCGCTGGAAAATACTGCCAGCCGCGAGCAACACGAGCAGATAACAGCGGGCCGACCGTCGCGTGATGCCAACGGCCGGCCCGGCTCGACATCGCTGAGAATCGGCACGCGTCGCCAATCGAAACTGCTGCTGCGCTGGCGCGCCCGTCAAGCCGCCGCGCCGATCTTTTCCGCGAGCTTCGCGTCGTAGCTCGAATGAACATGCACGCGTTTCCTGTCGGGATACGCGTACGCGTACGCCTTGCGCAGCGCGAGCGACGCCTCGTGAAAGCCCGACAGGATCAGCTTCTGCTTGTTCGGATAGTTCGCGATGTCGCCGACGGCGAAAATGCCCGGCCGCGAGCTTTCGTAGTTCGAAGTATCAACGTCGACGCGCCCGCCATGAATCGTCAGTCCCCATTGCGCGATCGGTCCGAGATCGGCGACGAGTCCATACAGCGCGATCAGATGGTCGGCTTCGAGCTGTGTCTCGCCGTTGACCTGCCGCAGCGTCAGCGAACGCAGCGCGCCGTCTTCCACATCGAGCGCCGCGATCCCGCCGACGACGAAGTCCATCTCGCCAGCGTCGACCGCGCGCCGCATCAGCTCGACGCTCGAATCGGCCGCGCTGAAGCCGGCGCGCCGATGCACGAGGGTCACGCGCCGCGCGACCTTGCGTAGTGCCAGCGCCCAGTCGAGCGCCGAATCGCCACCGCCCGCGACGACCACGTTTTTGTCGGCGAAATCGGCGAGGCGCGGCACGCTGTAGTGCACGTAGCGCTGTTCCAGCGGCACGGCCTCGGGGAGCGGGAGCTTTTGCGGGACGAACGCGCCGTTACCGGCGGCGAGCAGGATCGCCGCGACGTCGAACACGAGGCCGCGCTGCGTGCGCACGGTCCAGCGTCCGTCGTCGCGCTGCTCGACCGTGTCGACGCGCTGTTCGAGATGAATCGGCACATCGAACGGCTTGCATTGCGCGACCAGTCGCTCGACCAGTTCGCGCGCGGTGCACGCTGGAATCGCGGGGATATCGTAGATCGGCTTCTCGGGATACAGCTCGATGCATTGGCCGCCGACCCGTCCGAGTATGTCGACGATCTGACAGGTGAGGCCGATCACGCCGGCCTCGAATGCCGCGAACAGAGCCACGGGACCGGCGCCGACGATCAGGACATCGGTGCGGATCGGCGAGGTGGGCACAGCGGACGGATCGGTGGCAACGGTCATGGGGCAGGTCTCCGGATCACGGTGAAAGGCGCAATGGAAGCGTCGATGACCCACCATACCGAATCGGCCCGCACGCGGCAACGATGCCATCGTCGACGGTAAGGGTGCTGGGCGTGCCCGCTCAACGCCCGAAAGTGGCTACCTGAAAATACCTGGAATCGGCCATTCTTATGATCCAAACGACGGACTAAGCTAACACCTGTCCGATGCATCGCATCGTCAAACCCGCCCAGGAGCCCATCATGGAACAACGTCTCGACTTCTACAAAGCCAATCCCGCCGCGATCAAATCGCTGCTCGGCGTCGAAGAGCGCATCGGCAAATCGTCGCTCGAAAAATCGCTGACCGAACTGGTGCGGTTGCGCGCGTCGCAGATCAACGGCTGCGCGTATTGCGTCGATATGCATACGGCGGACGCACGCAAGGGCGGCGAAACCGAGCGGCGTCTCGCGACCGTCGTCGTGTGGCGCGAAACGCCGTTCTTCACGGACCGCGAACGCGCGGCGCTCGAGTGGACCGAAGCGCTCACGCTGGTGTCGCACGATCATGTGCCCGACGCGGTATGGCAGGCGGTGCGGCCGCATTTCAGCGACGAGGAACTGGTCGACCTGACGCTGCTCGTCTCGGCGATCAATGCATGGAACCGCTTCGCGATCTCGTTCCGGAAGATGCCGGCCTGAGCCTCGGCATGACGGCAGCATGAGGCGACGCACTGCCCGCCTCACTCCCCGATCCACGACCCGCGCAGATCGCTGTCATGCAGCAACTGCAGCAGCGTGCCCGCCGGGCGACTCAAGCGCTTCGCCGCCAGCGCGATGAATTCCACCGACGGCAGCGTCGGCAGTCCGGCCGCATTCAACGGCGGCGCGAGGCCGCGCGCGGTCAGATACTGCGGCCGCACGGTGATGCCGAGTCCGCCGCGCGCGGCCGCGATACAGCCGGAATGACTGATGCTCGTGCAGACGATCTGCCAGCTCGCGCCGGCTTCGGCGAGCGCATCGAGCACGACCGCGCGCGTCACGCTCGGCTCGGCGACCAGAATCAGCGGCAGCGGCTGACTCAGATCGACGAGCGTGCCGGTCCGCGCGAGCCATTCGAGACGCCCGGTGAAAAGCGCCACGCCGCGCCGGTCACCGAGCCGGCGCTTGCCGACCAGCAGATCGATCGCGCCCGCGTCGAGCAACTCGTAGAGCCTGCCCGTCATGCCGATCGTGATTTCCAGTTCGACGTCGGGATGCGCGTTGCGAAACGCCGCGAGCACGGTGGGGAGCGGGCCGAGCGCGATGTCGTCCGACGAGCCGAGCCGCACGCGCCCCTTCAGACGCGGCGCGCGAAACTGCGATTCCGCGCGCGACAGCGCCTGCAGGATCACGCTCGCATGCGCGAGCATCGCTTCGCCGTCGGGTGTCATCGCGAGCGAATGGGTGTCGCGCACGAACAGGCGCCGGCCCACGCTCTGTTCGAGGCGCCGGATATGTTCGCTGACGCTCGACTGCGTCAGGTCGAGCCGCCGCCCCGCTTCGGTGAAGCTATGGCAAGCCGCGACGGTCGAGAAGGTCTTGAGCCAGATTGGATTGAGCATGCTTGATTGTGGCGCTGCTTATCGGCATTGTCGATAACAGTCAGCGGGCTTAGTGGGGTTCCCGATTGACGAGGATGTCAATAAGATGACGGAATTCCGCCTGGCCCCGCTCTGGCGGCGCTTTGCCGCCGCGCCCGCTGTCGAAAACATGACCAAGGATTCCTCTCAAACCGCCCTACTATGGATCGTCGCCGCCGGCTTCTTCATGCAGTCGCTCGACACGACGATCGTCAACACCGCGCTGCCGTCGATCGCGAACAGCCTGCGCGTCGCGCCGCTCGCGATGCAACCGGTCGTCGTCGCCTACACGCTGACGATGGCGATGCTGACGCCCGCCTCCGGCTGGCTTGCCGACCGCTTCGGCACCCGCCGCGTCTATTTCGCCGCCATTCTCGTGTTCGTGCTCGGCTCGATCTGCTGCTCGAGCGCGCACACGCTCGGCCAGCTCGTGATGGCGCGCGTGCTGCAAGGCCTCGGCGGCTCGATGCTGCTGCCGATCGGACGCCTCGCGGTGCTGCGCAGCGTGTCGGGCGAGCAATACGTGTCGGCGCTCGCGTTCATATCGATCGCGGGGCAGCTCGGCCCGATCGCCGGGCCAACGCTCGGCGGCTGGTTCGTGCAGGCGATCACGTGGCACTGGATCTTTCTGATCAACGTGCCGATCGGCGCGCTCGGTCTGTACGCGGTGCATCGCTTTCTGCCGTCGCATGACGAGGCGCAGGCGCCGCCGTTCGATGTGATCGGCTGCGCCCTGCTGTCGTCGTGCATGATCGCGTTTTCGCTCGCGATCGACGCGCCGGTCCCCTCGCATCGCGCGGCGTGGTCGGCGGGGCTGTTTGCGTTGGCCGTCGCCAGCGCGCTCGCCTACATTCCGTACGCCAGAAACCGCCGCGATCCGCTGTTCAAGCTGTCGCTGTTCGGCGAGCCGAACTTCAGCGTCGGCCTGATCGGCAACCTCGTATGCCGGGTCGGTTCGAGCGCGGTGCCGTTCCTCGTGCCGCTGCTGCTGCAATTGCAGCTCGGCTACTCGCCGCTGCACTCGGGTCTGATGATGCTGCCCGCGGCACTCGCCGGCACGCTCGCGAAACGCTGGATCGCGCCACTCGTGCGCCGCTACGGCTACGACACGTTCCTGCTCGTCAACACGGTCATCGTCGGCTCGGCGATCGTCGCGTTCTCGCTGATTTCGCTCGGCACACCGCTCGTGATTGAAATCGCGATCCTCGCGGTGTTCGGCGCGGCCAACTCGATGCAGTTCGCGGCGATGAACAGTGTCACGCTGAAGGACCTGTCGCACGAAGACGCTGGCATGGGCAATAGCCTGTTCTCGATGGTGCAGATGCTTGCGATCGGGCTTGGCGTGTCGATCGGCGGCGGGCTCGTCAATCTGTTCGCGACGCAATGGTCGGCGGCGCTCGGCTTCCGGCTCGCATTCGTGTGCGTCGGCGCGATCACGCTCGTGTCCGCGTGGATCTTTCGCCACCTCGACGACCCGTCGGGCACGCGCGTGATTCGCGGCCAGGCTGCGCCGAGCGCGGGGCGTTGAGACGCGACGCGTTTCATCGCGTGCCGGCGCACGCATTCGAAAGGTCATAGCGTTAGCATGTCGGGCATCCATGGCTACCAGGCAGGGAGCCCCGATGCCATTTGATGAGCGCGTGCTGAACGGCATGGGCGTCCTGACTGCGATCGTCGATTGCGGCGGTTTCGCGGCCGCCGGTGAAGCGCTCGACATGTCGCAATCGGGCGTAAGCCGCTCGGTCGCCCGGCTCGAAGCACGCCTCGGCATTCGTCTGTTCGACCGCACCACGCGCTCGGTCACGCTGACCGACGAAGGCCGGCGTTTCTACGAGCAGATCGTGCCGCTGCTCGGCGGACTCGAGGAAGCGGCCGCCTCCGCCGCGCACGGCGCGACCGCGGTGCGGGGCCGTCTGCGCGTCAACATGGACCCGTTCTTTTCGCGGCTCGTGCTCGGGCCGCGCCTCGGCGGCTTCATCGACAAACATCCGGACCTGCAGCTCGAACTCGTCACGCGCGACCAGTTGGGCGACATGGTCGGGGACGGCTTCGATGTCGCGATCCGCTTCGGCGACCCGCCGGTGTCGACGCTCGTCGCCCGCAAGCTGCTCGATACGCGCATCCTGACCGTCGCGGCGCCGTCGTATCTGAAGAAGCATGGCAAGCCGGCGAATCCGGGCGAGCTCGAAGACGGCCGGCATATCTGCATCAAGTTTCGCGATCCGCTCACCGGTTATCCGTTCAGCTGGGAATTCCATCGCGGCCGCAAGCAGCTCGCGCTGACGCCGCAGGGGCGGCTGACCGTCAACGACGTCGGCACGCTGCATAGCGTATGCATCGCGGGCCAGGGCATCGCGCAGATTCTCGCGCTCGGCGCGGAGTCGCTGCTTGCGAGCGGCAAGCTGATCGAGCTCTTTCCGGATTGGGGCGACGAGGTGTACCCGCTGTATGCGCTGTATCCGTCACGGCACCATCCGCCGGCCAAGGTGCGCGTGTTTCTCGACTTCATCATGTCGCTGACGGGCGGCAGGCCGCGCCACGCGGGTGCCTGAGCGCGCAACGTCTGTTTGCTCCCGCCCGGGTCCGCGTCTTGCTGTCGGAGGCTTGTCTTCCCTCCAGGAGAGCAGCGATGAGCAAAGCGACGGAAAAATCCCAAGGCGAAGCAAACAGTGCGGCCGACAACGAATCGAAAAGCGAGGCCGGCGCCCAGACCGAGGATTTCGCGCATCCGCACCGCGCCGTGCATAGCGACAACGCGAAGAGCAAGATGCCCGAGCGCCACGACGAAGGTCACAAGCAGTCCCCGGCGGACCGTCCGGGCAAAAAGCCCGGCGAGGGCGAACCGTCAGTCGGTTGAAAAAATAGAACCTATGAGCGGCCCTGGCTGCGTCGCGCACCCGGGCCGCATCACTTTTCCCTTCCAGCACCTTTCTGTAAGCAAACATTTCTTCCTCATTTTTACCGAATATTTTTTTGACGCCTTGGACTATTTTGCTGCTTGCAGCAAGGTGTGCGCCCTGCGAACCGGCTGCCGCTTTCCGCCGGTTTTTGCCGCTTCCGATCGATAAAAGGCGTCATCATGTCCAACGCGTCAAGTTCTCCCCTCGCCCGTGCGGCGCTCGCCCATGTGTCCATCTGCGTGCCCACCTGCAATCGTCCCGACCTGCTGATCGAATGCGTCGACTCGTGCCTCGCGCAAAGCTATCCGCATGTCGAAATCGTGATTGGCGACGATTCGACGGACGCGCGCTCGCGGCAACTGATCTTGCAGCGTTACCGCGACGAGCCGCGCGTGCGCTACGAGAAGCACGAGCCGCCGCTTGGCCAGGCGCGCAACGTGTCGAGCCTGTTCGAGCGGGCGCGCGGCGACAAGATCCTGCTGATCCACGACGACGATCTGCTGACGAGCGACGCCGTCGACAAGCTCGTGTCGCTATGGCAGCGCTATCCGCGGCTCGATGCGGCATTCGGTGCGCAATACGAAGCGGATCACAATGGCGCGATCGATCTCGCCGCGAGCGCGCGCCTGAACGAGGCGTTCCGGCGCACTCACGCCCGCGAGGGTCTCCAGCCGCTCGCGGGCCGCACCGGCCTGATCCAGATGTTTCCGAACAATGGCTGGATGGCCGACGCGCGGCTCGTCAAGCGGGTCGGCTACGACGCGCGGTATGGCGTCTGCTGCGACTACGTGTTCGGCACCGAGCTATGCCTGGCCGCGCGCGAGGTGTTTTATCTGCACGACTATGTGTCGGTGTATCGGAAGACCGCGACGTCGGTCTCGCACAGCACGCGCGGCACGAGCATGGCCGCAACGTTGAGCGCCTATGCGTTCGTGAAGTCGCTGCGTCTGCCGGCGCCGCTCGAACCGTCGCGGCGGCAGGCGCTGCGGCGGCTCGCACCGATCGTGGTGTCGATTCACGCGAGCAACGGCGAGGCGCGCGCGGGCTGGCGCATCGCGCGCGCGCATCTGTTCGCCTACAACTACGGCTTTAGCGCGCGGCTTTACTACCATCTGCTGATGCTGGCGCGCGCGGCCTGGCGTGGCCGTCTGCCGATGCCGCGCGCCGCGGCCGATGCTGTCGCCGGCGTAGCGGCAACGCCTTCGATGGCGACGGTCGCGGCGGTTGGCGCGGCCACGGTGAATGAGGCCGCGAGGGTCGATGCGTTCGTCGACGATGGAACAGGCCGAGAGCTTGTGCGACCTGCTGCATGCATGGGGGACACGGATCGTCGTCAATTAAGCGAAGCGCGCTGCTCCTCGCTTGCGGATTGACGCGCAAACGTCGATGCCATGAAAAACGGCGGCCCGGTTGCCCTGGACCGCCGCCTGAACGCTGCCATCGCGGCACGACGTTTCGCCGTGTCCGACTAGCGGTTCACGGCTCGTGCCGCAGATACCCTGCCGACGAGGGATCGCGCATGCGCAGCGACACGATACCCGCGAGTGCACACAGCGCCGTCACGTACCAGAAGAACATCGTCTCGACACCGGCGGACTTCAGCCACAGCGCGACATATTCCGCCGAGCCGCCGAAGATCGCATTGGCGAGCGCATACGACAGCCCTACGCCAAGCGCACGCACTTGCGGTGGAAACATTTCCGCCTTGATCAGGCCGCTGATCGACGTATAGAAGCTGACGATCGCGAGCGCCACCACGACCAACGCGAAGGCCGCATACGGGCTCGTCACGTCTTTCAGCGCATGCAGCAGCGGCACCGTGCCGAGGGTCGCGAACAGGCCGAAACACAGCATCGAGCGGCGCCGCCCGATGCGGTCCGACAACGCGCCGAACGCCGGCTGCATCAGCATGTAGACGAACAACGCGGCGGTCATCACCGAGCTCGCGGTCTTCGCGTGCATGCCGGCCGTGTTGACCAGGTACTTTTGCATGTAGGTGGTGAACGTATAGAAGATCAGCGAGCCGCCGGCCGTGAAGCCGAGCACCGTCATGAATGCGGTCTTGTGCTCCCACAGCCCGCGCAGCGTGCCCGCTTCCTTGCGCTGGCGCATCGCCGCGGTGGTGGTTTCATCAAGGGATTTACGCAGATAGAGCGCGATCAACGCGGCGAAGGCGCCAATCACGAACGGCACACGCCAGCCCCACGCCTTCAGCTCTTCGGTCGTCAGCGTCTGTTGCAGGGTCACGAGCACGAGCAGCGCGCACAGTTGGCCGCCGATCAGCGTCACATACTGGAACGACGCGAAAAAGCCACGCCGGCCCTTCAACGCGACTTCGCTCATATAGGTCGCGCTGGTGCCGTATTCGCCGCCCACCGACAGCCCCTGCAACAGCCGCGCGAGCAGCAGCAACGCCGGCGCGAGCGCGCCGATCTGCGCGTAGGTGGGCAGCATCGCGATCACCAGCGAGCCGCCGCACATCATGAATACCGACACCATCATCGCGGTGCGGCGACCACGTTTGTCGGCGAGCCGCCCGAAGAACCAGCCGCCAATCGGCCGCATCAGGAAGCCCGCGGCGAACACGCCGGCCGTGTTCAGCAACTGCGTGGTCGTGTTGCCGCTCGGGAAGAACGACGGCGCGAAGTAAAGCGCCGTGAACGAATACACATAGAAGTCAAACCACTCGACGAGATTGCCCGATGAAGCGCCGACGATTGCAAAAATGCGGCGCCGCGTGTCGTGCGTCGAGGCCACGACGTATTGTTCGGTTTGGTCGTTCATGCTGGTGTCTTTCCTTATTTAAACGAGGAGGACGGTCGTGGCGCCGCCTTGATGTCGCGCGCCCGGCCTGAGCGGCCGTCGCAGGTGCGCGAATTTTACATAAATGAAAGCAGAGGAAGGTCTTTTGTCAGCGTGGCCTGATGAAAGCCCTGGGTCGGCCGGATTTGCGCACCAATAGAACAAAGCCCCTGCCAGTTGGGGACTGGCAGGGGCTTGACGGGCGACACGAACCGCTCAGGCGGGAGTCAGGCGGCGCTCATATTCTCACGGACGGCGGCATATACCGGCAGTCGTAGCGTTTTCTGACGGTACCGTTTTCGTCGACGCTCTCGAGGTACACGTCGAACTGCCACAAGCGCGCCATGTGCTTGAGCACCTCCTCGCTATCCGACGACAGGTGCCGGTTGTCGCTCATGAAATGCCTCAACGTCAGGCTGCGATCGCCGCGTGTATTGACGGCCCACACCTGAATGTTCGGCTCGCGGTGATGCATGTCGTACTGCCGCGACAACGCCTGGCGCACGTACTGGTAGCCGCTATCGTCGTGAATCGCCGACACTTCGAGCGCGTCGCGCATGTCGTCGTCGAGCACCGAGAACAGGCGCATTTCGCGGATCAGATGCGGCGACAGATACTGCGCAATGAAGCTCTCGTCCTTGAAGTTGCGCATCGCGTAGTGCATCGCGGGCAGCCACGGACTGCCGGCCAGATTCGGAAACCACTTGCGGTCTTCGTCGGTCGGCGCTTCGCAGATGCGCCGGATATCGCTCATCATCGAAAAGCCCAGCGCATACGGATTGATGCCGCTGTAATACGGCTTCGTGACCGGCGGCTGATAGACGACGTTGCTGTGTGAATGGAGAAACTCCATCATGAAGCCGTCTTCGAGCTTGCCCTGGTTGTACATCGTATTGAGCAGCGTGTAGTGCCAGAACGTCGCCCAGCCTTCGTTCATCACCTGGGTCTGCCGCTGCGGATAGAAGTACTGACCGATCTTGCGCACGATCCGGATCACCTCGCGCTCCCACGCTTCGAGCAGCGGCGCGTTTTTCTCCGCGAAATACAGCAGGTTTTCCTGCGGCTCGGGCGGATAGCGCCCCTCGACCTCTTCGGGCAGCGGCGTATGGCGCGTGGGCAACGTGCGCCACAACTCGTTGACCTGCGACTGCAGATACGCCTCACGTTCGCGACGCGCGGCGAACTCCTTCTGGAGCGACAGCTTCTGCGGCCGCTTGTAGCGGTCCACGCCGTAATTCATCAGCGCGTGGCACGAGTCGAGCAATTCCTCGACGCGATCGAGCCCATAGCGCTCCTCGCATTCCGCGATGTAATTCTTTGCGTAGACGAGGTAGTCGATGATCGCGTGCGCGTCCGTCCATAAGCCGAACAGATAGTTGCCCTTGAAGAACGAGTTGTGACCGTAGGCCGCATGCGCGATGACGAGCGCCTGCATCGTCATCGTGTTCTCTTCCATCAGATAGGCGATGCAGGGGTTCGAATTGATGACGATTTCGTACGCGAGCCCCATCTGGCCGCGGCGATAGCTTTTTTCGGTAGCAAGGAAATGTTTGCCGAACGACCAGTGACGGTAGTTCACCGGCATGCCGACGGACGCATAGGCATCCATCATCTGTTCGGCGCTGATGAGTTCGAGCTGGATCGGATATACGTCGAGCTCGTATTGCTCCGCTACACGGGCAATATGCGAGTCGTACTCTTCGATCAATTCGAAGGTCCAGTCGGACGGGCACGGCAGAGGCCGTCTATCGGCTACGTTCATACGGACTTCCCTTTGCCCTCGTTGGGCGTTCCGGTGTGTCCCGTGCTGCAGCATCGCGGACTGCTCCGGCGTTAGCGGCTCCCGTGCTGGCCGCTCCTGCCTCGGCATGCCCCGACTGTCGCTGCGGCACGCCTTTGTTGCGCTGCGGCGCGGTCATACGGCGGGTCGCCCCTGGGTCACCCCTTGTCGTACGAATCGCCGCGCGCTTCGTCGTTCAGGTGCTTCGTGCGCCACCAGCATCCCATCAAGAAGTCGCCGCCTGCTTCTCGAACAGCTCGCGAAACACCGGATAAATATCGGCCGCGGTTTCGACCTTCTTCATCGCCATGTGCGGTTGCGACAGCGCCAGTTGCGCGTATTCGAGCCACAGATTCTGCTCTTCGGGCGTCACCTGAATATACGCAAAATACCGCACCTTCTCCAGGATGTCATCCGAGAGTATTTTGCGGCACTTCGGCGAGTCGTCGGTCCAGTTGTCGCCGTCGGACGCCTGGGCGCCGTAAATGTTCCATTCAGTCGGCGAGTAGCGCTCGTCCATCACCTTGCGCATCAGTTCGAGCGCGCTCGACACCACGGTACCGCCGCTTTCGGTCGAGTGGAAAAACGTGTCTTCGTCGACTTCCTCGGCGCGCGTGTGGTGGCGGATGAACACGACTTCGATGCGCTCGTAGTTACGCTTCAGGAACAGGTACAGCAGGATGAAGAAGCGCTTCGCGAGATCCTTGCGCTGCTCGTCCATCGAACCGGACACGTCCATCAGGCAGAACATCACCGCCTGGCTCGACGGCGTGGGCTGCTTCACGCGATTCACGTAGCGCAGATCGAACGGATCGATGAACGGGATCCGCCAGATGCGTCCTTTCAGATGGTGGATGTCGTCTTCGAGCAGCTTGATCTCGTCGCGGCGATCGGCGGGATCGGCCTTCAACTCTTCCAGCTGCCGCTCCATTTCGTGCAGTTGGTTGACGAGCGGCGCGCCGAGCGCGATGCGCCGGCCGAGCGCGCTGCGCAACGAGCGCACCACGTCGATATTGTTTGGCGTGCCCTCCGCGGCCCAGCCCGCGCGGACGCTTTTCCACGTCGGCACGGCCATCAGATGGGTCTTGACGAGACGCGGCAGTTCGAGGTCGTCGAAGAAATACTGCATGAACTCTTCGCGGCTCAGCTCGAACACGAAGTCGTCCTGACCCTCGCCCTCGTTGCTGGCCTGACTGCCTCCGCCGCCGCCACCGCCGCCTTGCGGGCGCTGGATCTTGTCGCCGCGGATGTAGTCCGAGTTGCCGGGATGCACCATCTCGCGCCGGCCGCCCGGTCCATGACGGAACGACGGCTCCGCGATGTCCTTGCGTGGAATGGTGATGCTCTGGGTGTTCTGGATGTCCTTGATGCTGCGATCGCGCACTGCCTCCGAAACGGCACGACGAATATAGTTTTTGACGCGGCGCAAAAAGCGCTCACGGTTCGCAATACTCTTGTTCTTGCCTGCCAACCTGCGGTCGATGATTTGATGAAGCACGCCCGGTCTCCCGTCCATGCAACCGCGATTCCCTGCGGCCGCACTAATATTTCGGGTGCGCGAGACGCCCGCCGCGCAGTGCAATGCTATGCGGCTTGCGCCTCGCCGGTTGCCCGTACGGTCGAACCGTACGGGCGGCACACCATGAGTATCATGCGCGCATCATGACGACTTGCGCACGCGCAGATACCAATCGCACAGCAAGCGCACCTGCTTCGGCGTATAGCCCTTCGCCACCATGCGATTGACGAAGTCTTCATGCTTGCGCTGCTCTTCGGCCGAGCCTTTCGCGTTGAACGAGATCACCGGCAACAGCTCTTCCGTGTTCGAGAACATCTTCTTTTCGATCACGACGCGCAGCTTCTCGTAGCTGATCCACGCGGGGTTCTTGCCCGCATTCGCAGCCCGCGCACGCAGCACGAAATTCACGATCTCGTTGCGGAAGTCCTTCGGATTGCTGATGCCCGCGGGCTTCTCGATCTTCTCCAGCTCGGCGTTCAACGCGGCACGGTCGAAGCTTTCGCCGGTGTCGTGGTCGCGGAACTCCTGATCCTGGATCCAGAAGTCCGCGTACGTGACATAGCGGTCGAAGATGTTCTGACCGTACTCCGAGTACGACTCCAGGTACGCGGTCTGAATCTCCTTGCCGATGAACTCCGCATAGCGCGACGCGAGCACGTCCTTGATGAAGGACAGATACTTCTGCTCGGTTTCCGGCGGGAACTGCTCGCGTTCGATCTGCTGTTCGAGCACGTACATCAGATGCACCGGATTGGCCGCGACCTCGGTCGAGTCGAAGTTGAACACGCGCGACAGAATCTTGAACGCGAAGCGGGTCGACACGCCGGTCATGCCTTCGTCGACGCCCCCGAAGTCGCGATACTCCTGATACGACTTCGCCTTCGGGTCCGTGTCCTTCAGATTCTCGCCGTCGTAGACCTGCATCTTTGAGAACAGGCTCGAGTTCTCCGGCTCGTGCAAACGCGTGAGCACGGACAACTGCCCCATCATCTTCAGCGTGCCCGGCGCGCAGACCGCGCTGGCGAGCGACGAGTTGCGCAGCAGCTTCTCGTAGATCTTGACCTCTTCGCTATAGCGCAGGCAGTACGGCACCTTGACGACGAAGATCCGGTCGAGCAGTGCCTCGTTGTTACGGTTGTTGCGGAATGCCTTCCATTCCGATTCGTTCGAGTGAGCGAGGATGATGCCGTCGAACGGAATCGCGCCGAAGCCTTCCGTGCCCTTGAAGTTGCCTTCCTGGGTCGCCGTGAGCAGCGGGTGCAACACCTTGATCGGCGCCTTGAACATTTCGACGAACTCGAGCAGGCCCTGATTGGCGAGGCACAGGCCGCCCGAGTAGCTGTACGCGTCGGCATCGTCCTGCGCGTACTGTTCGAGCTTGCGGATGTCGACCTTGCCGACCAGCGACGAAATGTCCTGATTGTTCTCGTCGCCCGGTTCGGTCTTCGAGATAGCGATCTGGCGAAGGATCGACGGATAGCGGCGCACCACGCGGAACTTGCGGATGTCGCCGTTGTACTCGTGCAGGCGCTTGACCGCCCACGGACTCAGAATGCCTCGCAGGTAGCGACGAGGAATGCCATATTGCTCTTCGAGGATCGGACCGTCTTCCTCGTAGTCGAACAGACCGAGCGGCGATTCGTTGACGGGCGAGCCCTTGATCGCATAGAACGGCACGCGTTCCATCAATTGCTTCAGACGTTCCGCGATCGACGACTTGCCGCCGCCGACCGGTCCTAACAGATACAGGATCTGCTTCTTTTCTTCGAGCCCCTGGGCCGAATGCCGGAAGTAGGCGACCACCTGCTCGATCACCTCTTCCATTCCGTAGAATTCACGGAATGCGGGGTATACCTTGATGACCTTGTTCGCGAAGATACGCGATAAACGCGGATCGTTGCGAGTGTCAATCTGTTCCGGTTCTCCGATTGCCGTCAACATGCGTTCGCCCGCGGTGGCGTACGCGGCGGGATTGTCTTTGCAGAGCGCGAGATACTCCTCGAGCGAGAGTTCGTCCTCCCGTGTTTTCTCGAAGCGGGTCGCGAAACTGCTGTAGATATCCATGCTACCTCCTCGCCGAAGTCTGGGGCGATGTCGTGCGCGGCGCGCTATTCGGAAACGACATCGCTCGAATTCATCCTAAACCCTTTTAAATTTTTTTTCACGGACTACGTTGCGAAAATCGCGCCGTAACCGCCACCCTACAATCCTCACTTGGAAACAGAGATTCGACCACCTACAATTTTTTTACTCACACAGCAACCAGTCACATCATCTGCTGCACCGCTGTATCGCTACTTTCTTCAGCACCGCATCGCTATTCAGTGCTCCTGCAGGACTTCGCCGGACCGCTGCATCGCGTCAAGTCACCGCATTGCTATTGCACATCCCGTACCCGCACCGTCGACCCGCCACCAAAATGCGGCTGTCTGCGCACGCACACTTCGTCACAAAAAGCATGCACGTGACGAACTCGCGGCGCTCTCATAGGTGTGGAAGCGGCAAAGTTGCAACAAATGCATTCGAACAGGTTGACGATTCAAAGACTGCCACCGTTTCAAATTCGCCAAAAATAAAAACGGCTGCACGCGGGCAGCCGTTTGGAATCAAGCGTTGTAATTTGCGGTTACAAGCGCCGCAGCATCGATCAGGTCAGTTCAATTTCCACTTCACCCAATCCGTCGATATGACCACGCACGATGCCGGGTTCGTCGATCTTGTGCGCGCCGACGTATGAACCGGTGGTCAAGGTCCAGTTAACCTCGATCGTGATGCCCATCGCCGCGCAATGGTTGACGAACCACACGAGCAGCTCGCGCGGATCGCCTGCCGGATTGCCGGTCACTTCCGGTATCAGCGAGCGGCCGTTGAAACTCAGCTCCAGTTCCGGCGACACGAAGTCGAAGCCGCGCGCGAGGCTCGCATAGACGGCCGGATGGCCGGTGATCAGCGCGCCGTTGTTCTGCGCGTCGGCCAACTGCGCGAGCGGCGCGACGTTCGGCCATTCGGCGAAGCGGCTGTCGACGATCTCGATGGCCGGCAGCACGGCGCCGACCTTCGACAGTACCTCGTCGCGCGCATACGCCTGAGCGCGCGGCTCGATCGTCACGTCGAAGCGGAACGCGATCTCGAGCTCCACCAGCACGCGAAAGAAGCCGTCATGCGCGAGCCTCGCTGGCGACGGCATCACCAGCGAGGCCGGAATCGGTGCGCCCGACGCGGCGCCGCCCGGCGACTTCGCGCCGATCTTCCAAGCGCCGGTCGACTCGCCGAGGCCCTCGATCACCGCCTGCTGGATCGCGTAGGCGGTCGCCGCGTCGGGCGGCAGGCTGTCGGGTGCGGGCGCGTCGATCGGCCGGCGCTGCCGGCGTGCCTCGACGAGGCGTTGCGCAAGATCGTATCGCGTCATGTCGGTTCTTTGTGGCTGGCGCATGGCAGGGTTCGCAGGACGTAGCAATATGTGGGAACCACCTGTTGGAGGTGCGGGCAGCCGCGCGCCGCGCAAACGGATCGGGGCCGTGCCCGTCAATGTACCGGATCGCGACACGCGCCGGTGAAAGGCGGCGGCGCGCAAACGTTAATTCTTGCCGCAGCTGAAAAAAACCGCGCATGGGGTGTCCAGGCGCGGCTTTTCGCGAAGCGATCGTCGCGGGTGCGACGCGGATGCCGGACAGCTAGCGAACGGGAACGGCCGTTGCGCCGAACGGCGCGTCTCGACTCACCTCAGGCACGAGAGCGCCGCCGCCCATGTACACCTGATCCGAGCCAGCTCAGAAGGTCTCCCAATCCTGATCGCTGCCGGCCGTCGCCGCGGATCTGGCCGGCGCGCGCGCGGGCGTGGACGTGGAGGCGGCCGCTACCGGCGGCGCGACAGCGGCCGCGGCCTGGATCGATGACTTCGCCGGCAACGCCGCCTGCGCGGTAGCCGGCGCGAGCTTGCGCGCGCGTGTGGCGACCCGGCTCGTGGACACCGGGCGCTTCGGCGCCGCAAGCGCCGACGCCGCTTCGTGACCGCCACGGCCGCTGTCGTCGACCTGGAACACCGCGACCGCGCTGCGCAGCCGCGCCGCCTGCTCCTCGAGCGACGACGCGGCGGCGGCCGCTTCCTCGACGAGCGCCGCATTCTGCTGCGTGACCTCGTCCATCTGCGTGACCGCGCGCGCGACCTGGTCGATGCCGCCGCTCTGCTCCTCCGACGCCGCCGCGATCTCGCCCATGATGTCGGTCACGCGCTGCACCGCGCCGATGATTTCGCTCATCGTGCGGCCGGCCTCGTCGACGAGCGCCGAGCCCGACTGCACGCGCTCGACCGACGTATCGATCAGCTCCTTGATCTCCTTGGCCGCCGCCGACGAACGCTGCGCGAGGCTGCGCACTTCGCCCGCGACGACCGCGAAGCCGCGCCCCTCCTCGCCGGCGCGCGCCGCCTCGACGGCTGCGTTCAAGGCGAGGATGTTGGTCTGGAAGGCAATGCCTTCGATGATCGAGATGATGTCGGCGATCTTCGCCGAGCTCTGGTTGATGTCGCCCATCGTGCCGACCACCTGGCCGACCACCGCGCTACCCTTGTTGGCGATCTCGGACGCGTTGGCCGCGAGCGCGCTCGCCTGGCGCGCGTTGTCGGCATTCTGCCGCACCGTGCCGGTCAGCTGCTCCATGCTCGAGGCGGTTTCCTGCAGCGCCGACGCCTGCTCCTCGGTCCGCGACGACAGGTCGATGTTGCCCGCCGCGATCTGGCGCGTCGCGGTCGCGATCGACTCGCTACCGCCGCGCACGCTGCGCACCGTTTCGGTGAGGCTGCGCTGCATTCTGGCGATTCCTTCGAGCAGTTGCCCCATTTCGTCGCGCGATGTCGCGATCACCGGACGACGCAGATCGCCGGCCGCAATCGCATCGAAGTGGCCGAGCGCTTCGTCGAGCGGACGCGCGATCGAGCGGCTCAGCGTCAGATACGACAGCGCCGCCGCCAGCACGCCGACCACCAGCGCGCCGATGCTGACCACGCGGAACGTCTGGAAACTGCTCTGCGCGGAGTCGAAGCCCTCCCTGGCCGAATCGAACTGGTATTTGCGCAGTGCGTCGTCGGCGCCGACGAGGTCGTTGAAGACGACCTGCAGATTCTTCGCGTGCTCGACCAGCTTGCCCTGATCGTTCGCCGTGATCGCCACCGCGAACGTTTCGAGTTGCTGATGCAGCGCGTTGCGCTTCGCGGCGACGTCCTGCGCAAGCCGGTCTTCGTCCGCGTTGCGTGGCAGATCGAGATATTTTTTCCACCACATGTCGGACGTGCCACCCAGCATGCGCCCGCGCTCGATGGTGGTGGCCGCTTCCGGTGTGCCGACCAGGAACGCGGCGCGGTCGAGCGCGAGTCGTTCGCGCGCCGCGTAGATTTCCGCGTTGCCGATGTTCACCGCGCCCGGCATCGCGTTGGTGAACGTGTCCTCATAGGCGTCGTTCGAACGGCTCATGCCGAACAGACCGAAAACGCCGATCGCAACCAGCAACGCGGCGAGGAATGCCATCGTGAGGCCAATTCGCGCCTTGATCGTGATGCCTTTATTCAACATGCTGGGTCCTGTGTGCTGTGCTCAATGAGAGGCCGCTGCCTACGCAGCGTGGGGGCGGCGTGTGTTGGGTCCGGCGCTTTTTTGAAAGAGCGCTCTAATTTCCGTTTACGGCAGCGCACTCATAGACTTGAAGCATTTAAAAGGTATGAACAAAGACGTTGTAAGACGTTGAAAGCAAGTTGACTGGAAATGAGTGTGTTCGCGGCGCGCAGGGAAACGCGGCGATATTCGTCAAAGCACGATTTTTGACGGTTTGGCGGCGGGAATGGGTGGAGATGCGAGCCGTTCGGAGTCGCCCTAAGCGGTGGCAGGACAGTTCGATCAGGCAGCGTGCGCGGTGCCAATGCCGCCGCGGCGTCAGTCCGATGCGTCGACCTCGGAGCGCGTCGGAATCGATGGCTGTGCGCCCGCGCGCGTCACCGATAGCGCGGCGGCGCGCTGCGCGAAGCGGATCGCCGCATCGGCGCTCGCGCCCTGCGCGAGCTGCGCCGCGAAGCCGCCGATGAAGGTGTCGCCGGCCGCGGTCGTGTCGACCGCCTCGACGCGCGGCGCGTCGTACAGCGTCGCGGCCGCGCCTTCGAGCGACGCATGCACGCCGCGCGCACCGAGCGTGACCAGCACGTTGCGTGCGCCGGCCGCGCGCAATGCGGCGGCGGCCCGTGCGGCGTCCTCGGGCGAGTCGACGGGCAGACCGCTCAGCGCGGCGGCTTCGAGTTCGTTCGGAATCAGGTAGTCGATCAGCGGCAGCCAGTCGGCCGGCAACGGGCCGGTGGCGGGCGCCGGATTCAGGATCACGGTCTTGCCGAGCCGCCGCGCCGCCGCCAGCGCCGCGCGCACCGATTCGGGCGGGGTTTCGAGCTGACAGACCACGACGGCGGCGGCGGCGAGCGTCGCTTCGTGTCGCGCGATGGTGGCCGGCGTGACCTCGCCGTTGCTGCCCGCGACGATCACGATCGTGTTCTGGCTCGCATCGTCGACGACGATCAGCGCAACACCGCTCGGCTCCCTGCCGGTTTCGAGCGCGGCGCAGTCGATGCGCTCCGCTTCGAGGCCCGCGCGCAGCTGCGCGCCATTCGCATCGGCACCGACGCAGCCGAGCATCGACACCTGCGCGCCGAGCCGCGCGGCCGCGACCGCCTGATTGCCGCCCTTGCCGCCCGCGACCTGCGCGAAGCCGCGGCCGGCCAGCGTCTCGCCCGGTTGGGGCAGGCGTGGCGAACGCACCACGAGGTCCATGTTCAGACTACCGACCACCGTGACGCGTGCGCGCGTTGGGTTGCTTGCCACTCGAGTGTCCTCCGTTGCGCGACGGGTCGCGTCGCTATTGCGCGCGCGTCCTTCGAGCGCCCCTCATGCGTCCTTGATCCGGCGCATCAGGCCGCCAGATCCCGCCGTTCCTCGCCCGCCCATGTCGCGGTGGACTCCCGCACGATCAGCCGCGGCGACACCACGCGGCGGCGCGCAGGCGCTCGCGTGGTGCGGTTCGACGACGCCTCGGCGATCCGGTCGATCAGCGTCTGCGCGGCGGTGTCGCCAAGCGCGCGCACCGACTGTCCGACCGTCGACAGCGACGGGAACGTGAAGCGGCCCAGCTCGATATCGTCGAAACCGATGATCGAGCAATCGCGCGGCACGCTGATATTGCGCTCCGCCGCCGCGCGCAACGCGCCGATGCCCATCATGTCGTTGCCCGCGAAAATCGCCGACGGCCTGACCGTATCGAACAGCTGCGCGGCCGCGCGATGTCCGCCCGTCCCCGAAAAATCGCTTTCGACGATCGCATCGGCCGGAATCTCGATGCCACGCTCGGCCATCGCGCGAATGAAGCCGTGCACCCGCATCGCGCTGACCGCGGTCTGCACCGGCCCCGTGATGCAACCGATCCGCACATGCCCGAGCTCGAGCAGATGCCGGGTGGCCAGATACGCGCCCTTCTCGTGATCGATCTGCACGAGGTCCGCGCTGACTCCCTCGATGTTGCGGTCCACCACCACGAGCGGCTCGCGCGCGTCGGCGAGCGCCTGCGCGAGCACAGCGTCGTCGCCGGCCGACGCGACGATCAACCCGTCGATGCGTTTTTCCTGCAGCACGCGCAGATAGTTGCGCTGCTTAGCGGGGTCATCGTCGGAGTTGCAGAAGAACACGCAGTAGCCATTGCGCGCGCAGCCGTCCTCGATGCCGCGCGCGAGCTCCGCGAAATACGGGTTCGTGCTGTTCGGCACCACCAGTCCGATCGTCGCGGTCGCGCGCGACTTCAGCGAGCGCGCGACCGCCGACGGCACATAGTGCAGTTGACGGATCGCGTGCTCGACTTTCGCGCGCACATCGGCCGACACCGGCCGCGAGTTGTTCACGACGTGCGATACCGTCGTGAACGACACGCCCGCCACCGCCGCTACATCCTTGATCGTCGTCATAACCTGTTGCTCTCCTGTCGATCGGAGTTAGCGCTTTAGCGCTTACTCCGATCCCATGCAGTTTCATCGCGGTCGATCGGAGTTAGCGCTTTAGCGCTTACTCCGGTCCCATGCAGTCATTCATCGTTGCGCGGCGGCTCCCACCTCAGGCGCGTTTGCGACGGCTGCGGTACGTATCGAGCACCACCGCCACCACGATCACCGCGCCGGTGATCATGCGCTTGGTCGGCTCGTTCGCGCCGATCTGCGCGAGACCCGCCGCCAGCACCGAAATGATCAGCACGCCAAAGAACGTGCTGATAACCGAACCACGCCCGCCCATCAGACTCGTGCCGCCGATCACGACCGCCGCGATCACCTGCAGCTCCAGGCCGACACCCGCATTCGGATCGGCCGCCTCGAGCCGCGAGATCTGGAACAGCGCCGCGAGTCCGGACAGCGCGCCCATCAGCGCGAACACGATCACCTTGTACGGCCGCGGATTGACGCCCGCGAGCCGCACCGCTTCCTCGTTGGTGCCGATCCCGACCAGATAGCGCCCGAATACCGTGCGCGTCAGCACCAGCTGCGCGATCACCATCACCGCGACCGCCATCAGAAAGGCCGGCGAGATGCCAAGCGCGATCGGGTTCGACAGAAAATCGAACGCATCGCCGATATACGCGGTGCGCGAATTGGTCATCTGATACGCCATGCCGCGCGCCGCCTCGAGCACGCCGAGCGACACGATGAACGACGGAATTCGCCAGCCCACCGTCACCGCGCCGGTCACGGTGCCGGTCAGCGCCGCGACCGCGACCCCGAGCAGCGCGCCGGCAGCTGGCCCCCAGCCCCACTTCAGCGTCACCACGCTGACCACCGACGCCCCGAGCGCGAGCACCGAGCCCACCGACAGATCGATCCCCGCGATGATCAGCACGAAGGTCATGCCGACCGACATCACGACGAGATCCGGAATCTGGTTCGCGATCGTGCTGAACGTGTCGTAGGTCAGAAAGTGCGAACTCAGCAGTGAGAACAGCACGATCATCGCGAGCAGCGCGCCGGCGAGGCCCAGGTAGTTCGAAAAGCCGAGCCGCGTGCCGGCCGGCTTGCCGCTCGCGAGCGGCGCCGACGGATCGGCGGGCGGCGTCACGGCGGGCGCGTCCGGCGCACCGCCTTGCTTGCCGTCCTGCTGGCCATCCTGCTGGCCGCCCAAATGGCCGTCCTGTTTGACACCCGCTGCCTCGCGCCACGATTGATCGGTCATCACAGACTCCCTGCTTCGTTGACGCCGTGCGTGTGCAGCAGCGCGTCACGGCCGCGGTAGCCGGCGAACGCAGCCGCGAGCAGCGCATCCTGGCTCCAGCTCGCGCGCTCGAACACGCCTGTCATGCTGCCCGCCGACATCACGCCGATCCGGTCGCAGATCAGCATCAGTTCGCGCAGATCGCTCGACACCACGACGAGCGCACGGCCGTCGCGAGCGAGCGCGCCCATCAGGCCGTAAATATCGAACTTCGCGCCGACGTCGATGCCGCGCGTCGGTTCGTCGAACAACAGCACGCGGCACTCGCGCGCGAGCCAGCGGCCGATCACGACCTTCTGCTGGTTGCCGCCCGACAGCTCGCCGACAACCTGCGCGGGCCCCGAGCTGCGAATCCGCATCGCGGCGATCTGCTTGTGCGCCAGCGCGTTCTCGCGCTTCGCGTCGACCACGCCGTGCCGCGCGACGCTGCCGAGATTGCCGAGCGACAGGTTGGCCGCGATCGGTTGCGGCAGCAGCAGGCCTTCGCCCTTGCGGTCTTCGGTGATCAGCGCGATACCCGCGCGTACCGCGTCCGCCGGCGAGTCGATTCGCACCGGCGTAGGCGGCGCGCCCGGCGTCGCGGCGAGCGACACGCTGCCGCCGTCCTTGCGGTCGGCGCCGTAGATGAGCCGCATCAGCTCGGTGCGGCCCGCGCCGATCAGTCCGCTCACACCGAAAATCTCGCCCGCGCGCACCTCGAACGACACGTCGCGCACGACCTTGCCGCGCGCGAGCCGCTCCACTTTCAGGAGCGGCGCGCCGATGTTGCGCTCGCCGAGATCGATATGCTCGCCGAGCTCGCGGCCGACCATCCACGTGACGATCTGCTCGCTCGTCAGGTTCGCCATCGCGTCGACATGCACGAGGCGGCCGTCGCGCAGCACCGCGACCCGTTCGGCGACCCGCGCCAGCTCTTCGAGCCGGTGCGAGATATAGACGAGCGCGACGCCGCGAGCCTTGAGCCGCCCGATCTGCTCGAACAGCAGATTGACCTCGCGCGCGGTCAGCATCGCGGTCGGCTCATCGAGGATCAGCACGCGGCAGTCGTCGATCAGGTTGCGGGCGATCTCGACCATCTGCTGATGACCGATGCCCAGTTCGCCGACCAGCGTTCCGGGATCGATCGCGTCGAGCCCGACCTGCGCCATCGCCTCGCGCGCGTTCTCGCGCAGCTTGCCGCGATCGATCCAGCCGAAGCTGAACGGGCCCGCACGCGGCAGCCGGTTCAGGAACAGGTTCTCGGCGACCGACAGCGTAGGCAGCAGATTCAACTCCTGCATGACCATGCGCACGCCGAGCGCCTCGGCCTCGGTGCGGCTCGCGGGCGCGTACGGCGCGTCGGCAAGCCGCATCGTGCCCGCGCTCGCTTCGACCAGCCCGCCGATGATCTTCGACAGCGTGCTCTTGCCCGCGCCGTTCTCGCCGGTCAACGCCAATACCTCGCCCGCTCGCAGCGACAGCGATACGTCGGCGAGCACCGGTTCGGCATAGGTCTTGCCGATGCCGCTGACGCTCAGTACGACAGGCAAGGCGTCGTGGTCGGTCGAATCCATCGCGCTCCTGGTTGCATGGCGCTTCTGGCGCCTTCGTGGCGCCCCATTACGCGGAATGCACAGCTGCTCATGGCCGCGCTCCCTCTCACCACGCGAGCCGCCGTCACGACGCTTATCTCTGGGATTAACGGCGGTGCGGCGGGATTCTTGAGCGTTCGTTGAATAAAAGCGGATCGCTGGGTGGTGGTTTGCCTCTAAAACACGCTATCCATAATTCGTGGTGATTTTTGCGGCTTCCCGTGCGTTTTTCCGGCTGCGCCCGGCTCGTGCTTCACGCCGGGCGCGGCGCGCTTACTTCAGGGTGTCCTTCGTCACCAGAACGACCGGCGTTTCGACGACGCCCGACAGCTGCGACTGCTTCTTGTTTTCGCTCAATGCCTTCAACGCGGTATCGATGCCGAACACGGCCTGCTTCGCCGCGAACTGGTCGGCGGTGGCGAGCACGCGGCCGTCCTTCAGCATCGGATGAATCGCGTTGATGTTGTCGTAGCCGACCACCAGCACCTTGCCCTGCTTGCCGGCCGCGCGCACGGCCGACACCGCGCCGATCGCCATGTTGTCGTTGCCGGCGAGCAGCGCCTTCAGGTTCGGATACTCGTTGAGCATGGCCGATGCGACCGCGTTGCCCTTGTCGATTTCCCACTCGCCCGACTGCACCGACACGACTTTCGCGCCGACTGCCTGCATCGCGTCCTTGAAGCCCGCGGTACGCTGCTGCGCGTTGGTGGTGGTCGACACGCCTTCGAGGATGCCGACCTCGTCGCCGGCCTTCAGGCGCTTCGCGAGGTAGTCACCGACGAGCCGCGCGCCCTTGCGATTGTCGGGGCCGACGAACGGCACGTTCAGGTCTTTCGACTTCAGCACGTCCGGATCGAGCCGGTTGTCGATGTTGACGACGATGATGCCCGCGTCGACCGCCTTCTTGACGACCGGCACCAGCGCCTTCGAATCGGCCGGCGCGAGCACGATCGCGTCGACCTTCGACACGATCATCTGCTCGACGATGCGGATCTGGTTGGCGGTGTCGGTTTCGTCCTTGATGCCGTTGGTGATCAGGTCGAACTTGCCGGGGTTCTGCTTCTGATAGTCTTTCGCCCCGGTCTCCATGGTCAGGAAGAACTCGTTGGCGAGCGACTTCATCACGAGCGCGACCTTCGGCTTATGAGCCGGGGCGTTCTGCGCGTGGGCGGCGGAAAAAGGCAGGACGGCGGAGGCGGTGGCGAGAACTGCGGCGGCAAGAATGCGACGACGGGTTCGATGGCTCATGCGTATCTCCAAGGTTGTCAGGCTCGCGGGCGAGCCGTATTTTTTGTGATGCGCAAACGTTTGCGAGGCCCATTCTCAGCGCAAGCTCTTCGGAATGTCAACGATTCGCGCTGTTGCAACGCACCGGCGCGCAACATCTGCGGCGCCGCAATGCGCTCGATCGATCCGGGCAGCGTGTGGCAAGGTTCCCTCGCTCAGTTCGTGCAGTCGATGACGCCTGTGCGTCGCGTGCGGCGCGACACACAGGCCGCTTATGCTGGCCTGGTATCGCGCGCGCCGCAAGTGAAACCCCGAGGAAATTGAACGGCGCGCCAGCTACAGCCAGCCGGCCTTGCGAAAACGCCGGTACAGCACGCAGTCGATCGCCAGCATCACCGCCAGCACGACCGGATAGCCGAACTTGAAATGCAGCTCGGGAATGCGCTCGAAGTTCATCCCGTAGATGCCGGCGATCATGGTCGGCACCGCGAACAGCGCCGCGAACGAGCCGAGCCGCTTGGTGATTTCGCTCTCGGCGAGCGAGATCATGCCGAGGTTCACCTGCACCGCCGTGACGACGATTTCGCGGCGCCCCTCGATGGTTCTGACGATCCGGTCGAGGTGGTCGTAGACGTCGCGGAAGTACGCCTGCATGCCTGCGCAAACACTCGGAATGCGGCCGCCCGTCAGTTTGCCGACCGCTTCCTGCAGCGGCACGATATGGTGCTGGAGGATCACGAGCCGGCGCTTCATCGAGTACAGGTCCTGCACGATCGCGCGCGAGGCGGCCGAATCGTTCTTCTCGAAGATGCGGTCCTCGAGCGTTTCGAGTTCGGTGCTCATCGCCTCGATGATCGGGAAATAACGGTCGACCACGTCGTCGATCAGTGCGTACAGCACGAACGCCGAGCCTTCCTTCAACAGATGCGGCTCGCGCTCGCAGCGCGTCCGCACGCTCTGGAAACCGGTGCGCGTGCCGCGGCGCACCGACAGCACATAGTTGGTGCCGGCGAACACATCGACTTCGCCGATCACCAGCTCGCCTGTCTCATCCATCTCGACCGTGTGCATCACGGTGAAGACCGAATCGCCGTACTCCTCGATTTTCGGGCGCTGATGACCGTGTTGCGCGTCTTCGATCGCGAGCTCATGCAGATTGAATTCGTCTTTCATGGCCGCGAGTTCCTCCGGCTCCGGGTCTTTTAGTGCGACCCAGACGAAGCACTCGCGCCGCGAGACGTAGTCGCTGATGCTGTCGATATCGATGTCGGCGAGTTTCCGGCCGTCCTGATAGGCGGCGCAATTGATCAGCATGTTCGGATTACCTTGCATACAAAAGCAGACCTCGCCACCCTCTCACGTAAGCATTGCGTAAGACGGTCGACGGGTCTGCATGAACGGACAAGCACGCTTCCAGCCGGCTTGAATCAGCCGCCATGTTAAGACGTGCCGCGTGAGCCGCGCGTTTCCAATTGTTAATGCGCGACGACAGGCTACTGCGCGACCCGCTGCAGGCCGATGCGGTGATCGTCGTTGAACGTGACCGAGGCGCGGTTCGTGTAGCGCGGGTCGGCCGTCACGACGAAGTTCAGCTCGATGACCGGATCGAACTGCGTCGATACGCCGATCCGATGCGCGCCGGGCCGCAGATAGAACACCACGTGCTCGCCGTTCATCAGGTCGGTCACGCGCTCGCCGTCGATATAGACGAGCGCATTGCGGAACCGCACGATCACGTCGCGCGAACGCTCGCGCCGCACGTCCACCGCGACGAGGCCGGGGCCCGGCGCCGTATAGCCCTGTCTGACGATGCGCTCGGCAGGCACCGGTTTGAACGGTACCGGCTCGGCCGGCGTCGACGCGCAGCCGGCCAGCGTGAGCACGCTGAGCGCGACGCATGCGGCCAACGCGGCGCAGCGTGCGGACCCGGCCATCCGTGCGGCTCGGCAGCGGCAAGACAGGCGCCTCGGCATGCTGGTTCTCCCCTGTACTCTCGATTGCGGCCCGCGTTTCCGACTACGCGGCGTGGGTCGTCGCTCCGCGTCCGCCGGTTCGGCGGACACGGTACGCTCGTACGCATCACCGTTGCGCATCATAGCAACGCGCGGACATACCGCCAGCCACGGCGCACGGAACTCGGGCGCCGCGCCTCTTGCATGGCGCGGCGTTCTTCTTCATGATCGGTGCAGGCGGCCGCGCTCGCGGCTGGCCATCGTCGGTTGCCGGCATGCCTGTCGATCCGCATCGCCGGACGCACGATCAAGGAGACTGCGATGTGGTATTTCACCTGGATTCTCGGCGTGGGTGTGGCGCTCGGCTTCGGCATCATCAACGTGATGTGGCTCGAGGCCAACGGCACGTTCGCGCGCGACCCGCGCCCCGATGACGCCGCCGCGCCGCGTGAGGACAAGCCTGCGTGACTTCTCTGGTTTTCTTTTGCGGTCATGCGGGCACGGGCAAGACGACGCTGGCGAAAAAACTGCTCGGCCCGCTGATGAAAGTGAGCGGCACCCCCTTCTGCCTGCTCGACAAGGACACGCTGTACGGCGGCTATAGCGCGGCCGCGATGGCGATGCTGACCGGCAATCCGAACGATCGCGACAGCCCTCTTTTCCTGCAGCATCTGCGCGACCCCGAGTATCGCGGCCTCATCGATACGGCGCGCGACAATCTCGAACTCGGCATCAGCGCGTTGGTCGTCGGCCCGCTGTCTCGCGAGGTGCGCGAGCGGCGGCTGTTCGATCATGCCTGGCTCGGCGTCGCGTCGGACGTGAGGTTGCGTGTCGTGTGGGTGCGGACCTCGGAGGACGTGGCGCGGCAGCGGATCGTCGCGCGCGCGAATCCCAACGATGCGTACAAGCTCGCGCACTGGGACGACTACCGGCGGCGGCGCTTCGAGCCGAGCGGCGCGAGCCGCGAGGGTCTGCTGATGTTCGACAATACCGCGCCCAGTTCGGCGGACCATGAAGCGCTCGTCGCGCAAATCGTGGCTGGATGACGGCCCTCCCTTGTGTCTGGCGAGTGCCGCGCTGGTCCGATGATGGCTGAAAAACGGAAAATCCCCGTACGTCGGCGACATACGGGGATTTTCATTTGACGCGAGCCATGCCGGCCTCAAACCGTCGCCATTGCCTCCAGCGACTGACCTTCGTACAACTTGCCGAAGCGGTTCGCCAGAAAATCGCCGAGCGACACCTGCTCCTGCCGCACGAAGCCCTTTTGCGCCAGCTTGCGCTCGCGGAACAGATCGAGCACCGCGCACATCGCGCCGGCGGTCGTGATCTGAATCGCGCTCATCGGCACCCCGCAGACGGTCTTCGCGAAGATCTTGCGCGTGAACACCTCCTGCACGAGCTGACCGTCGCGCATGCCGCTCACGGTGATGAACACCAGCACGACATCTTGCGCGGTCGACGGCACCGAGCGGCGCATGATGGTCTTCAGCGTATCGCGGTCGCTCGACAAACGCAGGTCTTCGAGCAGGAACTGCATCAGGTTGCGATGACCCGGATAGCGCACCGACTTGTAGTCGAGCGATTCGACGCGGCCCGCCAGCGTTTCGCACAGCGTGCCCAGCCCGCCCGACGTGTTGAACGCTTCGTACTCGGTGCCGTCGAGCGAGAAATGCTCGAGGCCTTCGAGCGGCTGCACCCATTGCGTGCGGCCATCCCGGATGGCCTCGCACGGCTGGCAGTACTCGTTGATCAGGCCGTCGACGCTCCACGTCAGGTTGTACTTCAGCGCATTGGTCGGAAACTCGGGCAGCGCGCCGACGCGCATCTTCACGTCGCGGATTTCCGTGAAGCGATTCGCGAGCTCGTGCGCGGCAATGCCGATGAAACCCGGCGCGAGACCGCACTGCGGCATGAATGCGTGATCGGCATCTGCGGCGATCGCGCGGATCGCGTGCGTCGCGCGTACGTCCTCGGTCAGGTCGAAATAATGGACATCCGCGCCCTTCGCGGCCGATGCGACGTTGACCGCGAGGTAGTACGGCAGCGCGTTGATCAGCACGTCGAAGCCCTGGATCGCGGCGCGCAGCACGGCGGCGTCGGCGGAATCGATGCGGCGGGTGGGAATGCCCTGGGCGGCGAGCTTGTCGAGCGCGTGCTGATCGCGGTCGAACGCGACGACTTCGTAGTCGCCCGTCTCGCGCAGCATATGGGCAATGGTGTGACCGATCAGACCTGCGCCAACGATAGCTACTTTCATCTGCTTCTCCTTGTTATCCATGTGCTGTCTCTGAGCTTGGGAAGTGCGCCGCGTGTTGCGCGCGGCGCCTGCGGGCCGAACCCCTGAATGACAGTGTAGGAAGAAGCAAAAACAGTTCATACGCGCAAACTGCTGCGGTATGACCATGCGGTTCGACGTTCTGACGAATCGGTCAAACGATTTGTCGAAACAGCGTAAAAAAGGCGTCAACGATGAACTCTCGCAGCACTCGCGAAGAGGTTACGCCGCGCGCCGACTCACACCGTGCCGCGGTCGATCTTGCGCGCGAGAATGATCGACGTCGTGGTCCGCTCGACGCCCTCTAGTCCGCCGATCTGATCGAGCAGATCGTTGAGCCGCTCGGGCGAATCGGCGCGCAGCCATGCCACGTAGTCGAACTCGCCGCTGACCGCGCACAGCATCTGGACTTCGGGCATTTTGCCGAGGCGTTTCTGCACGGCCGGTCCGTGCTTCGGCGCGATGATGATGCCGACATACGCAACGATGCTCGAATCGAGCACGTCCTGGCCAAGCCTCACGCTGTAGCCGGCGATCACGTTGCTGCGCTCGAGCCGCGCAATGCGCGCGATCACGGTCGTGCGCGCGACGCCGAGCTGCCGCGCAAGATTCGCGACGCTCTCGCGCGCGTTGGCTTGCAGCAGTGCAACGAGGTTGCGGTCGAGGTCGTCGAGCTGGTCGAGGCGCGGAGGTCTCATCGAAGGGGAAGGAAGTTGGTGTGGAATGAAGTTGGTGTGGAATGTCGCGGATTATCGCGCGTCTGCACGCAGCGGCGCCATGTCACGCGCTACGGTCACAGATGCACGGCACACTGTGGGGCGGCCTCGGCGCAGTATGTCGGCGCGATTGCCGCTCAGGCGCGAGCCGTTTCGCGTTCGTTTCGGTTGTAAGCGTTTGTCGCACACGCACCGTATTGTAGGGTTAACGTGTTACTAATAGCGGCGCCGGGCGAATGCGGCAGCCGCTTGCGGTGCGGCGCCATTCGCCGCTGGCGCGGGGCAAGACGCTCGCCGCGCGCCGTGTCTCAATAACGAACAGACATCAGGAGTTTCGATGAAAAAAGCACTGGTTATGCTGGCTACGGCCGTTTCGATGGGCGGCGCGTTCGCCCAAACCGCCGCGCCGGCCGCCGCGCCGGACACCACGGCCTCGGCCTCCGCGGCCAAGGCCGGCCACGAACGCAACGTCGAAGACCGCATCGCTTATCTGCACTCGCAACTGAAGATCACGCCCGCGCAGGAAACGCAATGGAAGGCGTTCGCCGACGTCATGCGCAGCAACGGCGAAACGATGGGCCAGTTGTTCGAGCAGCGCAAGGCGGCCACCAACGTGAGCGCGCTCGACGACATGAAACAGTACGCAACGATCGCGCAGGCGCATGCGGACGGCATGAAGAAGCTCGTCGATGCGTTCGATCCGCTGTATAGCAGCCTGTCGCCGGAGCAGAAGAAGCTCGCCGACGCGACGTTCCACCAGGGCGGCCCCGAGGGTCATCATCGCGGCCACCATGGCAAGGGCGGCAAGCCCGCGGCAGCCGCGAGCGACGCGACTGTCAAGCCGTAATGAAAGAGCGCCCGCGGCGGGGGTTGCCCCGTTGCGGGCGAGGGTCCGTTCGGACGCGGTTGATTTCGGCAATTCCGATGGCGCCCGAACAGCGGCTTTCTCACCACGCCTCAGCCTTTCGCCTCCCCCGCCCGGCTCATGCATCTGGCATTATTCGGGGGCGCGCTGTCTGGGCCGGCTACCCGTCCCAGCGACTCGACGCACGATCGCCGCAAAGCGGCAAGTCTCGCCGCAACGCTCGCCCCCCCTAATCTTCCACCCGCTTCATGACCGAACTCAGGAATCTCGATTTGCGTGACGATCCGCACGCCCAACGCGTCGTCAAGGACGAAACGGTAAGCGTCGAATTCGCCGCCGCCGAAGGCCAGTTGATGAGCCTCGAAGGCCCGAACCGCTATGTGCGCGGCGATGCGCTGATCACCGGCTCGACAGGCGAGCGCTGGGTCGTGTCGCGCGAGCGCTTCGATGCGAAGTACCTGCCCGCCGACGCCGCGCTCGCGCACGGCGAAGCCGGCGCCTACCGCAATCGCCCGGCGGTCGTACTCGCCCGCCAGATGGACGAGTCCTTCTCGCTCGCGCGCTGCGCGAGCGGTGGCGACGTGCTGCACGGCGCGGCCGGCGACTGGGTCATGCAGTACGCGCCCGGCGACTACGGCGTCGTGCAGGCCGCGCGTTTCGCGAAGGTCTATCGGCTCGCGGATTGAATCCGCTTCGCCCGCGCTTCATTCGCGCTTCATTCGCGCGTCACGCGAACTCGTCGCCGAGATCGACCGTGACTTCGCGCGGGACCGCCTCGCCATTCGCGTACATTTCTTCGAGCGAGCCCAGGCTCGCTTCGACGTACGCGCGCAATACCGCAAAGCTGCGGCCACGCAACCGCGCCGGCATCGCGCGATAACGCGCGAGCGCCGCCGGCGCGATCGCGACCGTCATCACGATACGGCGCGCGGTGGAACCGAAGCGCATTGCTACCCAGTGAACCGTCAGTGTGGGCGTGCCATCGTCGGCGGCACGCTCGATGAACTGCGTCTGCTCGGGAAACAGATCGCTGATGACGCGCGCGAGCTCGTCGAACTCCGGATGCGCGCAGTCGTATTGGTAAGCTTCCATGAAGGCTGCCGGGAAAAGAAGGTCCTGAAACGTAGGCGCATTTTAGAGAAACGCTGAAGGGATAGCGAGGCGCCTGCTGTCCAGCGGCTCATCCGCTCACGCCGCCGCCGGCCGCCGGTAAGTCCGTATCAGCAGTCCCGCGACGAACACCGCCGCCACCCCATAGATCGTATCGGCCGCCGCGAGCGGCAGCAGCCGCGCCTGCGTCATTGCCGCGGGCACGTCGATCAGCGCGTGCACCCCGATCGCGAGCGGCAGGATGCCGCGCGAGCCGGCCCGCACGCCGCGCCACATCAGCACCGACAGGCCGATCTGGAACACCAGCGCCGCGACGCGTTCGAGCGCGAAAATGCCGGCCAGTTGCGGCGTCAGGCTCGCGAGAATCAGATGCACGCGCATCACCGCTTCGGCCGGCAGATTGCCGAGGTAATCGCCGAGCCGGCCACGGTTTTCGAGGACCGCGAACACGAGCCACTGGAACTGCACGAACACGCCGACCATCCACGCTTCTGCGCCGCCGTGGCCGAGGCCGTAGCTGAGCGCGGCGCCATCGTCGGCGCGCAATGCGGCGGTGCGCGTGTCGGCGGTCGTGCTGGCGGCGGGGCTCGCGCCCGCGCTTGCAGCGACGCCGGCGGGCGCGTCGACGTTCGCCTTTTTGCGCACCGCCGGCCGCGCCGCCGCGCGCTTCATGAGCAGCCGCATGCCGACGAACCGCCCCACTTCCTCGCAAACGCCCGCGGCCAGCGCACCATAGACGACGAACGCGAGCGGCTGCGAAAGGAACGCCGCGGTCGTCTCGTTGCCACGCAACAGATAGTCGTGCAGTGCACGCTCGATGACCATCGCGAACAGCGCGAACACCGCGACGCCGGCGATCGCGTCGCGTGGCCGAAGCGCGAGCGGACGGCGCAATTGTCGGTAAATCAGAAACGGTAAAGCGGCGATGACGAGCGTGGCGAGCGCGAGGCTCGCGAGGGTAAGCGGTGGCACGACCATGAGTATCCTTGCGGGGTTCCTTGCAATCCCCGGCGCGCAACCGCTGCGCGCCGCAGCCCGCATCATCGCAGATTGGCCGGAAATCAGCGTGCGGTCGACGCACGCACGATCAGCTCGCCGGGCAGCAGGCAGTCGCGCGCGCCCGTCTGCGCGCCTTCGATGCGCTCGTGCAGGAATTCGACCGCGCGATAACCGATGTCGTAGGTCGGCTGGCGGATCGTCGTGATGCCGGCGAGCTCGGCCCACTCCGGATCGTCGATGGAAAGCAGCGCGACGCGGCTCTGCCAGTGCGCGCCGTAACGCGCGTTCAGATGCAGCGCGAGACGCAACGCGACCGGTGCGTTGGCCGCGAACAGCGCGACGCGTGGGGAGGCGCCGGCGGGCTCGGCACCGGCCCCGCCTGGCGAGTCGATCGCACGATCCAGCTCCGCGAGACCGCGCTCGAGCGCAGTTGCATCGGCGAGATCGAGCACCAGCGTACGACCGCGCGCGCGGCCATCGTCGCGCATCGCCCGATCGAATGCTTCGACGCGCAACTGCCGCGAGCTGACCTGCTCGAACGGCTGCACGACGAACCAGATGTGCTCGAAGCCCCGTTCGAGCAGATGCCGCGTACCGAGCGCGGCGGCCGCGCCATTGTCGAGACCGACCATGTCGGCGACCAGCCCCTCCACGCGCCGATCGACCAGTACCGCCGGAATCCCGCCGTCGCCGACCGGCCGCAACGTCTCCTCGCGCACGCCTAGCGCGTTGACGATCACACCTTCCACGCGGTACGTGGTCAGCAGTTGCAGATAACGCCGCTCCATCTCGACTTCGTTCGCCGCGTGGCAAATCAGCGGCATCAAGCCGAGCGCGTGGCACGCGGCCTCGACGCCTTGCAGCACTTCGACGGAGTACGGATTGGTCAGGTCGGCGACCAGCATGCCGACCAGCCGGTTGCGGCCGCGCTTCAGGCCGCGCGCCATCTGGTTCGGCTGATAGTCGAGCCGCGCGATCGCGGCTTCGATGCGCGCGCGCAGCTCGGGCGACAGCGCGCTGAACTCGCCGTTCAGATAGCGCGAGATGCTGGTCTTGCCGGTGCCGGCTTCACGCGCGACATCGGTGATCGTCGCGCGTCGCGGCGGCGCGCTCGGGGGACCAGGCGGCATGCTGGCCGGGGGCGGGGTCGTGCTCATTCGCTCATCGCTCGTGCCGGTCCGAGGACGGGAGCTTGCGCGCCGCCCTGCGAATCACTTCGCCAGGACGTCACGGTTGACGATGTTGGTCGTCAACGTGCCGTCGAGCGCGGCGACCAGGTTCTCCGCCGCGTTGAGCGCCATCGCATGACGGGTCTCGTGCGTCGCCGAGCCGATATGCGGCAATGCGACCACGTTCGGCATGGCGAGCAACGGCGAGTCGGCAGGCAACGGTTCGGTGTCGAACACGTCGAGGCCCGCGCCGTGAATCGTGCCGTTGCGCAGCGCCTCGATCAGCGCCGGTTCGTCGACGGTCGCGCCGCGTGAAGCGTTGATCAGGATCGCGCTCTTCTTCATCGCGCGCAGTTCGGCGGCGCCGATCAGATGCCGCGTCTCTCGCGTGAGCGGCACCTGCAGACAGACGAAATCGGACTGCGCGAGCAATTCAGCCAGCTCGACGCGCCGCGCGCCATACGCCTGCTCCGCTTGGTGGTTCGCGCTGCGGTTCGTATACAGCACCTTCATGTTGAAGCCATGCGCCGCGCGTCGCGCGACCGCGCCGCCGATCCGACCCAAGCCGACGATGCCGATCGTCTTGCCCTGCACGTCGAGCCCGAACTGCGCGGGCCCGATGCTCGTGCGCCACTGCCCCGCCTTGACCCAGTCGGCCAGTTCGACGACGCGCCGCGCGCACGCGAGGATCAGCGAGAACACGGTATCGGCGGTCGATTCGGTCAGCACGTCCGGCGTGTGCGCGAGCACGATGCCGCGGCGCGTGAGGTCGTCGACGTCGAACTGGTCGTAGCCGACCGAGATCGTCGACAGCGCCTTCAGCCGGCTCGCGCCTTCGAGCATCGCCGGCGTGATCTGCACGCTCGCGCCGATGCCGCCGTCGGCGTCGCGCAGCGCGGCGACCAACGCATCATGCTGAGACGGATCGACCTGCACGACCTGCGCATGCTGTTGCAGATAGGCGAGCACATCCTCGGGCAGCGACTTCCAGGCGACGATCTTGTTCATCAGCTAATTTTCCTTGTGACGGTGGGACGAGCGGAGCCACGTTGTTCGGCGGCGGCCGGCTTGACGGCGAGCGTGAGGATCACCGCGGCGACGAGCGCCACGCTCATGAATGCATACGATGCCGCGGGCGACCCGGTCGCGCCGTTCAGATAACCGACCACGTACGAGCCGACGAACGAACCGAGCGCGCCCATGCTGTTGATCAGCGCCATCGCGCCGCCCGCGACGTTCTTCGGCAGCAGTTCCGGAACGATCGCGAAGAACGGTCCATACGGCGCGTACATCGCCGCGCCCGCGATCACGAGCAGCGCATACGAGACCCAGAAATGCGCGGAGCCGAGCCCGTACGACGCCGCGAACGCAATCGCACCGATCAGCAGGAACGGCCACACGAACACCTTGCGGCGGTTGAGTTTATCCGATGCCCACGAAGCTGCAAGCATCGCGATCGTCGCGGCCAGATACGGCAGCGCCGACAGCCAGCCGGTTTCCACCATGCCGAACGACGAGCCGTTCTTCAGGATCGACGGCAGCCACAGCACGAAGCCGTACACGCCGATGCTCCAGCAGAAATACTGCGCGCACAGCTTGATGACCGCGGGCGTGCGAAACGCCTCGCTGTAGTTGCGCACCGGCTTGATCGCGGCCTGCTCCGCGCGCAGCGTCTGCGCGAGCGCGTCTTTTTCCTCTTGCGTGAGCCACGACACCTGCTCGGGCTTGTCCTTGACGAGGAACCACCAGCAGATCGCCCAGATGATCGCGGGCGCGCCCTCGGCGATGAACATGTGCCGCCAGCCGAACGAATGCACAAGATAGCCGGACACGACCGACATCCACAGCACCGTGACCGGATTGCCGAGGATCAGGAACGTGTTCGCGCGCGAGCGCTCGCTCTTGGTGAACCAGTTGCTGATGAAGATCAGCATCGCCGGCATTACCGCGGCTTCGACGACGCCGAGCAGGAAGCGGATCGCCATCAGCGACGGAATGTTGCTGACCATGCCGGTCAACGCCGCGCAGCCGCCCCACAGAACGAGGCTCCAGAACACCAGTTTCTTCACGCTGCGGCGCTCGGCATAGATCGCACCCGGAATCTGGAAGAAGAAATAGCCGAGGAAGAACAGCGCGCCGATCAGCGACGCGAGCCCCTTGCTGATGCCGAGATCCTGGTTGATGCCGGCCGCCGACGCGAAGCCGAAATTCGCGCGATCCAGATACGCGAGGCTGTAGGTGATGAACACGATCGGCATGATCGTCCACCAACGGCGAATCGCAAGTGATGAGGTCATGGAAGTCTCCTTGGACGGCGTCGTCCCGAATCAATGATGAAAAAATCTGGGCGCGCTGTGGGCGCTCTTGTTGTCGTCGATGCTGGTTGTGGATGCAGCGCTATCGATGCGGTCCGATCCGCGTCAGGCCGCGCTTGCGATGTCCGGTACCTCGGCCAGCTCCAGTGCGTCGAGTTCGGCGCGGCTCGGCAAACCTTCCGAATCGCCGATCACCTGGATCGCGAGCGCGCCGATCCGGTTGCCACGCGCGACCGCCTGCGCGAGCGTGCGGCCTTCGAGCAGCGCGCTGATCACGCCGACCGCGAAACCATCGCCCGCGCCGACCGTATCGACGACGCTCGCGACCGGCCGGCCAGCGATCGTCGCGGCATCGGTCGCGGTGCGGTAATACGCGCCCTGCGCGCCGAGCTTGACGATCACGCCGCGCGCGCCGCGCTCGAGATAGAACTTCGCGATGTCCTCCGGCTGCGTGTGGCCGGTCAGAATCTCACCCTCGCCGATGCCGGGCAGCACCCAGTCGGCGAGCGCGGCGAGCGCGTTCAAGCCTTCGACCATCGCCGCGCGCGAGGGCCACAGCGTCGGACGCAGGTTCGGGTCGAACGAGATCGTCCTGCCTGCAGCGCGCATTTCGCGGGCCAGGTGGAATGCGAGTTCGCGCGAGCTTGCCGAGATCGCCGGGGCGATGCCGGTCAGATGCAAATGACGCGCGGGCAGCACGTAATCGGCGAGGTAGTCATCGAGCGACAGATGGCTCGCCGCCGAGCCCTTGCGGAAGTATTCGACCGCCGGGTCGCTGCCGTCGTCGCTCTTCGACTTCAGCTGGAAGCCGGTCGGATGGCGCGCGTCGGTGCTCACGCATTGCTGGTCGATGCCCTCTTTCGTCAGCGTGTCGCGCACGTACCGGCCGAACGAATCGTCGCCGACGCGGCTCATCCAGCCCACCCTGAAGCCAAGTCGGGACAAGCCGATCGCGACGTTCAGATCCGCGCCGGCGATGCGCTTCGTGAAGTGCCCGACGCCCGCGAGCGGGCCGGCTTCGGCGGCGACGAACATCGCCATCGCTTCGCCGTAGGTGATCACGTCGAGCGCGGGGTAAGGGTGCGTCATGCTGGGCTCCTGGTGGTGCTTCTGATGCGGTGATTCGTGTTGCGTGGAATGCGTTCTTTGCTGCCTGGGTTGCTGCCTGGGTTGCTGCCGGGGTTGCTGCCTGAGTTGCCGCCTCGTCTGCTATACGGCTTCGACCGAGGCGCTTCGTGATGCCGCGTCGCGCGTCTACACGCGCGCAAGCCAGCTCACATAACGCGCGGCATCCGCGTCGATCCGGCTCGGATCGAACGGAAACTCGATGCCGCGCGGCACCTCGCGCGGCAGCCGGTCGAGGAGCGCGCGCAATGGCGCGTCATCCTCGGCCGGCGCGCTCGCAAAGCGCCGCGCGCCCTCGCCCGTGGTGGTCTTGCAATGGATGTACTCGACGTACGGCGCGAGCTGCGGCGCGATGGATAGCGGCGCGACGTCGAGCCACGCCCAGTTGCCGGTATCGAAGGTCATGCCGAGCACGCCAGCGTGGCCTTCACGCGCGAGCGCATCGAACAGCCCGACGAACTGCGCGGGCGAGCCGCCCTGCGCCAGTTGCCCGTTTTCGACGACGAGCCGTGGCTGCGCACCGCCCGTGGTGCCCGAGCCGCTCGCGACGTGCGCGACGATGGCCGCGCCGTGAGCCTCGCCCGCGAAGCCGCCGAGTTGCAGCTTGACAAAGCGCGCGCCGAGCGCGGCCGCCTGATCGAGCGCGACACGCAGTGCGTCGGTATCGAGCTGGCCGTCCGCCGCGTACAACGATGCCGGCGTCGAGAACACCGACCACAGCCCGAGATCGGCCAACGCCGCGCCGAGCGCGCGCAGCCGTTGCGGGTCCGCGTCCGCGTCGCTCGCGAACAGCTCCCGGCGCACTTCGAAACCCGCTGCGCCGGCGCGCTTTGCCGCCTGCGCCCATTTCAGATGGCCGTCGGCGCGCACGGCGTTCACACCGAACGCGCTGGCGACGACCACGATCTCCACTGCATCAGCCATATCCAACTCACGCAATTCTGAAGCGAAACCGCTTTTGGAACCGGTTCCAACTAAACTTCGAAAAAAAGCGCCGAGGCGCTGCGATGTGCGAATGGTGCTCGGGACAGCCATCGCGCACCATAGAGGAAATCCCCAGGCGCGGCCGGCATACGGCGAGCGTAAAGCGAAGCGCGCCGGCCACGGCAGCGCCCCGCGCGGGTTCGGATTCTCGACCCCATACGCTGCCAGCGCGGTAATCAGCCGCCCTCGTCCGCGACGCACATCGCCAGAAACTGCTCGACCACCCGCGACGGCGCGCTCGCATGCGGCACCAGAATCGACAGCCGCCGCGTCAGCGGCTGCGGGCTCAGCGACATGAGCCGCAGCGCACCGTCCTCATGCCGCATCGACATCGCCGACACGAAACCGACACCCATCCCCGCCCGCACCGCCTCCTTCACCCCTTCGACCCCCGCGATTTCGAGCGCCACGCGCATCGGCACGCCCGCGCGCGCGAACTCGCGCTCGACCGTCTGCCGCACGCCCGAGCCTTCCTCGCGCAGCACCAGCGGATACGCGCCGAACGCGGCCAGTTCGATGCGCCCGCCATTGTCCGCCTGCGCGAGCGGATGCGAGCGCGGCATGATCGCGACGATTTCGTCCTCGCGCCACGCATGGACGACCGTGTCCGGCGGCAGATCGGCGCCGGCGGGACCCTCGATCATCGCGATGTCGACCGAGCCGAGCGCACCGACGATCTCGGCCGTGTTGCCGTTGGCGGTATGCACGCTCACGTGCGGATAGCGGCGATGGAATTCGGCGATCAGGTACGGCAGCAGGTAGCTCGCCGGCGTCGTGCTCGCGCCGATCCGCAAGGTGCCCTGTTCGAGACCGCGCAGCGCGTCGCGATAGGCATGCGCCTGCCGCCAGGTGTCGCGCAGCCGCGCCGCATAGGCGTCGAGCTGTTCGCCGGCTGGCGTCAGCCGCACCCCGCGGCCATCGCGCTGATACAGCGGCTCGCCGAACTCGTCCTGCAATTGCCTCAGCTGGCCGGACACCGCCGGCTGCGACAGATGCAGCGCCACCGCCGCCCGGCTGATGTTGCGATGCTCAGCGACGGCGGCGAACGTTATAAGTTGATCCGGGGTCATCTCGATTAAATATCCGTTGAGCCGATACTTCACATTCTAAATCACGATTTTTCATATCGATATATCTAATTTAGGATTAGCCCCATTGCTGCTTATGCAGTCCCACGCAAGTCCGTTACGAAACCACCGATCATGTCCACACCCACCGCCCCGCTCGCCGCCGCCTCCCCCGCGCTGTCCACCCGCGGCCAGCTCAACGGCGTACTGTTCGTCGCGCTGTTCGCCGCCGCGGTCACGCGCATCGCGGCGATTCCGGCGATTGCCGGCCTTGGCCTGAGTCCGCTGATCGTCGGCATCGTCGCGGGGGCGATCTACGGCAACGCGCTGCGCGACAGCATGCCGGTCAGTTGGGCGGCCGGCGTGAATTTCTCGGCGCGCAAGCTGCTGCGCATCGCGGTCGCGTTCTTCGGCTTGCGTGTGAGCCTGCAGGAAATCGCCCAGGTGGGCCTGCCGGGTCTCGCGGAGTCGGTGCTGATCGTCGTCAGCACGCTCGTGATCGGCACCTGGGCCGGCATGAAAATCATGAAGCTCGATCGCGACACCGCGCTCCTGACGGCGGCCGGCAGCGCGATCTGCGGCGCGGCCGCGGTGCTCGCGTTCGAATCGACGCTGCAGTCGAAGCCGCACAAGAGCGCGATGGCGGTCGGCAGCGTCGTGCTGTTCGGCACGCTGTCGATGTTCCTCTACCCGGTGCTGTTCAACGCAGGCTGGCTGCATCTCGACACGGTCGGCGCCGGCCTGTTCTTCGGCGGCACGATCCACGAGGTCGCGCAGGTGGTCGGCGCGGCGAGCAACGTGAGCCCCGAAGCGACGCACATCGCGACGATCGTCAAGATGACCCGCGTGATGCTGCTCGTGCCGGTATTGCTGGTGGTCGGCCTGTGGGTGAACCGCGCGACGCGCGGCGCGACGGATGGCAGCACGGACGGCGCCGCCCCGCGCAAGCTGGCGATCCCCTGGTTCGCACTCGGCTTCCTCGCCTGCGTGGCGATCAACTCGCTGCATGTGCTGCCGGAAAGCGCCACCTCGACGCTGAACCTGTTCGACACCTTCGCGCTGACGATGGCGATGACCGCACTCGGCATGGAAACGCGCTTCTCGCAGATTCGCGAAGCGGGTCCGCGCGCGCTGACCACCGGCCTGATTCTGTATGTATGGCTGATCGCCGGCGGACTCGGCATCACATGGACCGTCCAGCACCTGTTCCACTAAGCCGTCGCCGGCTCTCCCGCCTTCCCCGACACCCCGCCGCGCGCGGGGTTTTGCGCTTTCTGGCGCACCATCCCGGCCGATCACACGGCATACTCGTTGCTGCGAACTTTGCCCCCCAACCCGCCCGTGCGCGACGTCCGATGGCAGCGGTGAAACCGCCTTGCCGCGACGCGTCCGGGCGACCGGAATGAGGATCGATCGATGAGCCTGGAACTGTACTACTGGGATGGCCTGCAAGGCCGCGGCGAATTCGTGCGGCTCGCGCTGGAGGAAGCCGGCGTCGACTATGTCGAAGTCGCGCGCGGCAAGCCTTCGAAGGGCCTTGGCACCAAAGCGATGATGGCGGTGATGCAAAGCCCCGACGAGCCGTATCCGCCGTTCGCGCCACCGTTTCTGAAAGACGGCGATCTGGTGATCGCGCAGACCGCCAACATCCTGTTCTATCTCGGCCCGCGGCTCAAGCTGGCGCCGGAGGTGGACAGCCTGCGCTATGTCGCGAACGGCCTGCAGCTGACGATCGCCGACGTCGTCACCGAAGCGCACGACACCCACCATCCGCTCGCGAGCGGCCTCTACTACGAGGAGCAGAAAGACGCGGCGAAGGTGCGCGCGCACGATTTCATCGACCATCGGATTCCGAAGTTCATGTCGTACTTCGAGCGCGTGCTCGCGCAGAATCCGGCCGGCGACAGCTTCATGGTCGGCGACACGCTGACCTATGTGGACCTGTCGATGTTCCAGCTGATCGACGGTCTGCTGTACGCGTTTCCGCGCGCGCTGAAGCGCTTCGGCGAGCACTATCCGCGGCTCGCCGCGCTGCACGACGCCGTGATCGCAAGACCGAACATCGCCGCGTATCTGGACTCGGACCGGCGCATCGGCCATAACGAAAGCTGCATCTTCCGGCACTATCCTGAACTCGACAAGGCGGCGACTTGAACCGCGCCGCCCGCCTCCGCCCGCTCGCCGCCGCGCGCCCGCCATTCGAGGCGGGCGCGCTGCTGTTGCGCCGCGGTTTTTTCAACCTTCCATCACGCCCCGTACCGACGACGTGCTTTCATTCCTGCTGAAGCTGCGCACCCGCGCCCAAAGCGTTTTCCGCCTCTCCGAAGCCCATACGGTGCTGGTCTGGGCCGTTGTGGTCGGCATTGCCGGCGCGTTGGCGACCATCGTGTTTCGCAAGGGCATCGAACTGCTGCAGCTGGCGATTGCCGGCCGCTCCGGCAGCTTCGTCGACATGGCGCGCAGCCTACCGTGGACCATGCGCATCTGGCTGCCGGCCGCGGGTGGTCTCGTCGCCGGCATTTTCCTGCTGATTGCGCAGCGTCACGCCGACACGAAAACGCACACCGACTACATGGAAGCGGTCGCGATCGGCGACGGCGTCGTGCCGGTGCGCCTGAGCCTGTGGCGCAGCGTGTCGTCGCTGTTTACGATCGCGAGCGGCGGTTCGATCGGTCGTGAAGGTCCGATGGTGCAGCTCGCGGCGCTCGCCTCGTCGCTGATCGGCCGCTGGGTCCACTTCGATCCGCCGCGGCTGCGCCTGCTCGTCGCGTGCGGCGCGGCGGCCGGTATCACGTCCGCGTATAGCGCGCCGATCGCGGGCGCGTTTTTCGTCACCGAGATCGTGCTCGGCTCGATCGCGATGGAAAGCTTCGGGCCGGTGCTGGTCGCGGCGGTCGTCGCGAACATCACGATGCGCGAGTTCGCCGGCTACAAGCCGCCCTACGAGATGCCGGAGTTTCCGACCGTGACCGGTCCCGAGGTGCTGCTGTTCGTCGCGCTCGGCGCGCTGTGCGGCGCGGCCGCGCCGCAGTTTCTGCGGCTGCTCAACGCATCGAAGGCGGCCTTTCGCAAGCTGCCGGTGGCGTTGCCGGTGCGGCTCGCGCTCGGCGGTCTCGTGGTCGGCATCATTTCGGTCGCGGAGCCCGAGGTGTGGGGCAACGGCTACAGCGTCGTGAACTCGATCCTGCATTCGCCGTGGACATGGTCCGCGCTCCTGCTGGTGCTCGTCTGCAAGCTCGCGGCGACCGCGGCGACGGCCGGCTCCGGCGCGGTGGGCGGCGTGTTCACGCCGACGCTGTTCGTCGGCGCGGCGGTCGGCTCGCTGTTCGGCCAGGGCATGCACGCGTTGTGGCCGCATGCGACGTCGGCCGCTTACGCCTATGCGATGGTCGGCATGGGCGCATTCCTCGCGGGCGCGACCCAGGCGCCGCTGATGGCGATCCTGATGATCTTCGAGATGACGTTGAGCTATCAGGTCGTGCTGCCGCTGATGCTGTCGTGCGTGGTCGCGTATTTCATCGCTCGCGCGATCGGCAAGACCTCGATGTACGAGATCACGCTGCGCCGCAATCGCGAGGAGCAGGAGCGCTCGCGATTGCGCGCGACGCAGATGCGCGAGCTGATCCGCCCCGCGCAGACCGTCGTGCCGCCGAACGCGACCGTGCACGACATGACGCGCGTGTTCCTCGAGTATCCGGTCAAGTATCTGTACGTCGCGAACGACTCGGGCGCGTTTCTCGGCGTGGTCGCGCTGAAGGACATCACGTCCGATCTGCTCGAGCGGCGCGAAACGTCGATGAAAACCGCCGCCGATTATCTGCAGCCGCATTTCGACGTGCTGACGCCGGACATGTCGCTCGCCATCGCGTTACAGCACTTCATGGCGTTTCAGGGCGAGCGGCTGCCGGTGATCGAAAGCACCGCGCATCCGAAGCTCGCCGGCGTCGTCTACAAGACCTCGCTGCTCGATGCGTACTTCCGCATGAGTCCGTCGCGCTAGAGCTTTTGAAGGCTTCGCGGGGCGCGATGCAAAGCGCCGCGGATTCTCTACAATGGACAGACCCGCCGGCCCTTCACGCGGCCGGCACGCGTGAGCCCAGCTTGGGCGCAGCGACAGCGCCCGCCGTAGCGTCGGAGCGAAGATGAGCGAACCGTCCCCCGAGGCCGTACGCCGCGATCAGGCCGGCTGGATTTTCGTGCATATCGAAGGCGAGCCGTACGATCGCGGCGAGCAGCACGGCCAGTTACTCGCCGACGAAATCAGAAACGCGATCCGCACCGCGCGCTATCTCGCCAAATGGGACACCGGGGAGGAGTTCGACACCTTCGTCAATGCCGCGACGAGCCAGTTCGCGAGCAAGCTCGACACCGAATTCGCCGATGAAATCCATGGCATCGCCGACGGCGCGAAGCTGCCGTTCGCCGAAGTGCTCGCGTGGAACGGCTACATGGATCTGCTGCAAAGCTGGTGGCCGACGCACGCCGCGCAGGCGCAGCCGCATCTGGGCGCGAAACTGTGGCGCGGCCGGCGCGGTCACCACTGCAGCGCGTTCATCGCAACCGGCAACGCGACGCGCGACGGCCGCATCGTGATGGCGCACAACTCGTGGGACCGCTACGCGGCCGGCGACGCGTTCAACGTCGTGTTCGACATCGTGCCCGACCGCGGCAACCGCATCCTGATGCAGGGCCTGCCGGGCTGCATCTCGAGCCTGACCGATTTCTGGGTCACGGCGGCCGGCCTGATGATCACCGAAACGACGATCTCGAACTTCGCGGGCTACAACGCGGCCGGTGCGCCCGAGTTCTATCGCTCGCGGCGCGCGTCGCAATATGCGAACAGCATCAAGGAATGGTGCGACATGTTCTCGCTCGCGAACAACGGCGGCTACGCGAACAGTTGGCTGCTCGGCGACACGAAGACCGGCGAGATCGCGCGTTACGAACTCGGGCTGCACTATGCGGGCTTCGAGACCACCACAGACGGTTTCTACAGCGGCTACAACACCGCGACGGATCTGAAGATCCGCAACCAGGAATGCATCGGCGAAGGCGAGGACTATACCGACGTGCGCAAGAACGGCGCGCGGCGTCTGCGTTTCATGCAGCTCGAGGAACTGCATCGCGGCAGCATCGACGTCGAGCTCGCGAAGCAGATGATCGCCGATCATCACGACGTCTATCTCGATCGCAACGACAACCCGTGCTCGCGCACGATCTGCGGGCATCTGGAGCTCGATGACGCGCGCTTCGGCGGCACCGATCACGGGCCGTTCAATCCGTGGGGCGCGAACGACGGCAAGGTGATCGACAGCGAAATGGCCCGCGAGATGGCCTTCACCGCGCGCTGGGGGCATCCGTGCGGCCGGCCGTTCGACGCACAGGCGTTCATGAAGCGGCATCCGCAGTGGAACTGGCTGAACGGCTATATGCGCGACCGGCCGTCGTGGCCGTGGACGCGCTTCGATGTGCTGCGCTAGCGCATGGCGGACGCGCGCGCCTGTTCGTGCCATGATCGAATCTACAATCCGGTTTTGTCGCAAATGTGCGCGCGTTGCAGTATTTGCCATCTAAGATGGTAAGGAGCCTGGGCCGCGCAGCGCCATGCCGTCCTCGGCTTGCACCGTCCTCTCGACGCGGGACGGCACAGGGTTTGCTCGATTGTCAGCGCCGCATGAGCTTTAGGAGGTCGGGCGATGAAAACCTCGACACTGTTAATCATGGTGACGCTGTCAGCCTCGTGCTTTGCCGCGCCGGTTCATACCGCCTCGGACAGCACGGATTCCATCACGCTCGCGCAACGCGCGAACGCCGCGCCGGTCGCGCCTCCGGCCCCGGACGTGTCGAGCACCGACGCCAGCCGTCCGCAGCACTGGGAGCATATTGCGCTGCCGAAGTCCCGACATCTGGACCGCAGCCTGACCGGGCAGAACGAGCATCTGACCACGTGAGGGCCGCCGCAACGGCGGGCGGCGGCGCGGCTACGACGGCGCGCCTGCCCGGTTTGCGCCGGCTGTCATGACGATGGGGTGGCAATGCGCGCGGGATTGCAACAGACTGCGAGAAACTCATCGCGGCGAGGCGCTGGCTTTTCGTGGCAGCAATAACGACGTGACTAACTCAAGCTCACCAGGAGCATGCGCATGACGGCCTCGGACATCCCCGGCGAATCGATCGATCTGCAGATCGCCGATCTTCTCAGCGAAGTCGAATTCCCGACCAACAAGGACGCACTCGTCGACGCCGCGCGCGAAGCCGGCGCGAGCAACGAGGTGTTGGCGATGCTCGATGGTATGCCGGAGCAGGATTATGTCGACATCGAGTCGGTCACGCGCCTGATCGGCGGCAACTATGGCCCGGGCCTGGGGACCTGAACCCGGATTCAGCCTCGCCTCAGCTCACACGTCAGAACTGCGACGACGCCGCGATCCGCGCGCGCGCCACCCGCGTCACACGGCGCGTCGTGCGGCTGTTTTCGAGCGCGTCGTCGGCGATCTCGCGCGCCGTCGGGGCGTCGGACCCGCTCACCCCGGCCACCACCCGCACCGGCGCCACGCTACGGGAATCCCGCGCCTGCGCGCTGTCCGGCTGGAAATGCTCGACCAGATGGTCGATGAACGTCCGCACCTTCGCCGGCAGATGTAGCCGGCTCGGATACGCAATCGTGATTTCGATGGGCGGCAGACTGTACGCGTCGAGCAGACGCACGAGCCGCCCCGCCGTCAGATCACGGCCGATCAGGTAGCTCGGCAGGATCGCCACGCCCATGCCGAGCAGCGCGAACTGCCGCAGCATCTCGGCGTTGTTCGCCGCGATCGCGTTGGTCGGCCGCACCCGCACTTCGCCGTCCGGCCCATTGAACAACCGCTCCTCGCCGCCCTGCTCGGCCGGCCTGCTCAGGCACGAATGCCTGAGTAGATCCTCGGGGCGCTTCGGCGTGCCGTGTTGCGCCAGATACTCGGGCGTCGCGCAAACCGTCATGTAGCCGGTCGTCAACCGCCGCGTGACGATGCTCGCGCTGCGCATGTGCCGCGCAGCCAGGATGCCGACGTCGAAGCCCTCTTCGACCAGATCGACGTGGCGGTCGGCGAGCGTGACGTCGGGCACGACGTCGGGATAGCGCGCCGCGTACGACTGCACGACCGGCGCGAGACTGTGCAATCCGAACACGACCGGCGCGACGATGCGCAGCGTGCCGACCGGCTCGTGATTGCGCGCCACCACCATCTGCTCGACGCTTTCGAGATCGGCGAGGATGTGGCGTACGCGCTCCAGATAGGTCGCGCCGGATTCGGTCAGCGAAAGACGGCGGGTGGTGCGGTTCAGCAGTCGCGTGCCGAGCCGCGCTTCGAGATCCGCGACGTGCCGCGTGACGACCGCGGTGGACAGATCCAGCGCGCCCGACGCGCCGACGAAACTGCCGAGGTCCGACACCTTGACGAACACGCGCATCGACTGCAGTTGATTCATGGACGACTCCTGCCTCGGTAAAGCCGGGCCGGCGCAACCGTTGCCGCCTGTGTCGACCCGCGCCGCATGGGCGCGCGCGGGTCCGCCCAACGCAACCGATTCTAGCGATAGGACATGTCCCAACCCTGACCCAGACATGACATTCCGGTCAGATTCGGCGCGGCGTGTCCATCGCGCCACTATTACGGCGTCTATCGTGGATTTTAGCTAGGTATAAACCCTAGCTTGCTGGTAAGATGGCGGCCAAAGAAAGTTACCGCTACACCGCCATGCCACATCGTTTTCGTCTGCTGGAAAAGATCGCGTTTTCGCTGGTTTGCTGGTCGGCCGCCGCGAGCTCGGCCTATATCGCTTACGAGCGCTGCCCCGATATCAAGGTTGCCCTGCACGCCGGGGAAAAATTCCTCGACGCCAGCGGCCAGTACGCGTTCGCGTGCGCGGCGCCCGCCGCCGAGGCCTGCGCGCGACTGCCGGTCGAATGATTTTTCCGCCTTGAACCGTATCTGATGCGCGATCCCTCCGGGTCGCGCATTCGCGCATCTGCGCCTCCAGGCTCAACGCCTACCGTTACGCATCGCGCCCGAACACCACGCGCGAGAAAAACCCCGCCAGCACCGTTTCGGCCATCTCCGCCGGGACATTCTGCGGATCGACCGTGTAGAAGAACTGCACGCCGTCGCACAGACCCATCAGGCCGATCGCGAGCTGCTCGGGCGGCATCGACATCGGCGTGCCCACGCGCTCCGAGAACTCGCGCACATAGGCGCTCAACTGTTCGATCTTTTCGTGCATGAACGCGTTGAAGCGCAGCCGGAAACGGCCGTCGCGCACCGCCAGCAGCTTCGCCTCGACCCACAACAGAAAACACTTGTTCTCACGATGCAGCGAGCTGTAGTAGCGCAGCACGCGCGCCTCCATCTCCTCGCGCGACGCCGCGCTTTCGAAGATCGCATGCAGGCCCGCCTGCATCGCTTCGTGATCGCGCCGCAATAGCTCCAGAAACAGCTCGGTCTTGCTGCGGAAGTTCGAATAGAACGCGCCGCGTGTATAGCCAGCCGCCGCCGCGATGTCCTCGACACTCGCCGCGACGAAGCCCTTCTTCATGAAAATTGCCTGCGCGGCATCGAGCAGCCGCTCCCGCGTCTGATCCTTGCTCTGCTCTCTTGTCAGTCTTTGACGTTTCATGGCCGCAAGCCTAGCACCCAAAAGAATTCAAATCCATCCATGCATTCAGATACATGAGTGTATTAGAATGCATTTCGTCATTCAAAGCCATCCCTGTATGCCATTAGCATGACGCGGCATGCGGGTCTTCGCTGGCGGGCCGCGCGGCTTGCCGTGTTCGTTCGCTGTCTCCAGTTGGGGTAATTGTGAAGCGTCCCGGTTCTCCCGCATCGTCAGCGATGCGCCAGCAGTCTCCCCCATCCTCTCACCGCGGTTTCTCCAGGCAGACCTGCGCGCTGGCGCTGGCAGGCGTGCTAGCGCTCGCGGCCTGCTCGAAGAAGGAAGCCGCGGCGCCCGCGCCGCACCCGGTGGTCGCGCTCGCCGTGCATGCGGACGGCCACGCGCTGCAGGCGGCGTCGCTGCCCGGCGAAGTGCAGGCGCGCTATTCGACGCCGCTGTCGTTCCGCGTCGCCGGCAAGATCATCGAGCGGCGGGTACGGCTCGGCGACACGGTGAAAAGCGGCGAAGTCGTCGCGCTGCTCGACCCGGCCGATGCGCAGAAAAACGCCGCGAGCACGCAGGCGCAGCTCGACGCCGCGCAGCACAACCTCGTCTATGCGCAGCAGCAGCTCGAACGCGACAGGGCGCAGGCCAAAGAGAACCTGATCGCGCCCGCGCAGCTCGAACAGACCACCAACGCCTACGCGTCCGCGCTCGCGCAGCGCGATCAGGCGCAGCAGCAGGCGGCACTCGCGAAGAACCAGCTGCAGTACACGACGCTCGTCGCCGGTCATGCGGGCGTCATCACGGCTGAACAGGCGGACACGGGCCAGAACGTGTCGGCGGGTCAGGCCGTCTACAACCTCGCGTGGAGCGGCGACGTCGACGTGCTGTGCGACGTGCCCGAAAGCGCGCTCGCCGCATTCGCGGTCGGCCAGAACGCGAGCGTCACGCTCGCCGCGCTGCCGGGCCGCAAGCTCGGCGCACGCGTGCGCGAGCTGTCGCCGGCCGCCGATCCGCAGAGCCGCACCTGGCGCGCGCGTCTGACCCTGCTCGATGCCGGCGCCGACGTGCGCCTCGGCATGACCGCCGACGTCACGCCGGCCGTGCCGCTCGCCGCGGCGGCCGCGCAGCACGGCGTGTTCACGCTGCCGGTCACCGCGCTGTTTCACGAGGGGCGCGAACCGGCCGTGTGGGTCGTGCGCGCCGCGGACAACACGCTCGAGCTGCGTCGCGTGACCGTCACGCGCTACTACGAGCGCACGTTCGTCGTCAGCGATGGCCTGAAAGATGGCGAAAGCGTCGTGCTGCAAGGCGTGCACACCGTGAGCGCCGGCCAGAAAGTCCGCGCGATCGCGCCGCTGCATCCCGAGGACTTCGCTTCATGAGCACGTCGCACGAAGAAGGACGCTTCAATCTGTCCGCTTGGGCGCTGCGTCATCAGGCGCTGGTCGTATTCCTGATCGCGCTCGCCACCGCGTTCGGCATCCTCGCCTACACGCGGCTCGCGCAGTCGGAAGACCCGCCCTTCACGTTCCGCGTGATGGTGATCCGCACGTTCTGGCCGGGTGCCACCGCGCGCCAGGTGCAGGAGCAGCTGACCGATCGCATCGGCCGCAAGCTGCAGGAAACGCCGTACATCGATTTCGTGCGCAGCTATTCGCGTCCCGGCGAATCGCTGATCTTCTTCACGATGAAGGACTCGGCGCCGGTGAGCCAGGTGCCCGAGACGTGGTACCAGGTGCGCAAGAAAGTCGGCGACATCGCGTCGAGCTTGCCGCCGGGCATCCAGGGCCCGTTCTTCAACGACGAATTCGGCGACGTCTACACCAACATCTACACGCTCGAAGGCGACGGCTTTTCCGCCGCGCAACTGCACGATTACGCGGACCAGCTACGCTCGGTGCTGGTGCGCGTGCCGGGCGTCGGCAAGGTCGACTATTTCGGCGATCCCGATCAGCACATCTACATCGAGATCGCGAACACGCAGTTGACGCGTCTCGGCATCTCGCCACAACAGCTTGGGCAGGCGATCAACGCGCAGAACACGATCGCTCCCGCGGGTACGCTGACCACCACGGACGACCGCGTGTTCGTGCGCCCGAGCGGCCAGTTCAACGACGTGGGCGCGCTCGCCGACACGCTGATCCGCATCAACAACCGCACGTTGCGTCTCGGCGACATCGCGACGATCAAGCGCGGCTACGACGACCCGGTCGTCACGCAGATGCGCTTCGGCGGCAAACCCGTGCTCGGTATCGGCGTGACGATGCAGCCGGGCGGCGACGTGATCCGCCTCGGCCGCGCGCTCGATCAGCAGATGACCCAACTGCGCGCCGCGCTGCCCGCCGGATTGAATCTCGTCGAAGTATCGAGCATGCCGCACGCGGTCGCGCGCTCGGTCGACGACTTCCTCGAAGCGGTCGCCGAAGCGGTCGGGATCGTGCTGGTCGTGAGCCTCGTGTCGCTCGGCGTGCGCACCGGCATGGTGGTCGTGATCTCTATTCCGGTGGTGCTCGCGGTCACCGCGCTGTGCATGTACCTGTTCGATATCGGCCTGCACAAGGTATCGCTCGGCACACTCGTGCTCGCGCTCGGCCTGCTCGTCGACGATGCGATCATCGCGGTCGAAATGATGTCGGTGAAGCTCGAGCAAGGCTGGAACCGCACGCGCGCCGCGGCCTTCGCGTACACCAGCACCGCGTTTCCGATGCTGACCGGCACGCTCGTCACCGTGTCCGGCTTCCTGCCGATCGCGCTCGCGAAGTCGAGCACCGGCGAGTACACGCGCTCGATCTTCGAGGTGTCGGCGATCGCGCTGATCGCGTCGTGGCTCGCGGCGGTCGTGCTGATTCCGCTGCTCGGCTATCACATGCTGCCCGAGCGCAAGCGCCATGCGCACGAGCCTGACGACCACGAACATGACATCTACGACACGCGCTTCTACACGCGTTTGCGCGGCTGGATCGGCTGGTGCATCGAGCGGCGCTTCGTCGTGCTCGCGATCACCGTGCTGCTGTTCGTGCTCGCGATGGCCGGCTTCTCGCTCGTGCCGCAGCAGTTCTTCCCGAGCTCGGACCGGCCGGAGTTGCTGGTCGATGTGCGGCTGCCCGAAGGCGCGTCGTTCGATGCAACGCTGCGCCAGGCGCAGCGCCTCGAACAGGTTCTCAAGGGCCGGCCTGAAATCGATCACTCAGTCAGCTTCGTCGGCACCGGCGCGCCGCGCTTCTATCTGCCGCTCGATCAGCAATTGCAGCAGCCGAACTTCGCACAGTTCGTGATCACCGCGAAGTCGGTCAAGGATCGCGAGAAGCTCGCGCAGTGGCTCGAACCGGAGTTGCTCAACAACTTCCCGGCGATCCGCACGCGCCTGTCGCGCCTCGAGAACGGGCCGCCGGTCGGCTATCCGGTGCAGTTCCGCGTGAGCGGCGACGACATCGCGACCGTGCGCTCGATCGCCGAACGCGTCGCCGCGTCGATGCGCGCCAATCGCGGCACGCGCAACGTGCAGTTCGACTGGGACGAACCCGCCGAGCGCTCGGTGCGCTTCGAGATCGACCAGAAGCGCGCGCGCGAACTCGGCGTGACGTCCGAAGACATCGCCAGCTTCCTCGCGATGACGATGTCCGGCTACACGGTCACGCAGTATCGGGAGCGCGACAAGCTGATCAGCGTCGATCTGCGCGCGCCGCGCGCCGAACGCGTGGACCCGTCGCAGCTGACCGCGCTCGCGATGCCGACGCCCAACGGCCCGGTGCCGCTCGGCACGCTCGGACATCTGCGCAACGACCTCGAATACGGCGTGATCTGGGAACGCGACCGTCAGCCGACCATCACCGTGCAGTCGGACGTGGCGGCCGGCGCGCAAGGCATCGACGTCACGCACGCGGTGGACCGCGCGCTCGCGCCGATCCGCGCGACGCTGCCGGTCGGCTACCGGATCGAGATCGGTGGCTCAGTCGAGGAAAGCGCGAAGGGTCAAACCTCGATCAACGCGCAGATTCCGATCATGGTGATCGCGGTGCTCACGCTGCTGATGATCCAGCTGCAAAGCTTCGCGCGCGTGCTGATGGTCGTGCTGACCGCGCCGCTCGGCCTGATCGGCGTCGTGCTCACCTTGCTGCTGTTCGGCCAGCCGTTCGGCTTCGTCGCGATGCTCGGCGTGATCGCGATGTTTGGCATCATCATGCGCAACTCGGTGATTCTCGTCGATCAGATCGAGCAGGACATTGCGTCGGGGCACAAGCGTTTCGATGCGATCGTCGGCGCGACCGTGCGGCGGTTCCGGCCGATCACGCTGACCGCCGCGGCCGCCGTGCTCGCGCTGATCCCGCTGCTGCGCTCGAACTTCTTCGGGCCGATGGCCACCGCGCTGATGGGCGGCATCACGAGCGCGACGATCCTCACGCTGTTCTATCTGCCCGCGTTGTACGCCGCGTCGTTCCGCGTACGCGCCGACGAGCGCGAGCCGCAGACGCCGTCCGGTGCCGGCGCCACGCACACGGGTAACTGAGCATGAGCACGAGCATGACTATTCCCGCCCTCTCCCCCCAACGCCGCGCGCGCTTCGACGCGCTGGCCCGCACCACGCTTGCCGCGAGCATCGCCAGCATCACCTGCATGCTCGGCGCCTGCTCGTTCGGACCGAACGGCGACGCGCCCGCGATGCCGCGGCCCGCGCACTACGGTGCCGAGCCGCTACCGACGCAAACCGTGCCCGCGCAGGGCGTCACGCAGCAGTTCGTGACCGGCGCGCAGCCGGTGCCCGAATGGTGGAAGCTGTACCGCTCGGATGCGCTGAACGCGCTCGTCGACGAAGGCCTGCGCAATAGTCCGACGCTCGACGCGACCGACCGCAGTCTCGCGGCCGCGCGCGAGCAATTGCGCGCGCAGGTCGGCAGCTCGCTGCTGCCGACCATCGACGCCGGCGGCCAGGCCACCCGCAATCGCGCGCTCGCGATCCCCGAGATCGGACCGAACACGTTTCTGTACAACGTGTTCGTCGGCCAGTTGCAGGCGCACTACACGTTCGATCTGTTCGGCGCCGCGCGTCTCGCGAACGCGGCGCTCGCCGCGCGCGTGAACGTGCAGGTCTACCAGCTCGAGGCGGCGCGGCGCGCGCTCGCCGCGAACATCGTGACCGCGACGATCACGAGCGCCGCGCTGCACGCGCAGATCGATACGACCGAGCGGCTCGTGGTTCTCGCCAACGATCAGGCGCGCGATACCGAGCGGCGCTTCGCGCTCGGTGCGGTATCGCATGCCGATCTGCTGAACGCGCAGCAGAGCGCGGCGAGCGTGTCGGCGAGTCTGCCGGCGCTGAAGCAACAGTGGCTCACTACGCGTCACGCGCTCGCGGTGCTGCTTGGCCGCACACCCGATGCAGCGCCCGACGACATCGATCTCGCGCAGTTGCATGTGCCGGAGCAGGTGCCGGTGGTCGTGCCGTCGGAGCTGCTGCGCACGCGGCCTGACATCGAGGCCGCCGACGCCGCGCTGAAGGCCGCTGCGACCGATGTCGGCGTCGCCACCGCGCAGATGTTCCCGAGTCTGTCGCTGTCGGCATCGATGGGACAAGGCGGGTTTAGCTGGCCGGTCGCGATGTCCGGTGCGGGGGCCATCTGGAGCATCGGCGCGTCGCTGTCGCAACCGCTGTTTCATGGCGGCGCGCTGCTCGCGCAGCGCCGCGCGGCGCAGCACACGTATGAAGCGAGCGTGTCGCAGTACAAACAGACCGTGCTGGCCGCGTTTCAGAACGTCGCCGACACGCTCGCCTCACTCGAGCACGACGCGCAGTCGCTCGACGCCGCGAACGTCGCCGCGCGTTCGGCACAGGGCGTGTTCAACGAAACCTCGGCGCGCTATCGGCTCGGCGCGCTGCCCGTCGCCGCGACGCGTTCGAGCGAGCAGCAATGGCGCAACGCGCAGCTCGATGAGATCCGCTATATGAGCGCGCGGCTGACGGATACGGCGGCGTTGTTTCAGGCGATGGGGAATCCGCTGGTTGATCAGGCAGGCGCATCATCGGCTGCGGCGACTTCGGCTTCTGCGCCTGCATCGGTTGGGACGACGAACACGGCGACATCCAACTAAATCTCGGATTCCGTACGGAACGCGGCGCACTTATCCCCAGTCCGTGTTGATGAGCCTGTTGAAAACTGTCTGAACAACGGGCTAACGCATTGAACCTAATACGATTTGTTTGTACGGTGCAAAACGAATCAGAAGCAAGCCACAGGACGCGTGCTCTGCAGCGCCTCAACGGTGTTTATCGATCACTGAATCGTGCTATCAGATCGATGCATGCTTGAGGCGCGAAAGAACTTGCCCACTCTTGCGAGCTTTTGAACTCGGGCTGAAGACGAGCAAGCGCCTCAGATAGCCACTGCGACCGTTGCGCTTCGAAAGGCAAATGATCGGTCTCTGATCGAATGACGACGAAGACATCAAAGTCCGGATCGCGATCGGCAATCCCGTCTAACTGATTCTTAAGAGCGAGTAGCTGCGCCGCCCCTTCAAGAACGAATAGATTGCCGTCCAACATTGCCTGTGCCACTGCCACTAAACGGCGACGCTCAAAGGTTTCACTTTCGTTCATTTCAAACCGTTGTCTATTTCAAAGATCGATCGGACGCCCATCGTGAGTCTGTGGTGAATAGAACTGTATCAGAATCGCGAAAAAGGGCTCTCGATTGGAGATATCATCAATATCCGAGGTCATGACGATGATTTGCGTTGGATCTGCATCCCGTTATTTAACACTTGCTCATACTTTTTTCGTGCGTTTCCTTTCCGTCCAGTTTTGGGCTACCCGCGCACTGCTTTGAGTCACGGTTGCCGCGCACAGTGCGCTTAGGTCACGGTAGCTATCGCCGCAATTTTAGGATGATTCGCCATATAGACTATGCAAGATTTTCGATTTTCTCAATGCGAGTTAGATAATGGCAGATCAAAGTAGAACACGATACAGCTATACAGCTAAAGTTTCAGATGTAGTTAACATTCAGCTTCCCGTCGCCGCGAATATGGCTTGGGACGGATATGCAAGACACATCTATGACAAGACGAATTCCGTAATTCAGCAACAGGCCAAGCGACTCCTTCAGCGTGGGAATATCACTCACGAGGAAGCCAGACAATTGGTCGAAGTGCAACGCAACGGTTTGGTGATTGAAATGCGCAGGCGTCTAAGTCCATTCGGGCGCTTTTACTCTGAGGCGCTCAAACCATCCAAAAATTTGCCAACCCTGGACACCCTGCTTCGAAAAAAAGGCAATATAGAAGCGGTTCTGCTGAGCGTCGGCAAAACGCGGTCTGTCGTTAACCGTATCGCATTTGTAGGCCGGATGGCTGGGTCCGCCGGCATCGTGATTGAGATTGTTGCCGTCGGCGTAGTCATCGAGAAAGCGCCGCAGAAGGACAAAGCGCGAGTAGCGACTGAGGAATTTGCAGGAGCCATCGGTGGATTGGCAGCGGGCACGGGAGGCATGTGGGCAGGTGCGGCGGCTGGCGCGGCATGGGCTGGCACATGGGCCGCGCCATCGTTGATGATTCCGGTCGTAGGAGAGTTGGCGGAAGGCGGGGCAATTGTGCTGGGGGGTATTGCCGGTGGAATGATGGCGAGCTGGCTCGGCCACCATGTCGGCAAGGAGGCCGCAGAGAATATCTGGCGCCTCGCCCCAATCAAATGGAAATAGAGCTACGACATGATAATGAGCCGGATCAACTCCTGGCTGCTAGGACGCCTGCCGTCACGCAGATTCTCCTTCGCTCTATCCCTGAGCGATAAGGGTCTCGTCGTGACAAATCAGCAAGGCGAGCAACAGATTGCCTGGGAAGATATTTGCGAAATCGTCGCTACGCGGTCAGAACAATGGATTGGAAATTCGATCGTATTGCTCGTCCGGCTAGACGATGGCCGTACCATGACCGTGCCGGAAGGCGATTCAGCCTGGCATGATCTGACCATGAAGTTATCAGAGCATCTTGCCGGCGCGAAACGCTACGAGGAGTGGGCACTTCAGTCCGCTTTTTCCGACGATGTGCCTCGCGTCGAGGTGTTTCGCCGCTGACATGACGGTATGCGGCGAGAGCGGGCCGGTGCCCGTATCGCTTAAGAATCCGCGGCCCCCCGCGCACCCGCCATCCGAGACATCAAGGCTTGTTCGATTCGAACAGATCCATGATCTGCTTCTTCTCGGTCGTCGACACGCTCGGCGGCGGCACCACCGGCGGCGTCATGCCCGCCGGGCCGACCCCGCCCACCGCATCGGTCGCGCCGGCCATCGGATTGCCCGAATCGAGACCGATGCTCGCGACGAAGCCTTGCCCCGGCAACTTGTCGGTAAAGAACAGCTCGCCGTTCATCACCGTCACACCGTCGGGTTGCTGCGGCTCGGCCTGTGGCACACCGCGCAGCGCGCGCTGCATGTACTCGATCCAGATCGGCAGCGCGAGCTGCGCGCCGAATTCGCGGCTGCCGAGACTCTTCGGCTGGTCGTAGCCCATCCACGCAACCGCCACCAGCGACTGCTGATAGCCGGCGAACCAGCCGTCCTTCGCGTCGTTGGTCGTACCGGTCTTGCCCTGCAGGTCCGAGCGCTTCAACACGTTGGTGCCCGCGCCCGTACCCGCGGTCGCGACCGAGTGCAACAGGCTGTTCATGATGTATGCGTTACGCGGCTCGAGCGTGCGCGGCGCGTCGTGCCCAGCGACGAGCGGCTGCGCGCGCGAGATCGCCACGCCACGCGCGTCGGTCACTTCGTTGATCAGATACGGATTGATCCGGTAGCCGCCGTTCGCGAACACCGAGTACGCGCCCGCCGACTGCAGCGGCGTGACGAGGCCCGCGCCCAGCGCCATCGGCAGATACGGCGGGGTCTTGTCGGCGTCGAAGCCAAAGCGCTGCGTGACGAAATCCTGCGCGTACCTGGTGCCGATGAACGACAGGATGCGGATCGACACGAGGTTCTTCGACTTCTGCAGCGCGACGCGCATCGACATCGGACCATCAGGCTGATCGTCGTCCTTCGGCTCCCACGCGTCGCCGCCCGGCGTGCTCGGCGGGAAGTACAGCGGCGCGTCGTTGATGATCGTCGCCGGTGCGAGCCCCTTGTCGAGCGCCGCCGAATAGATGAACGGCTTGAAGCTCGAACCCGGCTGCCGCCACGCTTGCGTTACATGGTTGAACTTGTTCTTGTTGAAGTCGAAACCGCCGATCAGCGCGCGGATCGCGCCGTCCTGCGGCGTCAGCGACACGAGCGCGCCCTCGACCTGCGGCAACTGCGTGATCTGCCAGTTGCCCTTGTCGTCGGCGACGAGGCGCACGATCGAACCCGGCTTGATGCGCAGCGTCGCGTTCGCGCGCGGGCTCAGCGCCGCGGCGACGAAGCGCAGGCCGTCGCCCGACACCGTCACCTGCGTACCGTCGACCAGTTGCGCGGCCACCTGCTTCGGGCTCGCGTCCGTCACCACGCCGGCGATGATCTCGCCGTTGTCCGGGTGATCGGTCAGCGCGTCGTCGATCGTCTGGTCGCGGTCGTCGCCCGCCTCGGGCAACTGCACGAAGCCTTCCGGTCCGCGATAGCCGTGGCGCCGCTCGTAGTCCATCACGCCCTTGCGCACCGCGCGATACGCGGCGTCCTGATCGGCGGAATCGATCGTGGTGGTCACGTTCAGGCCGCGCGTATAGGTTTCGTCCTTGTACTGCGCGTACATCATCTGCCGCACCATTTCGGCGACGTACTCGGCGTGCACGCTGTACTCGTTGCCCGGATTCTTCGTGTGAATCTCTTCCTTCACGGCCTGGTCGTACTGCTGCTGCGTGATGTAGTTCAGCTCGAGCATGCGTCGCAGGATGTACTCCTGACGGATCTTCGCGCGCTTCGGATTGACGACCGGGTTATACGCGGACGGCGCCTTCGGCAGGCCCGCGAGCATCGCGGCCTGGGCCAGCGTGAGGTCCTTCAGGTCCTTGCCGAAGTACACGCGCGCGGCCGCGGCGAAGCCGTACGCGCGCTCGCCCAGATAGATCTGGTTCATGTACAGCTCGAGGATCTGGTCCTTCGTCAGCGCGCGCTCGATCTTGTACGCGAGCAGCATCTCGTAGATCTTGCGCGTGTACGTCTTCTCGCTGGAGAGGAAGAAGTTGCGCGCGACCTGCATCGTGATCGTGCTCGCGCCCTGCGACGCGCCGCCATGCGCAAGGTCGGCGAAACCGGCGCGCAGGATGCCGACGAAGTCGACGCCGCCGTGTTCGTAAAAGCGGTAGTCCTCGATCGCGAGCACGGCTTTTTTCATCTGGTCGGGGATGTCCTGGAAGCGCACGAGGCTGCGCCGCTCCTCGCCGAATTCGCCGATCAGCACGTGATCGGCGGTGTAGACGCGCAGCGGCACTTTCGGGCGATAGTCGGTCAGCGCGTCGAGCGACGGCAATTGCGGCCCCATCACGACGAGCGCATAGCCGACGATCAGCGCCCCGACCACGACGACGGTCGCGATCAGGCCGAAGAACCACAGCACGAGCGACGCGCCGATCGAACGACGGCCGCGCCCGGGCTCGCGCGAAGCGGCATTGCGTCCAGGGGTGCGTTGGTGGGAGTCCCGGTCTTCACCGGCCGGAGAGTTCGAGGAATGCGGTCGTTTGATGATTGGCATGACTGGAATAATGGGCCCGCAACTGCGCGCCTGTCTGCACGCGCTCGCGGCGCGCGCATGGGTCGTGTTCGACATCCTGGCAGGGACGTACGCTGCCCTGCGGACCTTGCCCCCGGCTGGCCGCACGGCACGCCACGGACCATGTCCGGCGCAACGTAACAGCGCATTTTAAAGAAATCGGCAGCGGTCCAAGGCAGTTTTTTTGTAAGAATTCCCTTTGCCGGCCGCCTTTTCCTGGTAAGGGTCTGTAATTTCGCGCAGCGCGCATTGCAGCGTGCGCGCGACGCGCAGCTTATGCGGGGTTATCAACATTTTCTGTTGAAAGGGCTGTGGACAAACCGGCCGCAAACACTACAACTCGTTGATGCCACGGGATTTTCGCACCGCGCTTGTTCCGTGGCGGCGCAACTCGTCATATGATGAACCCCGCGCGCGTCCCTCGATGCGCGCGATGGGGACCCCAACGGCGGGATCCAACGGCAGTTCCGATGACGGGTTCCGACACCGTATCCGAAGGCACGCGCCGATCCGCCCATGCTAACAAGACTGCGAGTCGATCATGTCCAAGCCCAGTGAGCGCATCGTCGTATTCGTCACGACCGCGCAGAAACGTGCGATCACCGCGACTGCCGAGGATCTGGGCATCAGCGTGAGTGAACTGATGCGGCGCGCGGTGCTGAGCTTCGGCGCGACCAGCGAACAGGTCAAGGCCGCGAGCATCGTCGACCGGCTGCGCGCGCCGCGCGCGCCCGATCCGCTGAACGCGGCGCTGCAGCGCGTCGCGCGCGGTACGCGCTATGCGCGCGCCGCGCTGCCGGTAGCGCTGCAAGCGGATGAGAAAGACGCGGCGGCTCCGGCGGCTGCCGGCGCGGCCGATGCCGTGGCTTCGCCCTCGATGCAGCAAGCCGGTCGCCCCGCTCCCGTGACCGACGCTGTGGATGCCCCCGCCCCGCTGCTTCCCGCGGGCGTCGCCGCCGCGCTCGCCGCCGGGCAGGACGAACAGGCCGCGGCCACCGCCGAAGCCGTCGCGCGTCTGACGGCAGCACGAGCCGCCGAAAACGCGGAAAACGCCGAAGCGGACGCAATCGACAACGCCGCGTCGAAACGGCTGCCCGGCACGTCGGCGCGTCTGCGCAACTCACTCAAGCGCCGTCCCAACGACCAGGACTCCGACGACGACGAACCGCACAGCGACCCGAGCGCCGAAGGCGGCCGTTTCGCGTGACGCAAAGCGTGACGGAAAATTACTGCGCACCGAGCCGCAATCACTGCATCCGAGCGATGCAGGCGAGCGTACGCAACGGGTCCCCGTTGCATATCGTTACATCAGTGACACCTGCGTGAAACGCCGCTCGGTAACGCCCGCCCACACCCGCAAACAGCGGCTTTTCGCGCATCGTTCGCGCCTTCGGGTAGCGCATCGATTAAGCCATCTTTAAGACAGCCGGTGGTGTAATATCCGCCGTCAAGTCCATGCCCATCGCGGCTTTCCATCATCGAGGCAATCCTCAACCGGCATTGCGCCTCAACAAAAACGGACCGCGCTATTGCAATTGGCAAGTGCGCCCCGAACTCCGGTCCGAACGTTGCGCAGCATGGCGCACGGCGGCGTAAAGTAGCAGTAGTTCAAGGCAGTCAGGCGCGCACGCATCGTCGGCGCCGCTCACATTCTCTGGAGGTTTTCATGTCGCTTTTTGACAGCATTTCGCGCACGCTCAAAGGTCTTTTGAACGATGCGGCCGATTCGGTGCAGGATCCGTCGCGCGACTCGCGCCAGATCGTGCGCGAACTCGACGACAGCATCGGCAAGGCCGAAAACTCGCTGATCGAGATTCAGGCGCAGGTCGCCACCCAGCAAAGCAAGCGCGATGTTGCCGCGGACAAGGCGAAGAAGTATGAAGACGGTGCTCGCCGTGCGCTGCAGTCCGGCGACGAAGCGCTCGCGCGTGAAGCGCTCGGCGCGCAGGCCACGGCCGAAGCCGAACGCGATGCGCTGACCAAAGAACTGACTTCGCTGGAGCCGTCGGTCGCGCAACTGAAAAGCCAGATCGAGGACATGCGCACGCGCCGCAACGACCTGAACGCGCGCTCGAACATCCTGCAAGCCAAGCAGCAGATCGCGCAGGCGAAAGATACCGCGGCCACCGCACTCGGCGGCATCGGCGGCAAGAACCTGTCCGAGGATTTCCAGAAGCTCGAAGATAAAGTCGCGCTGTCGAACGCGCGTTCCGACGCACGTCTGAACTCCGCCGACGAGAAAAGCGGCAAGGCGCTCGACGACAAGCTCGCGGATCTGAACCGCGGGCCGTCCGTCGACGATCGGCTCGAAGCGCTGAAGAAGCAGCTCAATACGCCGGCGCAGTAAGTGCTGGATGCGTGTACTTCCTCGCAGCAAGTACACGCAGCAATGACTGCAGTAGCAGTACATGCCGGTGCGCTCGCTTCTGAACGCACCGGCATACCGGCCGCCACAGGCAGCCACCGCAATCGACTGATGGAGACGGGCGCGTCCCGCCCGGTCCGCAAATGAAAAAACTTTTCGCAACCGCCTTCGCTTCGCTGCTGCTCGTGTCGGCCGCGGCGTTCGCGGTGCCGACCGCTCAGCAAATCGAATCGGCGATGTCGCAGGGCAACTGGCAGCAGGCCGACGCCGGCCTCACCGAAGTGTTGCAAGCGCATCCGAACAACGCACACGCGCACTATCTGTACGCCCAGGTGCTCGATCGCGAAGGCCGTTCCGCCGACGCGCTCGCGCAGCTCCAACAGGCAAAGACGCTCGATCCGCAGGTCCGCTTCACCGACCCGAGCCGCTTCGCGCAAACCGAAGCGCGCCTGCGCCGCGACGCGGAACGCGCGGGCGGCAACGTCACCCGTCACGCCGCGAATCCGTTCGCGCAGCAGAATGCGCCTGCTGTGCAGCAACAGTCGGCGATGATGTCGCAAGCGCAACAACGGCATGGTCCGGGGGTGGGTATGTGGATCGGTATCATTGTTCTGATCGCGGTGATCGCGCTCGTGCTGCGCTGGACCTTGCGCCGCGCGCGCAGCCAGGAAGACACGCGCGCCGACGAGGACCGCCGTGCACAATTGAAGCGCGCCACCGACATGCTCAACACGGTGCGTTCGATCAAGCTCGACGTGAAGCTGTCCGCCGCGCCGGGTCACGAGTTGCTCGAGAAAGACGTCGAAGCGACCGAAGAACAGTTGCGCGGCGCCGTCGAAACGCTGTCGAACGGCAAGAATCCGCTGCCGCCCTATGCACTCGACGAATTCGAGCAGCGCATCGCGAGCCTGCGCGCGCGCGCCGACGGCCGGCCCGATCCGACCGCCGCGTCCGTGGGCAGCGCTCAGCAATCGACGTACGCGCAGGAGGCCGACCGCTTCGGCAACCCGCAAGCGCCTTATCCGCAACAGGGTCCCTATCAGCAGCAGCCGCAGGTCATCGTGCAGCAAGGCGGTGGCATGGGTGGCGGCATGGGCGGTCTGCTGACCGGCGTGCTGCTTGGCGAGGCGCTCAGTCATGGGCGTGACCGCGTAGTCGAGCGCGACGTGGTCGTCGACCCCGACGAACTGCGCCGGCGCGGCAACGACGGCGGAAACGGCGGCGGCCTCGACTTCGGTCAGGGTTCGAACGACTGGAACGATGACGGCAGCGGCGGCGGCATCGACATGGGCAGCAACGACGATTCCGGCGGTTGGACCGATACCTGATCGAACCCGATCGATCCGCGTCGAATGAAAAGACAGGCTCCTTCGCGGAGCCTGTTTTTTGCCTGCCGGTTTTGTGTACCGCCTTCGTTCAGGTCAGGCCCGCGCCGACTCCGCCCGGCTACCCTCGTGCTGCGCGAGCACGACCGCCCCCGCAAACAGCCGCACGATGAAACGTTCCGCGTAATCGATCAATGCGTCGCGGCGCGCGGCGTTCGCATCGATGTATTCAGCGGATAGATGAAACAGTTGCAGCACGATCTGCGTGCAGACTTCGTCGACGGTCTCGCGCGCGAGTCGCGGCATCAATTCGAGCTGCACGACGTCGTCCGCCATCTCCGCCGACACCTCGTGCAGGTTCGCGCGCACCGCTTCGCGCAAAGCCGGCGACGTGCCGTGGTATTCGGCCAGCGCGCTCAGGAACGCCTCGCGGTTCGCGAGCGCGAACGCGAAAAACGCGACGCACGCGCGCCGCGGCACGCTGTGCGGTTCGTCGTGCGCGGCGAGCCAGCGCTCGCGCCGCAGCATCGGCCGAAGCCGTCGGCTCACCGAGGCGACAGCTTCGTGCGCAAGCTCGTCGAGCGCGCTGAAATGGCGGTAGAACGTGTTCGGATTGAGCCCCGCCTCGCGTGCGAGCTCGCGCAAGCCGAGGCTCGCGAAACTGCGGCCGCCGGCGGTCAACCGCAGCGCGGCTTCGATCAGCTTGCGCTTGCCGGGCGGCAACTGCGGGCCGGCGACGGACGCTGCTTCGGGGACGGTCGTCATCGTGCGTTCAATCGTCGCGCGGTATGCGCGTTTAATAGCTGCACTCTAAACGATCTTGACGCGATGTGTACAGTTGTCTACCCTGCGCGTTAAGCCGTGTGTAGACAGCTGTAGACGCGCGATTTCGCCCCTGCCCGTCGCGCCGCGCGAGTCCAGCGCGCCGTAGCCGCTATCGTTTCACCCGCCGCTTTCGCCCCGTGCCGGAGACCGCCGTGACGCCTGCCCCTTCCGCTTCATCCACCGCGCTGCGCATTGCGATCGTCGGCAGTGGCTTTGCCGGCATCGGCATGGCCATCCGTCTGCAGCAAATGGGCATCACGTCGTTTACGGTCTATGAGGCCGCGAGCGGCATCGGCGGCACGTGGCGTGACAATACCTACCCCGGCGCGGCCTGCGATGTCCCCTCGCATCTCTATTCGTTCTCGTTCGAGGCGAATCCGGCGTGGTCGCGCTCGTTCAGCAGCCAGGCCGAAATTCTCGCGTATCTGCAGCACTGCGCGCGCAAGTACGGCGTCGATCGCTACGTGCGTTGCAATGCGAAAGTGAGCGCCGCGCGCTTCGACGAAGCGCGGCAGATCTGGCTCGTCGAGCTCGACACGAACGGCGCGCGCGAAATCGTCGAGGCCGACGTGCTGATCGCCGCGAACGGTCCGCTGTCGCGTCCCGCGCTGCCGCGCATCGCCGGCATCGAACGTTTCGAGGGCAAGCTGTTCCATTCGGCGCGCTGGGATCACGCCTATCCGCTCGACGGCAAACGCGTCGCGGTCATCGGCACCGGCGCGAGCGCGATCCAGTTCGTGCCGAAAATCCAGCCGCGCGTCGCGCATCTGGCTCTGTTCCAGCGCACCGCGCCATGGGTGATGCCGAAGCGCGACAAGCCGATCGGCCTGCGCGCGCAATGGCTGTTCCGTACGCTGCCGTTCACGCAGCGCTTCGTTCGCAGCGCGATCTATTGGCAGCTCGAGTCGCGTGGGATCGCGTTCGTTGTCAATCCGAAGCTGATGAAGATGCCGATGAAGTTCGGTCTCAGCTATCTGCAGCGACGCGTCAAGGACCCGGCGCTGCGCGCGAAGCTCACGCCGAACTACCGGCTCGGCTGCAAGCGCGTGCTGCTGTCGAGCGACTATTACCCGGCCGTCTGTCAGCCGAACGTCGACGTCGTGACGAGCGGTATCCGCGAGATCGTCGCGGATGGCATCGTGACCGACGACGGCGTGCACCACCACGCGGACGCGATCATCTGCGGCACCGGCTTCCAGGTCAACGACGTGCCCGCGCCGTTCGAAGTGACCGGCCTCGACGGCACCGACCTCAGCACGCTATGGCTGCGCGATGGCCCCGAGGCCTATCTCGGCACGAGCATCGCGAACTTCCCGAACTTCTTCATGATCGTCGGCCCGAACACGGGGCTCGGCCATAACTCGATGATCTACATGATCGAGTCGCAACTGCGGTATATCGGCGATTGCCTGCGCGTGCTGCGCAAACAGAATGCGCGCACGATGACCTTGCGCGCCGACGTGCAGCGCGATTTCAACACGCGTTTGCAACAGGAGATGCGGCACGCGGTGTGGACGAGCGGCTGCCACAGCTGGTATCAAACGCAGAGCGGCAAAGTCACCGCGATCTGGCCCGGCTTCACGTTCAGCTTTCGCAAGCGTACGCGCCGCGTGCGGCCGCAGGATTACCGCTTCGCGCGTTGAGTCCGCACAATGGCCATCCGGCGCCGCGGGCATGGGCCGGCGCATTCGTTACCCGCCACCGCTCAGCAACTGCAACAGCTCCCACAGAAACTTCACGACGATCACGATCAGTTCCCACAGCCGATAGAGCGGCTGCCAGTCCAACACGCGCAGAAGGGACTCGATCATCGCTATCGTCAGAAGAAGTGAGGGCCGCGATTTCCAGTTCGATCGCGCGTGGCGCGCGATGCCCGCGCGTCGCGCAAGCTCAAACCGCCATCACGGCCCGCCTGCGCTCCGCGCGTTGCATGAAGAAGTTCGCCGCGACGACGCCGACCGTGACGACCGCGATGAAAAGCGTCGCGAGCGCATTCATCTCCGGGTTCAGACCAAGTCGCACGCGCGAGAACACGACGAGCGGCAAGGTCGTCGAGCCGGGACCCGACAGGAACGCGGACAGCACCACGTCGTCGATCGACAGCGTGAACGACAGCAGCCAGCCCGACACCAGCGCCTGTGAGATCAGCGGCAGCGTGACGAAGAAGAACACGCGCAGCGGTGTCGCGCCGAGGTCGAGCGCGGCTTCCTCGAGCGACGGATGCAGTTCGCGCACGCGCGATTGCACGATGATCGCGACGTACGAAATACACAGCATCACGTGACCGATCCAGATCGTGAAGATGCCGCGTTCGGCCGGCCAGCCGATCCAGCGCGCCATTTCGATGAACAGCAGCAATAGCGAGATACCCTGAATCACTTCGGGGATCACCAGCGGCGCGTTGATCATGCCGGTGTACAGCGTGAAGCCGCGAAAGCGCCCCATGCGCGCGAGCACGAAGCCGGCCCACGTGCCGATGATCACCGACGCGAACGCCGTGAGCAGGCCGATACGCAGCGACAGCCACGCCGACGTGATCAGCTCGCCGTCCTGCAACAGCGCCGCGTACCAGCGCGTCGAGAAGCGCGTCCACACCGTCATCAGTTGCGATTCGTTGAACGAATACACGACGAGGCTGACGATCGGGATATACAGAAACAGAAAGCCGATGCCCAGAGCGATCAGCTGCAGCATGCGATTCGGCTTCATTGGCGGCCCTCCTCCAATGCCTTCGCCTGGGCATGCTGGAACAGCGCCATTGGCACCAGCAGCAGCAGCACCATCGCGCATGTGACGGCGGACGCCATCGGCCAGTCGGCGTTGTCGAAGAACTCATTCCACATCACGCGGCCAATCATCAGCGTGTTCGCGCCGCCGAGCAGCTCGGGAATCACGTACTCGCCGACCGCCGGAATGAACACCAGCAGACAGCCCGCGATGATGCCGTTCTTCGACAGCGGCAGCGTGATCTGCCAGAACGCCTTCCACGGCTTCGCGCCGAGGTCGTAGGCGGCTTCCAGCAAGGTCAGGTCCATTTTCACGAGATGCGCGTACAGCGGCATCACGAGAAACGGCAGGTACGAATAGACCATGCCGATATAGACCGCCGTGTTCGTGTGATACAGCTCGATCGGCGAATGGATCAGGCCGACCGACATCAGGAAGTTATTCAGCAGCCCGTTGTTCTTCAGAATGCCGATCCATGCGTACACGCGGATCAGGAACGAGGTCCAGAATGGCAGCATCACGGCCATCATCAGCAGATTGCGGGTGGCCGGATTGGAGCGCGCGATGTAGTACGCCATCGGATAGCCGATCAGCAGACACAGCACGGTCGAAATCGCCGCGACCACGACCGAATTCACATAGGTCGCGAAGTACAGGCTGTCGGTCAACAGAAACGCGTAGTGCGACAGATCGAGCGTGATGTGCAGCGCGCCTTCCGCGAAGGTGACGAGCTGCGTGTACGGCGGAATGCCGAGCTGCGAATCGGCGAAGCTGATCTTCACGACCAGCAGGAACGGCACGAGGAAGAACAGCAGCAGCCAGATGAACGGCCCCGCCACCACCGCGGTGCGTCCCCTGAACTTCAGACGCCGCACGGGCCACGCGAAAAACGACGAAAGCGCCTCTTTCATGACGTCAGCACCACGCCGGCCGATGCGCTCCAGCGCACGTAGACTTCGTCGCCCCAGGATGGCGGATCGATTTCAGTGAGCGCCAGGCTCGTCACGTTCGCGATCACGGTCTTGCCGCCGTCGAGCTTCACGTGATACAGCGAATAGCCGCCCATGTACGCGATATTCGTGACGACGCCCCTGCCCCAGTTGTAGGCGCCCTCCGGCGGCTTACGCGTGAGGGCGATGCGTTCGGGGCGCACCGAGATCGTCACCGGCATGCCGAGCGGACCGGTGATGCCGTGATTGACGTGCAAATGGCACGTCAGATCCGGCGTTTCGATGAACACGTGATCGGGCTCGTCCTCGACCGTGCGGCCTTCGAACAGATTGGTCGAGCCGATGAATTCCGCCGAGAAACGGCTGTTCGGGTACTCGTAGACTTCATGCGGCGTGCCGAGCTGCACGATCTGGCCTTCGCTCATCACGGCGAGGCGGTTGGCCATCGTCATCGCTTCCTCCTGATCGTGCGTGACCATCATGCAGGTGACGCCGACCTGGTCGAGAATGTTGACGAGCTCGATCTGCGTGCGCTGGCGGATCTGCTTGTCGAGCGCCGACATCGGCTCGTCGAGCAGCAGCAGCTTCGGCCGCTTGACGAGCGAGCGCGCGAGCGCAACGCGCTGCTGCTGCCCGCCCGACAGCTGATGCGGCTTGCGCTTCGCGAAGCGGCCCATCTGCACGAGTTCGAGCGCGTTGTGCAGGCGATCTTTCAGCTCGGCCTTCGACACGCCTTCCTGCTTGAGACCGAACGCCACGTTCGCCTCGACAGTCATGTGCGGAAAGAGCGCGTACGACTGGAACATCATGTTGACCGGCCGGCGATACGGCGGCAGTTGCGCGAGATCTTCGCCATCGATCAGGATCTTGCCCGACGTCACGGTTTCGAGCCCGGCCATCATGCGCAGGAGGGTCGACTTGCCGCAGCCCGAGCTGCCGAGCAGCGCGAACAGCTCGCCCTTCTTCACCGTCAGATTGACCCCTTTGACCGCGACGGTCTCGCCGAACTTCTTCACGACATCGACGATCTGGATGAACTGCTCCGCTGCGTCGCCCGTCACGGCGTTCGAGCCCGTCGACGGCACCGCCGTCCCGGCCAGCGCGCCCGGCTGGTCACTACTCATCATAATGCTGCTTCACTCCGGCGTTTGACGAACAAAGCCCCCGGTGAACACCGAGGGCTTCATAGGCTGCTTATCTGTTTGTTGTCGCGCTTAGCGGCCGGACTTGAACTCGGTCCACAGCCGCGTTTGCAGCCGCTGGATTTCCTGCGGCAGCGGTTTCAACAGGAACAGCGTCTTGATGGTTTCCGGCGACGGGTACACGGCCGGATCGTTCGCGACGTCCTTGTCCACGTACTTGCGCGCTTCCATATTGACGCTCGGGTAGTACACGGCGTTGGTGATCGCGGCGTGCACTTGCGGCGTCTCGATGTAGTTGATCCACTCGAGCGCGGCTTCCTTGTGCTTCGCGTCCTTCGGAATCGCCATCACGTCGAACCACACCGGCGCGCCGCCCTTCGGCACGAAGTACTCGATCTTGTACGGCTTGTTCGCCTCGATCGCGCGATGCTTGGCGATCACGACGTCGCCCGACCAGCCGTACGCGAAGCAGATGTCTCCGCCGACGAGGTCGTTGATATAGCCCGACGAGTTGAACTGCGTGATGTACGGGCGGATCTTTTTCAGCATCGCGAGCGCGGCGCGGTAGTCGGCCGGGTTCGTGCTCATCGGGTCTTTGCCTATGTAGTGCAGCGCAGCTGCGAACATCTGGTCCGGCGCGTCGAGCACCGACACGCCGCAGGCCTTCAGCTTCGAGATGTATTCCGGCTTGAACAGGATGTCCCAGCTATCGAGCGGCGCGTCCTTGCCGAGGATCTGCTGGACCTTCGTCACGTTGTAGCCGAGGCCGGTCGTGCCGTACGCCCAGGGCACCACGTACTTGTTGCCTGGATCGGCGCCGGCGACGAGCGCCATCAGCGACGGGTCGAGGTACTTCAGGTTCGGCAGCTTCGATTTGTCGAGCGGCTCGAAGATGCCCGCGGCGATCTGCTTGCCCGCGTAGTTGCTGGTCGGCACGACGATGTCGTAGCCCGAGTGACCGGTGAGCAGCTTCGCCTGCAGCGTGTCGTCGCTGTCGTAGTTGTCGTACTTGACCTGGATGCCGGTCTGTTTGGTGAAGTTCGGTATCGTGTCCTTCGCGATGTAGTCGGACCAGTTATACACGTTGAGCTGCGTATCCTTCGCAGCGGCCGTCAACCACGGCGCCGCGCACAAGATCAGCGCCGCCATATGCCCCACTATCCGCTTGTTCATCCCGTTCTCCGATCCTCTCGTCACTCAAGCCGCGCCGTCGCCCGCACGGTCCCCTGAAAACCCCGAAAACTACCACCAATTATTGCCCGCACAAAAAAAAACCCGGAGCTGTCGCGCAAACGGTACAGGCTCTGGCCGCACCCTTGCAAAATGGGCGCAATTTTAACGGGTTATCGGCCCGTGTCTACCGAAAAATACGCGGTCGTCGGCCGCGCTTTATCCGCGCTGGGCACAGGCTGCGAGGGTTTCATCGCGTCGCTGTTATCTGGTTGTCAGCTCGGCGTTGGCTCGCGCCTGGACGGTGCGCCGCTCTGGCGCGCGCGAGTGCCGGACGGTGCTTGCCGGTGCAGAGCCGCGTCGGCGTCCGGCGCGCCTTTCATGCGCCGCGGCGCCGCCACGACGGCTCGAATGCTCCTATCATGATCTTTTGATGCGTATTGCGCGACGTCGTCGCGCGATGGCCGGCCAGCCGCTGCGCGCGTGCGATGGGCATGTGACTTGCAACAGGATGCGTTTCCCACAAGCTCTGGCACGATGAACACCAATCCTTTCGCGATGCGTCCCAACCGGCGCCGGCGCCTGCCGGGCGAGCCGATGCGTCCCGCGCACTGGTTCTCGTTCCTCGGCGCCGGCGCGCTGATCGCGGTCGGCTATATCGATCCCGGCAACTGGGCGACCGCGCTCGGCGCCGGCGCGGGCTACGGCTACCGCCTGCTCGGCATCGTGCTGCTGTCGAGCCTGATGGGGATGCTGATGCAATGGCTGTCGTCGCGCCTCGGCGTCGTGACCGGGCGCGACCTCGCGCAATTGTGCCGCGAGCGCAATGGCCGGCGCGCGACGCTGTTCCTGTGGCTGACGAGCGAGGTCGCGATCATCGCCTGCGATGTCGCCGAGGTGGTCGGCAGCGCGGTCGCGCTGCAACTGCTGCTCGGCGTGTCGCTGACGGTCGGCGTGCTGATGTCGGCGGTCTGCACCTTCGCGCTGCTCGCGCTCCAGCAGAAAGGCGGCCGCAGGCTGGAGGCGGTGATCGCCGCGCTGATCGGCTTCGTCGGCCTGTGCTTCGTCGTGCAGCTCGCGCTCGCGCGACCCGACTGGCACGCGGCGCTGGCCGGCACCGTGCCGAGCCTGGAGCTGATCAGAAGCGCGGGCATGCTGTGGCTCGCGGCCGGCATCGTCGGCGCGACGGTCATGCCGCACAACCTGTATCTGCATTCGGCGCTCGTCAAGCATCACGCGCCCGACAGCAGCGACGCGCAGATCAAGGCCGCGCTGCACGTCGTCAATCTCGATACTTTCGGCTCGCTTGCGTTCGCGTTCGTGATCAACGCGGCGCTGCTGATCGTCGCGGCGGCCGTGTTCTATGCCAGCGGTCATCGCGACGTGACCGATCTGGCCGATGCGCATCGGCTGATCGCGCCGCTCGTCGGCAGCCGCTGGGCCGGCATCCTGTTCGCGACGGCGCTGCTCGCGTGCGGACTCAGCGCGACCGTCACCGGCACGCTGGCCGGTCAGACGGTGATGGAGGGCTTCCTGCGGCTGCGGTTACCGCGCTGGAAACGCGCGCTGCTCACGCGTGCGCTCGCGATCGGGCCGGCCCTGCTCGCGGTGGGCGTGTTCGGTCAGCATGGCTCGAATCAGTTGCTGGTCGCGAGCCAGGTCGTGCTGAGCTTGCAATTGCCGCTCGCGGTCGTGCCGCTGATCCGCTGCGCGTCCGATGCGGCGCTGATGCGCGGCTGGCGCGTGCACGGCGTGCCGCTCGTGCTGTCATGGCTGTCGGCGGCGTTCATCATTGCGCTCAATGGCGCGCTGATGTGGCAACTGGCGACTTCGGCGTGATCGCAGACGCAAAGGTCAGCGCAATTGACATGAAGTTCGCACGACGCTGAGCGGCGCATGCAAGGCGCACGGCGCGCATCGGTTAACATAGCGGGACTTCGCCTCCCCGCCTCAAGGTTTCCGATGACTTCGAATCTCCACGATCTTCCCGACAGCCCGTGCATCGGCGTCTGCTCCACGCTCTTCGACGAGGTCTGTAAAGGCTGCGGCCGCACCGCCACCGAAGTGTCGAACTGGGTGTTTCTGAGCGACGAGGAAAAGCGCGCGATCTGGACTCGGATCGAACGGGAAGGCACGGCGATGCGGTTTCAGAACGACAAGGTGTGAGGGTGTTCGTTGCGCGCTTGAGCGTTGATGCCGGTTGCGGCCATAAAAAATGCCGGGACCTCCCGGCATTTTTTATGGCCCACGTTTTCTGATGCGAGCATCAGAAGCGCATGCCGACGCCGACGATCAGCGGATCAATTGTCGGGCTGCGACCGAGGGTCGCGTTACGCAACGTGCTATACGTTGGACAGAGCCGGCTCGCGGCCATAGACGCTTCAGATCCCGACGCAACTGAACCTGAAAACGCCTCGCAAAACTTCGGCTACATGACCACCGCCAAGGACTTCGTTCAGTGCCTCGCAGAATGGCGCCGCATGGCGAACGTGTTCAATCCATGGTCCGAGACCGATGAGCGCGATCAGCCCGGCATCAACGCGCCGCGGATTCGCCAGCAACAACTTGCGGCCTACCTGCAAGCCCGCCAAAGGAGTGTCGAGATCATCCTGATTGCGGAGGCGCTGAGCTGCCGCGGCGGGCGTTTCACAGGCATCGCGATGACCTCCGAGCGGATTCTGCTTGGCAACGATACGAAGCTCAACAGCTTCGCCACGGGATCGGACCACAGCCCACTACCGGACTACCTCCCTGGCCCGGCAGCCCGCACCAGTTGCCGTGATGCGCTGTCTCGAATGACGGACCGCGACTACGGGGTCTATGAGAGAACCGCCTCGGTCGTCTGGCAGACGATGCTTGCCAATGGATTCGGACCGACTGAGTTTGCGCTATGGAATGCGTTCCCGTTTCATCCGTTCGCGGACGAAGATGCCCAGAGCAATCGCCGCCCAACGAATCACGAGCTACATGCGACGGGCCAGATTCTGGCCGACTTCATCAGCCTGTTCCCTCGAACCGTACGGTTCGTTGCGCTTGGGCGGGAAGCGGAAAGCGCGTTGCTCAGTCACCCGATGCGGCCTCTACACGAACTCGTGCGGCACCCTACGGCGAGAGCGGCGAAGCCTGCAAGCGAGGCGCTTCAAGGAAAGGTTCGCCATATGGCCAAGCTGGATGAGGTGATTCGACGGCTTGCGTCGAGCCGGCATTAGTCCGGTGCTTGTCGCGATCGAATCATTGAGCGGTCTTCACTGTGAACGCATGTTCGCCTGGGGCGCCGGATAGCCACCAAAAGCAAAAAAGGCCCACGCCGGCAAACTGCCAGCGTGGGCCTTTGCGAATAGCTGAAGACCAGCAACCAGGCGCTTATTGCACGCCCTGACTCGTCAGGAAGTCCTCATAGTTGCCGCCGAAGTCGTTCAGCGTGCCATTGGTCTTCACTTCGATGATCCGGTTCGCGAGGCCGCTCACGAACTCGCGGTCGTGCGACACGAAAATCAGCGTGCCGTCGAACTTGTCGAGCGCGATCTGCAGCGACTCGATCGACTCCATATCCATGTGGTTGGTCGGCTCGTCCATCAGCAGCACGTTGTGGCGGCCCAGCATCAGCTTGCCCCAGATCATGCGGCCCTTCTCGCCGCCCGACAGCACCTTGACCGACTTGCGGATGTCGTCCGCATTGAACAGCAGCCGGCCGAGCGTGCCGCGCACCATCTGCTCGTCGTCGCCTTCCTTGCGGTACTGGTCGATCCAGTCCATCAGCGTGACGTCGCCCGGAAACTCTTCGTACGTGTCTTGCGGCATGTAGCCGACGTTGGCGTTTTCCGCCCACTTCACCGTGCCGTGGTCGAGTTGCAGATTGCCGAGCAACGAGCGCAGCAGCGTGGTCTTGCCCGCGCCGTTCTCGCCGATGATCGCGATGCGCTCGCCCGGCTGCACGCTGATGCTGAAGTTATTGAAGATCGAGCGCTCGTATTTCTTGGAGATGCTGTCGGCGACCACCGCGATGTTGTGCAGCTTCTTCTCGAACTCGAAGCGGATGAACGGGTTCTGCCGCGACGACGGCTTGAATTCCTCGATCTTGATCTTGTCGATCATCTTCAGACGGCTGGTGGCCTGGCGCGCCTTCGACTTGTTCGCCGAGAAGCGGCGCACGAAGTCCTGCAGATCGGCCACGCGCTCCTTCGCCTTCGCGTTGGCGGCCTGCTGACGCTCGCGCGCCTGCGTGCTGGCGAGCATGTAGTCGTCGTAGTTGCCCGGATAGACCTTCAGCGTGCCGTAGTCCATGTCGGCCATGTGCGTGCAGACCTGGTTCAGGAAGTGCCGGTCGTGCGAGATGATGATCATCGTCGAGTTGTACTGGTTGAGAACATCTTCCAGCCAACGGATCGAGTTGATGTCGAGGTTGTTGGTCGGCTCATCCAGCAGCAGCACGTCCGGCTTCGAGAACAGCGCCTGCGCGAGCAGCACGCGCAGCTTCCAGCCGGGCGCCACGTTGCTCATCGGGCCGTTGTGGTCTTCGATCGCAATGCCGATGCCGAGCAGCAACTCGCCCGCGCGCGCTTCGGCCGTGTAGCCGTCGTACTCGGCGAACTTCGCTTCGAGCTCGGCCGCGTGCATGTAGTCGTCGTCGGTCGCGTCGGGGTTTGCGTAGATCGCGTCGCGCTCGGTCATCGCGGCCCACATTTCGGCGTGGCCCATCATCACGACGTCGAGCACGCGCACGTCTTCGTACGCGAACTGGTCCTGGCGCAGCTTGCCCAGACGCACGTTCGGCTCGAGCATCACGTTGCCCGAGCTGGGCTCGAGATCCGAACCGAGAATCTTCATGAAGGTGGATTTACCGCAGCCGTTCGCACCGATCAGGCCATAGCGATTCCCTCCCCCAAATTTGACCGAAATGTTCTCGAAGAGGGGCTTCGGCCCGAATTGCATGGTGATATTGGCAGTAGACAGCACAGCGCGTCCCTTTGAATGTGATATCGGCGAAAAACCCAATATTTTAGCAGGTTTAGAGATTTCAACCCGACAGTTGGTCCGGCGCGGCCCGCGTCACCCGTTCGAGCCGCCGCGTGGCGTCTGCAGAATGTCGGTGAGGCCGAAAAATCCGCGTCGGCGAGCCCCATCGCGGCACCCAGTCGCAGCAATTGCTGGACCGTCGACGTGACCGGCATCGGCGTGCCGGTCTCGTAGGCGCTCCCCCGCCGCGCCGTCCGCCCCCCGCCCGCCTCGCCGAAATCCGCCACCCGCCGCGCCAGCGCGCGCGTCGCGGCCGGCGCAATGCTCGAATGATCGACGATCCAGCGCATGCGGCGCGGCGCAGCAGGTGCCGGATCATCGGCGCGCCCATCAGGCCGGGGCCGCAAAAACCAGTTTCCACGTTCGAACCTCGTCGGCTATCAGATTGAATCGCTTATGTTGCGTACAGATGATAGCGACCGCGCCAGGCGCTGAAGTCGCGCGATACCGGGCATGCGATGTGCGGTATCGATGGTTCGAGCGGCGGCGTCTGATCCGCCGCGCAGGCGATTGCGCTGGCGAGGGCGCATCTGTCCGTCGGACTGCGCGAACCGTTGCCTATACTTTTTCCATGCACGTTTCCGAGCAGCGTTTTACTGACCAGCGACGCACACCAAGGAGGAACTCATGTCAGAACACGTTTACAAGAAGATCGAACTGACCGGTTCGTCGAAGCAATCGATCGACGACGCGATCACCACCGCGATTGCCAAAGCGTCGGAAACGCTGCGCAATCTGCACTGGTTCGAGGTCACGGAAACGCGCGGCCAGATCGAGAACGGCAAGGTCGCGTACTGGCAGGTAACGCTGAAGGTCGGCCTGCGCATCGAGGACTGAGCGGCGACCGCACGACACGCTTGCCCCTTGCCACGCGCAAGCCGCAAACAGAAAAGCTGCGTCCAGGCGGGGCTGGACGCAGCTTTTTTCAACAACGGACCGCCCGATTTACTTCGGCAGCGACCCGTCGACACCCTCCACGTACCAGTTCAGGCGCTGCAGTTCCGGATCGGTCAGCGTCTTGCCTTCAGGCACCTTCACCGTGCCCGACTGATCCTTGATCGGGCCCGTGAACACGTCGCGCTTGCCGCTCGCGAGTTCGTCGCGCTTCGCGGCAACCTGCTTCTGCCCATCGGCCGGAATCGCCGACGTGTTCAGGTCCTCGAGGTTGACGGCCTTCTGCGGAATGCCCCACCACACCGGAGCGTTCGTCCACTTGCCGTCGAGCACCTGCTGGATCACCGCGCTGTAGTACACGCCCCAGTGCGCGACCACCGAGCCGAGATGCGCGTCAGGACCGAACTTCTTCATGTCCGAATCCCAGCCGAACGCGTGCACGTGCTTCTCCGACGCGGTCGCGAGCGTCGCGCTCGAATCGGTGTTCTGCAGCAGCACGTCGGCGCCCTGGCCGATCAGCGTTTCGGCGGCCTGCTTTTCCTTGCCCGGATCGAACCAGCTGTTGATCCAGATCACCTTCGTATGCACCTTCGGATTCACCGAGCGCGCGCCGAGCGTGAACGCGTTGATGTTGCGCACCACTTCCGGAATCGGCACCGACGCGACGAAGCCGAGCGTGTTGCTCTTCGTCACGTAGCCCGCGGCGACGCCAGCCAGATACGCGCCCTGGTACATGCGCACATCGTAGGTGCCGAAGTTCGGCGCCTTCTTGTAGCCGGTCGCGTGCAGGAAGATGGTGTCCGGAAAGTCCTTCGCGACCTTCAGCTCGAAGTCCTGGTAGCCAAAGCTCGTGCCGAAGATGATCTTGTTGCCCTTGTTCGCGAGATCGCGGAACACGCGCTCGGAGTCGGCCGATTCGGGCACGTTCTCGACGCGCGTGATCTTGATCCTGTTGCCGAACTTCGCTTCGGCTTCCCGCGAGCCCTGATCGTGCGCGAAGGTCCAGCCGGCATCGCCCGGATTGCCGAGATAGACGAACGCGACGCCCGGCACGTCAGCGGCCTGCGCGGTTTGCGCGAGCGGCGCCGCAAGCGCCAGCGACGCCGCACCCCAAGCGAAAGCGGTCAGCAGATTTCTTCTCTTCATGTTTTCTCCCCTGTCGTAATGAGCGAATAGTTTGAGCGGATCGATAAAGGACCTGTGTCGCCGTCAGCCCGCCGAGAAAAACGGCTTGCCGAGCGACGCGGGTGCATTCAGGCGAATCGTGTTCGGATTGCGCGAGATCAGCGCGAGCACGACGATCGTCGCGACGTACGGCAGCATCGCGAGGAACTGCGTCGGCACCGGCACACCGATCGCCTGCGCATAGAACTGCAGCCCCGTCACCGCGCCGAACAGCAGCGAGCCGATCAGCAGTCGCCCAGGGCGCCACGTCGCGAACACCACGAGCGCGAGGGCGATCCAGCCGCGGCCCGAGGTCAGGTTCTCCTGCCACAGGTGCAGATTGACGATCGAATAGTAGCCGCCCGCGAGCCCCGCCATGCCACCGCCGAACGCGACCGCCCCATAGCGCACGCCGACCACCGGAAAGCCGACCGAATGCGCGACCTGCGGCGATTCGCCGACCGAGCGCAGCACGAGTCCCGCGCGCGTGCGATAGAGGAACCAGCCGATCGCGGCGAACATCAGGAACGCGAGGTAATCGAGCGGCGTGAGGGTAAACAGCGCGGGGCCGAGCACCGGGATGTTCGACAGCCCGGGGATCGTCCACGTATCGATCGTCGCGCGCACCGCCGCCGACGTGTACGGCTTGCCGACGTACGCGGACAGCCCGATGCCGAAGATCGTCAGCGACAGGCCGGTCGCGACCTGGTTGGCGAGCATCGTCAGCGTGAGGAACGCGAACAGCAGCGACATCGCGAGACCGGCGCCGATCGCGGCGAGCACGCCGAGCCACGGGCTGCCGGTGATCGACGTGACCGCGTAGCCGCTGACGGCGCCCATCAGCATCATCCCTTCCACGCCAAGATTGAGTACGCCCGATTTTTCGGCGACGAGTTCGCCGGCGCCCGCGAACATCAGCGGGATCGACGCGGTGATCGCGCTCGACGTGAGCGCGCTGGCTTGCTGGATATCCATATCGAGTCTGAAAGCGGATGAGCGAGCTGATTGGCAAACTTAACGAGCCACTGCTGCGGCCGAGCGGCGCCGCACGCGGTAGTTCACGAACAGGTCGGCGCCGAGCAGGCAGAACAGCAGCAGCCCCTGGAACACGCCCGAGAGCGCCTGCGGCAATTGCATCGAGGTCTGCACCGCTTCGCCGCCGAGATACAGCAACGCCATCAGCAGACTGGCGAGCACGATGCCGAGCGGATGCAGCCTGCCGACGAACACGACGATGATCGCGGTGAAGCCGTAGCCCGGCGACCACGTCGCCTGCAACTGGCCGATCGGACCGGCAATTTCGCCCATACCGGCGAGGCCCGCGAGGCCGCCGCTAATCAGCAGCGACGTCCAGATCGTCTTCTTGTCGGAGAAACCGGCGTAGCGCGCGGCGAGCGGCGCAAGTCCGCCGACGTTCATCCGGTAGCCCGCGAAGCTCTTGCGCATGAACAGCCAGACGAGCGGAATCGCGATTAGCGTGAGGAACACGGACGCGTTCAGGCGCGTGCCACGCAGAAATTTCCAGTGCCAGTCGCCATACAGCGTCGGAAACAGCGCGTCGCCGCTGAACATCTCCGACAGCGGGAAGTTCATGCCCTGCGGATCGCGCCACGGGCCGCTCACGAGATAGATCAGCAGTTGCGTCGCGACGTACGTGAGCATCAGGCTCACGAGAATCTCGTTGGTATTGAAGCGGCTCTTCAGAAACGCGGGAATCGCGGCCCACGCCATGCCGCCGAGGATGCCGGCCGCCATCATGGTCGGCAGGATCCACCAGCCGCTCGCCTGATCGAAATAGATCGCGACGCCGCTCGCCGCGATGCCGCCGAGCAGCATCTGCCCTTCGGCGCCGATGTTCCACACGTTCGCGCGATAGCCGATCGCGAGACCGAGGCCGATCAGGCACAGCGGCGACGCCTTCAGCAGCAGCTCCGACCAGCCGTTGATGCTCGACAGCGGCTCGATGAAAAACCCGTGCATCGCCTGCAACGGGTCGCGGCCGACGAGGCCGAAGATCAGGAAGCCGATCGCGAGCGTCAGCAACGCGGCGATCAGCGGCACGGCGAGCTGCATCGTGCGCGACGGCGACGTGCGGGCTTCGAGTCGATAGGGAAGCATCATGGGTAGCGTGTATTTGTTCGGGTTCTGTTCTTCAGGGTCCGCATTCGCGTGCGTGGTTAGCGTGTTGGCGTGGCCGGCGGGCAACGCCTCGCCTCATGCATGCGCCGGTTGATCCGCCGCTGGCGCCGCGCCCTCGCGGTCGCCGAACAGCCCCGCCATCCAGCGGCCGATTTCCTCGGCGTTGGTCGCACCGGTCGCGCGCACCGGCGAAAGCCGCCCACCCGCGAGCACCGCGATGCGATCGCAGATATCGAACAGCTCTTCCAGTTCCTCCGAGATCACCAGAATCGCAACGCCGCGCGCCGACAGATCCAGCAGTTGCTGACGGATGAACGCCGACGCGCCGACATCGACGCCCCACGTCGGCTGCGCGACCACGAGCACCTTCGGCGCCTGCAAAATCTCGCGGCCCATGATGTATTTCTGCAGATTGCCGCCCGACAGACTTTGCGCGAGCGCGTCGGGGCCGCCGCAGCGCACGTCGAACGCGTCGATGCAGCGCTTCGCGAATGCGCGCATCACAGCCGTTTTGATCCAGCCCGAGTTGACCATGCTCTGCCGATGCGCGGTGAGCAGCGCGTTGTCGGCAAGGCTCATCGCCGGCACCGCGCCGCGGCCGAGCCGCTCTTCAGGCACGAAGCCGAAGCCGAGCGCGCGCCGAGCGCCCGCGCCGAGGCGCGCGGCCGGTTTGCCGCAGATCGTGATCGCGTCGGCCGGCAGGCTGCGTTTTTCAGCGCGCTTCTCGCCGGACAACGCCGCGAGCAGTTCCGCCTGCCCGTTGCCCGACACACCGGCAATGCCGAAGATCTCGCCCGCATGCACGCTGAACGACACGTCGCGCAACGAGGTGCCGAACGGATCGTCGCTCGCGACCGACAACTGCCTGACGTCGAGCAGCACCGCGCCCGGCTTGTGCTCGCGCCGCGTGTAGTCCGGCAGCGAGTGGCCGACCATCAACTGCGCGAGCGATGCATGCGTCTCGTTCTTCGGCGTCACATGGCCGGTCACGCGACCGCCGCGCATCACCGTCGCGGTGTCGCACAACTCCTGGATTTCGTCGAGCTTGTGGCTGATGTAGAGGATGCTGCAGCCCTCGGCCGCGAGCCGGCGCAGGGTCGTGAAGAGCTTGCGGACCGCCTGCGGCGTCAGCACCGAGGTCGGTTCGTCCATGATCAACAGACGCGGATTCTGCAGCAGGCAGCGCACGATTTCGACACGCTGCCGCTCGCCGACGGTGAGGCTGTGGACATGCCGCTGCGGATCGATGTCGAGCCCGTAGTCGGCCGACACCTCGCGAATGCGTTTGGCCAACGTCTTCAGATCGAACGGTTCGTCGAGCGCGAGCGCGATGTTTTCGCCGACCGTCAGCGTCTCGAACAGCGAGAAGTGCTGGAACACCATGCCGACGCCGAGCTTGCGGGCGGCCGCCGGACTCGCGATGTCGACCGTCTCGCCTTCCCAACGGATCTCGCCGGCGTCGGGTCGCACGGCGCCGTAGATGATCTTCATCAGCGTGCTCTTGCCCGCGCCGTTCTCGCCGAGCACCGCGTGGATTTCGCCGGGCGCGACGACGAGCGTGACGTCGTCGTTGGCGCGCACGGCCGGGTACTGCTTCGTGATGCCCGTCAGCGCGAGCCGAGGCACCGCCTGGCCGGTGAGTTGCGCGCCGTCGCTAAGTGGAGTGTCGCTCATGAGATTCCGTAGTGCGTTCGTGACGCTGCTTGCCGCCGGCTGGCGATCCGTCACCACAACCGGATGACAATACCTAATTCGCCCCACTCAGTCGAGTTGACAAAATTCCCGCAAACCCCCGCCGCTACAAGCTCTGCGGGTATATCGCCCTTGACGCCGTTTTTCGTCCATATTAAAACGCATATACCCCCACGTTCGTTCGATCAGCCTGCACATATATTCGGAGAATCCATGAGCCAGCAACGCGAGGCGATCGACACGTACCTGCTGCGCGTGTTGCACACGCTACTGATGGAGCGCAGCGTCACCCGCGCCGCCGTCAAACTGAACCAGTCCCAACCCGCCATCAGCGCGGCGCTGCGCCGTCTGCGCGACATCACCGGCGACCCGCTGCTGGTGCGCGGCAAGTCCGGCATGGTGCCGACCGAGTACGGTCTGCGCCTGCTCGAACCGGTGCAGAACGCGCTGCGCGAAATCGAGCGCATCAAGTTCCAGCAGCACAACTTCGATCCGGCCACGTCGATCCGCTGCTACCGGATCGGCTGTCCCGACTACCTGAACGTGCTGTTCGTGCCGACGGTCGTCGAACGTTTCCGCAAGGCCGCACCGAACGCGACGCTCGAATTCCATTCGCTCGGCCCCGCGTTCGACTACGAACTCGCGCTCGAGGACGGCAAGCTCGACATCGTGGTCGGCAACTGGCCGGAGCCGCCCGAGCAGTTGCATCTGTCGAACCTGTTCGTCGATCAGATCGTGTGCCTGATGAGCAACACGCATCCGTTCGCCAAACGCGGCGGGCTCACGCTCGACCAGTACCTGAACGCGCCACATCTCGCGCCGACGCCGTATTCGGTCGGCCAGCGCGGCGCGATCGACGTGCACCTCGCGCGCGAGCGGCTCAAGCGCCATGTGGTCGTCACGCTGCCCTACTTCAATCTCGCGCCGTACGTGCTGATCAAATCCGATCTGATCTTCACGACGACGCGCCTCTTTGCCGACTACTACGCGAACTTTCTGCCGCTGACCGTGATGCCCGCGCCGCTCGACTTTCCGCCGATGCAGTACTACCAGCTGTGGCACGAGCGCGTGCATTATTCCGATGAAGTGCGCTGGCTGCGCGGCGTGGTTGGCGAGGCGACCCGGACGTTGATCGACAAGTCCTGACGCCGCATGCGGCGCCGTTCGCACTGGCGCCGCCGCTCACGGATCAGCGACTCGCGGCTTGCGCGCGGCGCGGCGCGAGTGCCGCCCCTTCCGCTCGAGCTCAAGCGGCCGCCTCGTAAAGCTGCCGCGCGAGCGCGTTATGCCGCTCGATCACCGGCCCGAGTTCGAGCGTCGCCAACTGCCCATTCTTCACCACCACCTTGCCGTCGATCACGCTATGGCTGACCTGCGACGGCGCGCAGAATACCAGAGCCGCCACCGGATCGTGCAGCGCGCCGGCAAAATGCGGCTCACGCAGATCGAACGCGACGAAATCCGCGGCCATGCCGGGCGCGAGCGCGCCGATGTCGTCGCGATTGAGCACGCGCGCACCACCCAGGGTCGCGATTTCGAGCGCCTCGCGCGCGGTCATCGCATCGGGCCCAAAACCGACGCGCTGCAGCAACAGCGCCTGGCGCACTTCGGCGACCATCTGCGCACCGTCGTTCGACGCCGAGCCGTCGACGCCGAGCCCGACCGGCACGCCCGCGAGCCGCATGCGCTTGACCGGCGCGATGCCCGACGCGAGCCGCATGTTCGAGCACGGACAGTGCGCGACGCCGGTGCCGGTGCGCGCGAACAGCGCGATGCCCGCGTCGTCGAGTTGCACGCAGTGCGCATGCCATACGTCATGGCCGACCCAGCCGAGATCGTGCGCATACTCGGCCGGCGTCATGCCGAACTTCTCGCGGCTGTACGCGACGTCGTTGAGGTTCTCCGCCAGATGCGTATGCAGCGACACGCCATACTGGCGCGCGAGCGCCGCCGATTCGCGCATCAGGTCGCGGCTCACCGAAAACGGCGAGCACGGCGCCACGACGACGCGCAGCATGGAGTAGCGCCCATCGTCGTGATACGTCTCGATCAGACGCTGCGTGTCCTTCATGATGTCCGCTTCGCGCTCGACCACCGAATCGGGCGGCAGGCCGCCGTCCTTGCGTCCCACGCTCATGCTGCCGCGCGCCGCATGAAAGCGCATGCCGATTCGGCGCGCGGCCGCGATGCTGTCGTCGAGACGGCTGCCGTTCGGATAGATGTACAAATGGTCGCTCGACGTCGTGCAGCCCGACAGCAGCAGCTCGGCCATCGCGGTCAGCGTCGATACTTCGATCATGTCAGGCGTGAGGTTCGCCCACACCTTGTACAGGTTCGTGAGCCAGCCGAACAACTCGGCGTTCTGCGCGGCGGGAATCGCGCGCGTGAGGCTCTGGTACATGTGGTGATGCGTGTTGACGAGGCCCGGAATCACGAGATGGCCGTGCAGGTCAAGTACCTCGTCGGCCGATTGCGGCAGTTGCGCGGTCGGTCCGACCGCGACGATCCGGTTGTCCTCGATATACAGCCCGGCGTCGCGCAGTTCACGCCGCTCGTCATCCATCGTGACCAGCACGTCCGCGTGCTTCACGAGCATCGTTTTACCGGGTTGTTTCAGTGCTTCATTCATCGTCATTCGTCTGTCCGCCTGATTGCCTGCATGCAAAGCCGTTCGAACGCGATGCGGCGGCACGCCACCGTGCCGTCGCGTTCCGTTGAACGCCATTGGCCCGGTTACCCAGCGTGAGTCGCCGTCTTCGGGGTTGTCCGTGCCAAAGGCCTGCCTTTGCACGGGTGTGTCGCGCCGCACAGCGCTTACCTTCGGTAGCCAAAATCCCGCTGACAACCCGCGCGGTTGCGATACCCAACTTCACACCGCCAATATAGTGGTGCATTTTTGGCGCCGGTACGATCGGCCGATGAGCCGGCGCGGCTTTCGTCTGGCTGTCCATCATGCGCGAACTATTATCTTTCCTATCGCTCGCGCTCGGGACAGAGCATCCTTTCTACAATGGCTGCCACGGCGCTCGCTTCGATTCGCCGACGGGTATGTAGCCACTGACGTGGAGCCTCGATCCGCCGCAAACGTAATGGATCGGGCCGCCGCCGACACCTCGCATTCACACAAGGACAATTGCGAATGGGCAAGCTCACTACCCACGTGCTCGACACCGCGAACGGCCGTCCCGGCGCAGGCATCAAGGTCGAACTCTTCGCGCTCGCGGGCGACACGCGCCGCGCGCTCAAAACCACTGTCACCAATCACGACGGCCGCTGCGACGAGCCGCTGCTCGAAGGCGACGCGCTCGTCGCGGGCGAGTACGAACTCGTGTTCGGCGCGGGCGACTACTTCGCCTCGCTCGGCACGAAGGTGCCGGAACCACGCTTCGTCGATCGCGTCGTGCTGCGCTTTGGCGTCGCCGATGCCGACGCGCACTATCACGTGCCGCTGCTGGTGTCGCCGTTTTCGTACAGCACGTATCGGGGCAGCTAGCCCTGCTGGATGCGAGCCGCGTCCGAACCGGCACGAACAGACCTGGACAGGCACAACGCCCCGCGCTACCCATAACAACCCGCGCTGCGTCTTCTATCCGCAGTCGGCGCGATGACCTGCGAGGTCGAACGTCATCGCGCGCGCAACGAATCAGAAGTGGAGGAGTTTCATGGAAGGCTTTATCACCGACTGGTTGAACCTCGCGATTCGCTGGTTCCACGTCGTCGCCGCCATTGCATGGATCGGCGAATCGTTCTATTTCGTCGCGCTCGACAACAGCCTGAAGCCGCCGACCGATCCGAACCAGCGCCGTCGCGGCGTGTTCGGCGAACTGTGGCACGTGCACGGCGGCGGCTTCTACAACATGCAGAAGTACACGGTCGCGCCGCCCGAAATGCCCGAAGACCTGCACTGGTCGAAATGGCCGTCGTACACGACGTGGCTGTCGGGCTTCGGTCTCTTTACCGTGCTGTATCTGTTCTCGCCGAGCACCTACCTGATCGACAGGAACGTGCTCGACATGGGGCCGGTGGTCGCCGTCGCCTCGGCGATCGGCTTCCTCGCGGCCGGCTGGATCGTCTACGACTCGCTGTGCCGCATTCTCGGCACACGCGACAAACTTCTCGGCATCTGCGTCGGCGTTTATGTGCTGATCGCGGCGTATCTCGCCTGCCATATCTTCGCGGGCCGCGCAGCGTATCTGATCATGGGCGCGATGCTCGCGACGATCATGTCGGCCAACGTGTTCTTCGTGATCATTCCGGGCCAGCGCAAGATGGTCGACGCGATGCTGAAGGGCGACACGCCGAACCCGATCTACGGTAAGCGCGGCAAGCAGCGCTCGGTGCACAACACGTATTTCACGCTGCCGGTCGTGTTCGCGATGCTGTCGAACCACTACGCGATGACCTACACGCATCCGTACAACTGGGCGGTGCTCGTCGTCATCATGCTGGCCGGCGCGCTGATCCGTCAGTTCTTCGTGATGCGCCATCGCGGCCAGGTGTTGTGGTATCTGCCGATCGTCGGCGTCGCGCTGATGTGCACGGCACTCGTGTGGACCATGCCGCGTCCGATGGTGCCGCAGGCGCAGGCCGCCAACGCGCCGACGCTGAAGGTCGCCGACATCGCGCCGGTGCTGCAGCAGCGCTGCGTGGCCTGCCACTCCGCGCATCCGACGATGATGGGCAGCGCGCCCGCCGGCGTGCTGATGGATACGCCCGACGAAATTTCGCAGAACGCGCAGCGCATTTACCAGCAGGCGGTCACGTTGAAGGCGATGCCGCTCGGCAACGTCACGCATATGACCGACGAGGAGCGGATGAAGATTGCCGCGTGGTTCGAAGGTGGCGCGGCGAAGTAAGGACCTCTGTCCGGATCACGGAGCCGGTGCCGAGGCAGAGGCTGGAGTGCGAAGCGGGCTTGTCGCGAGAGCGGCAAGCCCGTTGTTGTTTGGGAAGGTGACGTGCGGAATCTGTCGCCCTCGGGCTACAAAAATCGGCAAAAATACATAAAATGTAGCCTTGCAGACACAAATACGAGCAACCCTGTTGTGTCTCTTGGGCTACAATAAATGCCAAATACGCTGAATTTGACGCCCTGAGGCTACAAATGACCAACCTCGCCGATGTCTCGGACATGCTGAAAGCCGTGCGACGCGACAGCAAACTATCGCAGGAAGAACTTGGGCGCCGCGCGGGCGTGGCCCGCACGACCGTCGCGCGGATGGAAACGCTCGCCAGGAACGATATGAGCGTGTCCGTGCTCGTGCGCCTGCTCGAGGCTGCCGGTTACGACCTCAAGTTCGTCGCGCATGGACATGGCCGCACGCTGGAAGACATCCTCGCTGAACAGCGCAACCCGGACGCGCAGCCATGAAGCTCGACGTTCAGGTGCTAGGCAAGAACGTTGCCACGCTGTTTCGCGAGCGCGACGACTATGTCCTCAAATATCACGGCGATGCGAGCGCGGCCGACTTCGTCAGCCTGACGATGCCCGTGCGCGAAGAGCCTTGGCGCTGGCCACGCGACCTGCATCCGTTTTTCCGGCAGAACCTGCCCGAAGGCTATCTGCTGAATCTGATCCGCGAGCAATTCGGGCCCTTGCTCGACGGAACCGACCTGTCACTGCTCGCCGTCGTGGGCTCGATGGGGATCGGCCGGGTCACCGTGACGCCCGAAGGCGTGGCGCCGGGCACCGAACTCCAGGCGCTCGACGTCCAGCACATCCTGCACGGCGACAACACCGCCGACCATTTCGCGCAACTCGTACGTGAATACGCGCGAGCGGCCATTTCGGGCGTCGTGCCGAAGTTCATCGCGCCGCAGGCGCAGTCTGCCGCATCGACACCGTTGCAGCTCGGTAAGCCGACGATTCGAACGAGCCGTCACATCGTCAAAGGTTCGGACGACAACACGCCCTTTCTCGGTTTCAACGAGTTCCATTCGATGCGGGTGCTGGAGCGGCTGGGGGTGGCGCACGTTGCGCGCACGCGGATGTCGGACGATGGCAGGGCGCTCGTCGTCGAGCGCTTCGATGTCGACGCGCAGGGACTGCCGGCGTATGGCGTCGAAGACTTGTGCGGTCTGCTCGGCTTGCCACCGCACGAAAAATACAATTCGACGAGCGAGAAAATGCTCAACGCGGCAAGAGCGTATCTGCTCGATCGCGACACCATGCGGATGCAACTCCAGCAGCTCGGCTGGCATTTGCTGACGAACTACGTCGTGCGCAATGCGGACTGCCACACCAAGAACGTCGCACTGTTCTATACCTCGGTCGACGACGTTGCGTTCACGCCCGTCTACGATGTCGTGACGACCCAGGCTTATCCGCGCTTCGCAGCCAATCCGCCCGGGCTGCCTGTCGACGGCCGCAAAACCTGGGCAGCCGGTAAAACGCTGGAACGATTTTTCAACACGCGCATGGGCATCGCCCCGCGGCAATATGCGCAGATGGTTGAAGCGCTGTGCGACTCCGCTGTCGACGTCGGCCACGAGTTGATCGAAGCAGCGCGCAACGAACCGCAGTGGCGTGCGCTCGCCAAGCAGATGCTGCATGCGTGGGACGACGGCATGACATCGCTGCGCTCGCCGAAGAAAAGCCTGCAATTCAGGGGGCTCAAGCCGGCCATCGAAGCAGCGGGATTTTCGGCGCCGGAGCCGCCCGATCGGTCAAGGGAAGTCATTGGGCATTCGCCGCTGCTTGGCAGGCGCAAGTGATCGCCATCCATGCAAAAAAGCCCACGACGTAACGCACGTCGCGGGCCTGTTCTTCGAACCACAACGCTGCCGACGACCCGGCAGCTGCATCGCCATCAAACCGCCACCGCGCTCAGCGCATCTTCCGTGAGCCACAGCGACTCCGCCAGATCCTGCTCGTTCAGATTGAGCCCCTCGCCGCCACGATCGACGACGATAAAGTCGCTCGCCTCGCCCAATGCGATCAGCGGATGGTGCCACACGCCTTTCGCGTAGTTGACGCCCTGCCAGCCAGTGGTGACGAACGCGCGGATCTTCTTCGTGTCGAGTTCGCCCGCGGGCGCGACGACGACCAGATACGGCTTGTCGTTGAGCGGCACGAACGCCTGGCTGCCAAGCGGATGACGCTCGAGCATCTTCACTTCGAACGGCAGCGTGCGCGGCTGGCCACGAAACAGATTGACGAGCGTGCGGCCGTGCTCGTCGGCCACGTCGACTTTCGCGAGGTCGTGATAGCGGATCGTCGTGCCGAGGTTGATCGGAATCTGCTTCGCGCCTTCGAGTTCGATCACGTCGCCGAATGCGGCGAACGCCGCTTTCGTCAGCGCTTCGATGGCGAGCGCTTTCATTCGAGCGTACCCCACAGACGCAGACGCGACACGCCACCGTCCGGATAGATGTTGAAGCGCACATGCGTAACGGGCCCGAGCGCCGCGATCTCGCTCTCGAAGAAATGCTGCTTGTCCATCTGCAGTTTCTGTTCGCCGAGCAGCACCGGCCAGAACATCGCCTGCGTGACGAGCGAGCTGTCGGTCCCGCCCTTCACGTACGCGGCCTGGATCGAGCAGCGATCCGGATAATTGCCCTTGAAGTGCGCGGTGTCGACTTCGATCTTGCGGATCACGCCCGGCTGCGCGAGCGCGATGATCGCCCAGTCGTTGCCCGGCTCGCGACGACGACGCGTTTCCCAGCCGTCGCCCATATTCACGCCGCGACCCGGCATCAGCAGCGTCGAGGCCGCGCCGAAGTGCTGGTTGTTCGCGCCGACCAGATACGCGCCGTTTTCCATCGCCGCGAGATCGAACTGCTCGGTGCGGCTCGCGCCGGCCCAGTCGACCTGCGGCTGACCGTAAACACGCAGACGCGCGATGCCGCCGTCCGGATAGATGTTCACGCGCAGATGCGTGTACGCGCTCGCGTCGCCGACTTCGAGGTAGTGGTGGCTATTGCCCTGCAACGTGGTCGAAGGCACGATCTCGGTCCATTGCGTCGCCTGATTCGGCTCGCCATCCGCAACGCGCGCCGCTTCCACCGACGCCGCCGGCGGGAAGTTGCCGGTGAAGTGGCTCGTGTCGAGGTCGAGTCCCTTGATCACGCCGGGCCGCGCGAGCTTGACGATGCACCAGTCGTAGCCGGTCGTGCGCTTGCGACGCGTTTCCCAGCCGTCCATCCACTTGCCGTTGTCGTCGTACTTGCCCGGAATGAAGACGGCCGGTTCCGGATTCAGCATGCGGTCCTTCGGCGCGAAGAATTCGTCGCTGGCCTCGAGCGCCTGCGCGCCCAGACGCGGGTCCGCCAGGTTCACGTAACGGCGCGTGAATTCCGGTGCGTTGGGGTCGAGAATCGGAAGTGCCATTTTGTCGTCCTTGAGATCGATTGGTGCGGGAAAAACGTTACGGCTCGCTGCGTGACGCAGTGCGCGTCACGCGCCGATCAGGTCGTCGAGCCGCAAACGTGCAATGCGATAGATCTGATCGAGGCTCGCGCGCAGTTCGTCGGCGCGGCTGTTGTTCACGCGCGATTCGAAGTCCGCGATGATGCCGTGGCGGTCGTAGCCGCGCACCGCGAGAATGAACGGAAAACCGAATTTCTCGCGATACGCTTGATTGAGCGCATGCAGCTTGTCGAACTCTTCCTGCGTGCATTGCGCGAGACCCGCGCCGCTTTGCTCGCGCGTCGACTCGGCGGTCAGCTCGCCGCGCACCGCGGCCTTGCCGGCCAGCTCCGGGTGCGCGTTGATCAGCGCGAGCTGCTTGTCCTCGCCAGACGTTTCGACGATCTGCGACATCCTGCGATGCAGCTCGTCGATGCTCGCGAACGGCCGCTCCCGCGCCGCGACTTCGGCGACCCACGGCGAGTGCTCGAAGATGCCCGACAGCGCCGCGACGAACGCGTCGGTCGAGATCCTGTTGAGTTGGTCCAGGGTGTATTGCATCGCCTTCATGCCGCAGCCTCGCGGTTGTCTTGCTGGTAAGGATGAGTTTCGTGCCAGTGCCGCGCGATATCGACGCGCCGCGACACCCACACGCGATCGTGCTGTTCGATGTGGTCGAGAAAGCGCTGCAGCGCCCGGAAACGCCCCGGCCGCCCGAGCAGCCGGCAGTGCATGCCGATCGACAGCATCTTCGGCACTTCGTCGCCCTCTTCGTACAGCACGTCGAATGCGTCGCGCAGGTAGGTGAAGAAGTGGTCCGCGGTGTTGAAGCCTTGCGGGGTGGCGAAGCGCATGTCGTTGGTGTCGAGCGTGTACGGCACGATCAGTTGCGGCACGGTCTTGCCGCCCGCCACCTCGACGTCCATCCAGAACGGCAGGTCGTCGCCGTAGTAATCGGAGTCGTACAGGAAGCCGCCATATTCGGCGACCAGCCGATGGGTATTCGGACTGTCGCGGCCGGTGTACCAGCCGAGCGGCCGCACGCCGGTCACGCGCTCGATCGCCTCCAAGCCGAGGCGCATGTGCTGCGCTTCCTGCTCCGGCGACATGTCCTGATAGTGAATCCAGCGATAGCCGTGGCACGCGATCTCATGTCCGAGTTCGACGAACGCCCGCGCAACGTCTGGATGCCGTTCGATCGCCATGCCGACGCCGAACACCGTCAGCGGCAGGTCGCGCCTTTCGAATTCGCGCAGGATGCGCCATACGCCCGCGCGCGAGCCGTATTCGTAGATCGACTCCATGCTCATGTGCCGCGCCGGATACGCCGCCGCGCCCACGATCTCCGACAGGAACTGCTCGGAAGCGGGATCGCCGTGCAGCACGCAGTTTTCGCCGCCCTCTTCGTAATTGAGGACGAATTGCACCGCAACGCGCGCTCGCCCCGGCCAGTTCGGATGCACCGGGTGGCGGCCGTAGCCGATCAGATCGCGCGGGTAGTTCGGGTCGAGTGGCATGGTTTGACGGATGCGTAGTGACGGGACCAGGAATGCGCGTGAACGCGGTTCGAAACCCCTCGGCAACGGTGCGGGGTTCACACGTGTAGCCACGCAACAGGCGGCTTCGGCGGCTGCGGAAACCGCAGCGCCGAGTTGACCCAGTGTAGCGAAAACACCCCGGTGCGCCCATACAGCCGGGCAGATAGTGCGTGTTACAGCGAGTGTATGTGCGAGTCCGCCGACTCGGCGTTTACCCGCAGCGGACCGGGGCTGAACGACGCGAGCGCGCCGTCGTAGCGCTTCGCGAGCGGCCGCGCGTAGTCGCCGCGCTTGGCCGTCGCGAGACGCAGCGTCACCAGCGCCTCGGTCCATTTGACGGCCGCCGTCACGCCTTCGATCACCGGCGCGCCGAGCGCATCCTCGATCTCCGCGCACAGTTCGGCCATGCCCGCGCAGCCGAGCACGATCGCGTCCGAGCCGTCCTCGGCGAGCGCGCGCCGGCATTCGTCGAGGATGATGCGGCGCGCCGCCGAGCCCGGCTGGTCGAGATCGAGCACGGCGACGTCGGTCGCACGCACGTTGCGGCAGAAGCGCTTCATGCCGTAGCGCTCGGCCAGATGCCAGGCCATGCCGCAGGTGCGAGCGAGCGTCGTCACGACCGAAAAGCCCGGCGCGAGCACGCTCGCCGCGTGCATCGCCGCCTCGGCGATGCCGATCACCGGGCCGCGCGCCAACTCGCGGGCCGCATAGAGACCGGGGTCGCCGAAGCACGCGATCACGTAGCCGTCGCAACCGTCTAGTTCGCCGGCCGCGACTTCGGCGAGCAGACCGGGCGTGGCGAGCGCTTCGTCGTAATAGCCCTCGATCGACGGCGGCCCCATCGTCGGATTGACGGCGATCACTTCGGTGCCGGGCGCGGCGACGTCGCGTGCGCAGCGCCCCATCGCCTCGGTCATGCGGCGCGTCGTGTTCGGATTGATCAGTTTGATACGCATGGCGACTCCTGTTCGACTCGTTATTGCAGCGGCGAAAGCCCGTGAAACTCAGCGTGCGAGCATCCGGTAAAACAGCGCGCCGAGTCCCGCGCCGATGAACCACGAGAAATTCGCGCAGCCGTCGAGCCCCGGCACCATCACGCAGATCACCGCGATCAGCGCGGCCGGCAGCAACGCGGCCACCGCGCGATAGTTGACGCCGTTGCGATACCAGTACGAGCCGCTCGGCGCGACCGTGTACAGATCGTCGAGCACGATCTTCTGACGCTTGACGAGGTAGAAGTCGACGATCAGGACGCCGTACAAAGGCCCGATGAAGCTGCCGAGCACGTCGAGCGTGTAGTGGATGACGGCCGGATTGTTGAACAGGTTCCACGGCGTAATGAACACCGACGCGACCGCCGCGAGCATACCTCCCGCGCGCCAGCTGATCAGACGCGGTGCAACGTTCGAGAAGTCGAAGGCCGGCGACACGAAGTTCGCGACGATGTTGATGCCGATCGTCGCGATCGTGAAGGTCAGCGCGCCGAGAATCACGGCCATCGGATAGTCGATGCGGCCCACCGTCTCGACCGGGTCCGTGATCAGTTCGCCGAACACCGGCAGCGTGGCCGCGGTCGTGATCACCGTGACGAGCGAGAACGCGAGGAAGTTGACCGGCAGGCCCCAGAAGTTGCCGCGCTTGACGCTGCGAAAGCTCCTGCCGTAGCGCGAGAAGTCACCGAAATTCAGCATCGGTCCGGAGAAGTACGACACCACCAGCGAGATCGCCGTGATCATCACCGGTACCACTTCCATGCCGTGAAATTTGACGCCGCCGAGGTTGATGCCGATGTTGCGCCAACCCGCGCGATACACCATGTAGCCGGCGAGAATGAACATCACGACGTAGACGGCTGGCCCGGCGAAGTCGATGAACTTCTTGATGGTCTCCATGCCGTGCCAGAACACCAGCGCCTGCAGTACCCACAGCAGCATGAAGCCCGCCCAGCCGAGCGTCGACAGACCGAGCAGACCATGCCGATGCACGTCCGCATACGGCAGCAGTTGCGGCACGAACTTCAGCACGACGATCACGAGCGCACTCGACGCGAGATAGGTCTGGATGCCGTACCACGCGACCGCGATCAGGCCGCGGATCACTGCGGGGACATTCGCGCCGAGCACGCCGAAGGTCGCGCGGCACGCGACCGGATACGGCACGCCGTTCAGTTGGCTCGGCTTCGCGATCAGGTTGCACAGCACGTTCACGAGCGTGATGCCGATCAGCAGCGACACCAGCACCTGCCAGCTCGTCAGGCCGAGCGCGAACAGACTCCCCGCGAATACATAGCCACCCACGCTATGCACGTCCGACATCCAGAACGCGAAGATGTTGTACGCGCTCCAGTTCTGCGCGCGCAGCGGCGCGAGGTCCTTGTTGTAGAGCCGCTCGCTGTAGCCGGCCGGCATCGACGGATCGGTTTGAGCCGTGCCGTCCGGATAGTTGGAGATGGGGTGACTGCCTGGCGCTGCACTGAACTGAGCCATGATTCCTCCTTTGGATAGGGACCGTCGAAAGAGCATCGACGGACATTGCATCGGCCATGCCAGTTGCTCGCTTCTCGTCCCGCGTGGGTCGAAGAAGTCGGCGTCGTGGTTCCGGACCGTGCCGCGCGTGTCTCCGTACTGACGTACTTGTGGTTGTCGCATCGCCAGCCGCCGCGGCTTTCCGGCGATGCGTCGCTACCCGAACTCCGTCGTCTCGCGACGGACGTGCGTGTTCAGGCCGGCGGCGCTCACGCGAGGCCGCCTGGCCGTGCATCTATCGGTTCAGTTCAATTCAGTGCGGCGCGCACCACGAACGGGCGCTCGCCTGCTGCTTGCCTCAGCCTGGGGTGGAGTCGGCTTCGGCTGTCTAGGTGGATGCTTCTTTCGACGCAAGCGCGCCGAATACTTCATGCAGATCCGCTGCCCCGCGCGCGGGGCGCTCCAGCATCTTCAACTCGACGCTTTGCAGATGGTGCGACATCAGCGCGGCCGCCTGCTTCGCATCGCCGGCGTCGAGCGCGGCGAGAATCGCTTCGTGGTCCTCGAACGAGCACGGGCTGCGTCCGAGCGATTCGTACAGCGCGGAAATCAGCGTGGAACGCGCGACCAGCCCGTTCAGGCAATCGCACAGCACTGAGTTGCCGGTCAGGTTCGCGAGCTCCGTATGAAACTCGCCCGACAAGCGGATCCATGCCGGAAAATCCCGCGTTTCGAATGCCTTGCGTTCCCGGCCGATCATGCCGCCGATGTTCTTCAGACGCCGCATGCCGTGTCCGCTACAGATCTTTTCGACGACGGCCAGCTCGATGATGCGGCGCATTTCGAACACCTCGTGCACCTCCTGCAACGACGGACTCGCGACGAACGCGCCACGATTCGGCTCGAGATCGACGAGGCGCTCAGTCGCCAGCTGCGACAGCGCCTGGCGGATGGGGCCGCGCTTCACACCGAATACTTCGCATAGCTGAGCTTCGGTGAGCTTCGCGCCGGGTGCCAGCCGGTGCTCGAGGATCGCCGCGCGGATGCGCTCGGCGATTGCTTCGGGCTTCGAACTGTTCGCGACGGATTCGGTGTCGGACATGATTGGCGTCTCGGTATGTTGGTCATCATAGGGCGGACGCAAATATTGTCAACAATTTTTGCGTCGATTTTCGACAGTTTTTGTGCTGCGTGGCGTCAGCGGAAGGCTGTGAGCCAAGCTGCACGGCTGTCTGGCGGGAATCTTACCCGTTTTTTATAATGCCAAGACGAGTACTGACAGCCAGTTTTTGTCAACAAAAACTGCAAACATTGGCGATGGGTGTGGGAGGTGGTGAGTGTGGAGATGCTGACAGTTAGTTGCGTTACTGACGCAATAAAAAGCGGGCGATCCGCCCGCCGCCGCTCCGCCCACGACGGCTTCAGCCAATGCTCGGATAGCCCGACGCCGTCAGCCTGAAGCCATGCGCATTGGCGACCAGATGCGCGTCCGCGCCGACCGGCAGCGTCACCATGTTATGAACGTGCCCGAACTGCAGCCCCGTCACGACAGGAATGCCGATCAGCGAGCGCACTTGCTCGACCATCGCGTGCAGGTCGTAGCCGTTGTCGTAGTCGTACGGCTTGCCGCCCGAGAAATCACCGAGCACGAGCGCCTTCTGCTGTGCGAGGATGCCGGCCAGATGTAGTTGATAGATCATCCGCTCGATACGGAACGGCTGCTCGTTGACGTCCTCCACGAACAGGATGCCGCCCTGCACCGGCGGCATGTACGGCGTGCCGACAAGCGACGCAACCACCGCCAGATTGCCGCCCCACAGCGTGCCCGTTACGTCGACGCTCTGCGCTTGCGGCGTGTCGCTCGCGACCGTGATGGTCGGCTGCGTCAACGCCGACCAGAAATGGCGCATCGTGAATTCGCTGAGCTGCTCGGCGCCGAAATCACTCATCAGCATCGGGCCGCCGAAGGTCTTCAAGCCGGCGCGCGCGAGCAGCGCCAGTTGGATCGCGGTGAAGTCGCTGTGACCGACCAGCGCTATCGGCTGATCGGCGAGCCGCCGCTGCAGCCCTTCGTAGTCGAGACCGTGCAGAATCCGCACCGCGCCGTAGCCGCCGCGCACGGCCAACACGACATCGGGCAGCTCACGCGATGGATCGGCGAGCCGGTTCAGATCGGCCGCGCGCTCGCCGTCGGTGCCGGCGAAGCGCTGGTAGCGGCGCTTCGCGGCCTCCTCGCCGTCGACTCGATGCCCCTGCGCACGCAGCCGATGCAGCGCGCGATGCAGCACCTCCGGATCATGCGGATAGCCGGATGGCGCAATCAGTTCGATGGTGCGAGAAGCGGTCATGGCGAGACCCGTTGGGCGTTGTTGTTTTAGAGCGGCGTGGTTGGGGGCGGTTCGCTGCTGGAGGGTGTGGCGGTGTCCACGGCCGCTTCGGCCGCTTCAGCCGTTTCGCCACGCGCCGCCGCGCGGGCTGCGCGACTCGTCCGACGCCGCTCGGCAAAAAACGACCTGAGCGCGGCACCGCATTCGGCTTCGAGGACGCCGCCGCTGACCGTCGTGTGATGGTTCAACTGAGGATTCGCGAACGCATCGACCACGCTGCCGCACGCGCCGGTTTTTGGATCGCGCGCGCCGAACACGACACGGGCGATGCGCGCGTGCATGATCGCGCCGGCGCACATCAGGCAAGGCTCGAGCGTCACATAGAGTTCGCAACCCGGCAGACGGTAGTTTTGGAGCGACTGCGCGGCTGCGCGCAGCGCGACCATTTCGGCGTGCGCGGACGGGTCATGCGCGCCGATCGGATGATTGAAGCCTGTGGCGATGACTTCGTCGCCGCGCACGAGCACCGCGCCGACGGGCACTTCGCCGGCTGCGCGCGCTTCTTCGGCGGCGGCCTGAGCGAGCGCCATGAAGCGCAGGTCGCGTTCGGAGATGATGGGAGCGTCGGAATTTCCGGGAGGGATGGCGGCAGCGGCCATCGGGTGATCAGCCGCCGGTGCGAAGACCGCGCCGATGCAAGCGCCAACGGATTTCTCGCCGGCCTCGGCTGGCGCAGAAGAGCCGATCGAGGCGGCACACGGGAGCGGCTCGTTCACTGCGAACCCGCGGCGGCCACATCGACATTGCCCACGCGCTCAGAGAGACGCTCCGCGATGCGGCGGCAATATTCGCGCGGCAGGACCATCGGGCCGCCGCGCAGCGATTCGAGCGCCATATCGAGCGCGAGCATGCGCGCCTGGAGACGGCAACGGGTCGGCTGATCGCTCACGGCATTCAGCTCCGTTTGCAGATCGCGCAACGCGCGAAGCTGCTCGACGGCGGGCGGCACGAAGCCCGCATTTTTCAGAATCCGGTTGGCGACGCGCACCTCTTCCGGCACCAACGCATCGTCGTCAAGGGCCAGCGGCGCGCCCGCTCCCGGCAAGTCGTCGAATTCTCCGCGCGCAGCGGCGGCGGCAATACGCTGTTCGACAAGCGCATCAAGCAATTTCATCTGCAATCCACAACGTTGCGGCCCGAGCATTCTATCAGGGAGCGCACGGACGCTCCGTGCTCACTTGACGGCATAAAGGCGCCGATTTGCCGGCAACCCGGCATTTGACGGTGCTTCAGCGTGGACTTAGAGTAAGTCATCAAGTCGCACAACGCGCGCGGCGCTTAACCGGCGCGGCACGCAGAGGTTCCCTCTCGTCGAATTTGACGCCGCCATGCCATTCAAACCGATCGGCCGTCCCAGTGCTCTTCCCGTCCAAGCGTCTCGGCGGATCGGCGTGCGTAGCGCGCTGGCGGCGATTACCGCGGCCGCGCTGCTTTCCGGCTGCGGCGTTTTTTGCGGTGGCGCCGCGGCGAGCGGCGGAGCCTATGCCGGGGGCTGCGGGACGAGCGTGCGGTTCTAGCCGGCGCCTCGCGAAACAGCCGCGAATTCGTTACCGAGGTGGCCTATGCCCCTCCCTCAGCTCGGCCCCACCAACGGCCAACGCGCGAGGACGACATGTCTGGTCCGTCCCAGCAGGCTGTGCATCAGCGCAAACTCGCGCACATTCCAGCACGCCGCCTCGGCCGTATGGCGCTCGATCCACTGCATCCCGTACGCCAGCGTCATGTGCGGCGTAAAACGTGCGTCGGGCTCGATGCCGTCGTCGCGCAAGCCCGCTTCGAGCGCATCGTGAAGCGCTTGCAGTCCGTGCACACCGTGCTCGCCCACCAGCACCGCCGGCCCAAGCCGCGGCCTTTTCGCGAAGCTGGCGACCGCGTCGAATTCGACCGTAAATGGCGCCATGCTGACCGCCGCGGCCGCCCGTTTCGCCGCCTCGACCACATTCGCCGGCAAGCCGCCCGCGAAATTGCCGAGATGCCTGAGCGTGACGTGCAAGCGGTTCGCCGCGAGCGGTTTGCCGCGCACGCCGCTGTGCCCGCCGCTACGCACGCCGCTGCGCATGCGTGCCTCCGCACAAAGCTGCTGCGCGAACTTCGCGATACCGGCCGCGGTATTGGCATCGGGATAGACCGCGAAAAAGAGCCCGTCGGTGGGCGGAGACGGCGCCTCGAGCCCGGGCAACCACAGTTGTTCAGGCATCGCGCCTCGTTCCTTCGCTGATTCTTTCCGTCGATCCGCACACCGCCGCACAAGCGGCCCATTGCAGTCATGATACTGTATATTCATACAGTATGACAGGCCGTGTGCAACTGCGACGCGCTACAGATCGGCCGGCTTGCCGATGCGTTTGTACCAAAGCTCGATAAACGACTCGGCCGCCGGCGACAGCGAATGCTCGGCGCGTCGGATCAGATTCACGTCGCGTGTGACGAGCGGCGCTTCGAGCCTGCGCGCGACCAGATCGCGATGTGGAAACGACCCGAGCAGAATGCCCGGAAAAATCGCGATGCCGAGACCGGCCTGCACCATCGAAAGCCCGGTCGTCATATAGGACACTTCGTACTCGACCGCCTTGCGCATGCCGAGCGTGAACAACGTTTCGTCGATCAACTTGCGGATGCCGCTCGTCGACTTGATGCCGAGCCACGGATACTGCAGCGCATCCTTCCAGCTCACACGCCGCTTTTTCGCGAGTGCCGAATCCTTGCGGCAGATCGCGCACAAGTTGTCGCGCGCGAGGCATTGCAGCGTGATGCCCTCGGGGCGCTCGCTGATCGTGCCGATGCCGAACTCGACGTCGCCCGTCAGCGTCGACGCGGTCAGGCGATCGGGCGCGGCGTCGTCGACCGAGACCTCGATGTTCGGGTACAGCGCGCGATATTCGGCGAGCAGTTTCGGCACGATCGCCGCCGCGATCGACGGCGTCGCCGCGAAGCGCAGTCGACCGCGCTCACGCCCGGCCAGTTCCTTCACGCTCGACTGGATCGACTCGAGATCACGCAGCATCCGCTCGACGGTCGGCAGGATTTCATGCGCAGCCGCGGTCGGCCGCAACGAGCGCGACGTGCGGTCGAACAGCCGCAGGCCGAGCGCCACCTCCATTTGCCGGATCAATACGCTGACCGCGGGCTGGGTGATGAACATCTCGTCGGCAGCGCGCGTCAGCACGCCGAAACGGCAGACGAGCGCGAATGCACGCAACTGTTTGATGGTTGGAGTCATGGAAGCGCAATCATAAAGTTACTTTATGGGACCATTGATTTTGTTCGATTGTTTTCATTCGGACAGTACCCTACATTGCTCTCCTACGCAGCGCACAGCCGTTCAAAAAACGACAGGAGACAGTCGTGACAGCAATCGATTCGCGCAAACGCTTGATCGGCGCAATGGCGTCGACGCTCGGCAATGTGCTCGAGTGGTACGACTTCGTCGTGTTCGGGTTTCTGTCGATCATCATCGCGAAGCAGTTCTTCCCCAGCCACAGCGAGTACGCCGCGCTGATGCTCACCACGGCGACGTTCGGCGCGGGCTTCGTCGTGCGGCCGCTCGGCGGGATTCTGCTGGGCATGTACGCGGACCGCAAAGGCCGCAAGGCAGGCCTCACGCTCGTCATCGCGATGATGACGGTGGCCGCCGCGATGATCGCGCTCACCCCCGGCTTCCAGCAGATCGGCCTGATCGCGCCGGCGATCGTGCTGTGCGCGCGTCTGTTGCAGGGCATTTCGGCCGGCGGCGAATTCGGCACCGCGACCGCGATGTTGATCGAATATGCACCGACAGCGCGCCGCAATCTGTATGGCAGCTGGCAGATGTTCGCGCAGGCCCTGGGCGCGTTGCTCGCGGTCGCGATGGGCAGCGCGCTCACGCATCTGTTCACGCATGAGGCGCTCGAGTCGTGGGCATGGCGCATTCCGTTCCTGCTTGGTCTGCTGATCGGCCCGGTCGGCTTCTATATCCGCCGCAACCTGCCCGAAACCGAGGCGTTCCAGAAGCTTGGCGCGCGTGTGAAGGTGCCGTTCTCGCGCGTCGTGATGCACTATCCGCGCGAGTTGTTCGTCGCGACCGCGCTGTCGGCCGCGCTCAACGTGATGGCCTACGTGATCATCACGTATCTGCCGATTTACGCGGTGCAGAACCTGCATATGCCGGTGACGCTGCCGTTTTCCGTGCTGCTCGCGAGCGTGCTGCTGCGCGTGGTGACGATTCCTCTATTCGGTCATCTCGCGGATCGCATCGGCGGCGAGCGCATGATTCGCGTCGCGCTCGCGCTGTTTCTCGTCGTGCTGTACCCCGCTTACTACTGGATCGTCAACGCGCCGTCGTTCGCATCGATCATGTCCGTCGAACTCGGCTTCGCGCTGCTGATCAGCGCGTCGAACGCGCCGATTCCGACCGCGCTCGCCGGCCTGTTCCCGACCGAAGTCCGCTCGACCGGCCTCGCGATCTCGTACAACATCGGCGCGGCCGTTTTCGGCGGCTTCTCAGCGATGGTGCTGACGTGGCTGCTGCACGTGACTGGCAACAACATGATGCCTGCGCATTTCTGCGCGGTGTTCTTCGCGCTCGGCCTTTTCGGCGCGTTCATGCTGAAACGCCGCGCCGCGCCGGTGAACGAGTTCGCCACCCAGTAGCCCGCTCATCCCCGTTTTCCTCTTACCCGCACTTTCTCCGGGAGATCCCGCATGCCTGTCATTGACGTTCATACGCACATCTTCACGCACAAATGGCTCGAACTGCTGCGGCAGCGCGGCGGTGCGTACAACATTCAGACGCGCCCCGACGGTCAGCAGGAAGTGTTTCGCGGCAACACGCCGGTCGTGATTCCGCAAAAAGGCCACTTCGATTTCGACATGCGGATCCGCCAGATGGATGAATCGGGCATCGATATTTCGGTCGTGTCGCTGACCTGCCCGAACGTGTACTGGGGCGATCAGGCAACCAGTTGCCTCGCCGCGCGCGAATCGAACGACACGATCGCCGAAGCACAGGCCAGATATCCCGGCCGCATCCGCTGGTTCACGTCGCTGCCGTGGGAATATCCGGAAGCGGCGCTCGAAGAACTGCGCCGCACCTGCGAGAACGGCGCGAGCGGCGTGATGGTGCTCGCGAACATCGCGGGACGCAGCCTCACCGATCCGATGTTCGCGCCGATCTGGGCCGAGATCGACCGTCGCGCGTTGCCGGTGCTCGTGCATCCGACCGATCCGCCCGGCGTCGATCTGATGGACATGACGAAGTTCGATCTGAGCTGGGCGGTCGGTTTCATGTTCGACACGACGCTCGCCATCACGCGGATGATCTTCGAAGGCTTCTTCGATCAGTATCCGAATCTGAAGCTCATCGCGTCACACGCGGGCGGCGCGTTGCCTTATCTGGCGGGCCGCTTCGAGAAAGGCAACGAGGTCGAGATCCCGCAACGTCGCAAGATGAAGCGCAAGCCGATCGATTATCTGCGCCATATCTACTACGACTGCATCACGTATAGCCCGGCGTCGTTCGAATTTCTCGTCTCGGTGGTCGGCGCGGATCGCGTGATGTTCGGGACCGACTGGCCGCATCAGGTGTACGACATTCGCGGCGCGTTCGCCAACACCGCGCGTCTGCCGAAGGAGCAATGCGACGCGATCCGCGGCAACAACGCGCTGCGGGTCTTCGGGTTCTGACGCGAGTCGCGGCGGCAGCGAGGACCTGATGCGCCGGGATACGCTGGCAATTCTGTTCTCGCAACGACACCTCGCCCTTGTGCCGCGCGCGACGACTACCGCGGCGCTCGCGCGACCAGATCGTCGAGCAGCGCCGCGTAGGTGGCCACCAGACGACGGTTATCTGGCAGGTAGCGGGCGAACGACGTATGCACGTCGTGGCAATCTGTCGCTTCGATAGCCCTACGCGCGCCCTCTTCAACGTCGTTGAAAGCAGTATCTGAATATATATGGGGAAAGTTGCGTGAATGCAACAGGACAGGCCGGAGAGGCCTGCCCGGCAGGGGTTTCACCCATGGCCGGCAATCCGGGCAGAAAAGAGGCCGGTGGTGAGCCGGTGCGCCAGAGCAGACGGCAGCCGCACGCGCAGCGGTAATGATGGAAGGCAACCTTCTTGCCGTCGCGATCGGGAAATTTGGCGTAGCCCTCGTCAATCGTGGTTGGCCCGTGCTGCTCGCAGATCGCCTCGTCGCCCTTGCGGGCGAGCGGGCGGCCCATCACTTCGAACCACGGTGAGCCGCCTGTGACTTCGCCGCCATGTTCGAGCTTGTCACCTTTACGGATAGGAGACTTCATAGTCTGCACCCAAGCTAGTTAATTATTTTTCACAATACGCGTTGCAACCCGCCGTCTAAACATCGGATCGAAGGATCTAATTTTCATCGTAACCGACTCAATCATTTAAGTTATTGCTTACACGTACCCATTATTATTCCAAGATTATCTAGACGCTGTCGCGCAAAATTAAGAGTCAATTCACTCCCGACCCACCCTATGAGATTGTTGGCTTTATTTTCAACACCCCCCTCCATGCGAGACGCCTCACTCAAATAATTCGTCGCAAGAGCAGAGCAGGCCGCTCCATTTTTAGATTTTATATCCGAAATCAAAATATCTATTTTCTTATTTATATCTGCAACGCCCTCGTCATAACACTGCTGAATAATCATCCCGCAACCCGCCTGGCAATTCAAGCGATCATGCTTCGTGCGATTCATACAAATCTGATAGGCATCGGCATCTAACGCCTTCGAAAACGCTGCTGTAGATCCCACTACAACCAATGCAAGCAGAAGAATACGAAAAATCGCTTTCATGCGTATAACTCCTTAACTTGGACGAGACAAATCGACAAAAACCGTGGCTTGCCGCGGTGTCGCGACGTTAATTTTTGCGGCAGCAGGTATCCAATCGGTAAAAATATTTTGTGTATACCAAGTAAAGGCAAATCTTTCGAAATAGCCAAAAGGCCCACCGTTTACGAGCTTATTCACTTTATCGATAGTTGCCCCCGAAATCCCCAAATCGGCTACACGGCTAATATTTCGAGTCCCGTCATGGTGCTTCCAGATCCAAAAAAAACCACCACTATCACACGCTGCGAACGAATCAGCTCCAACAACATCTGGGTCGTACCGCGGCGCCCAGAGCTTCGGCACTCCGACGACAACTATCTGCCCATGCACCTTCTTAGTGGGATCCTCCCAGTAATGGAGAGACGCTGGCGTAATTCTTGGATCGATGTATGACCCGGGATTATTTGGCTTAGCCGAAAATTTCCCGTATGCCTCATATCCGTTGGCCCACGTCAATTGCATGATTCCTCGACCATAGAACGCACCGTAATATTGAGCCATCGGAATATGCGGATTGGCAGCACCTCGCCCATATTCAATAAACGTCTTCCACCGATCGGTTTCAATAAATGTCTGAGCCAAAAAAATAGCCAATCGCTCTGGAGACAAATTAAGTGAATACTTTCTAATCGTCTTGTTGAGGTCCGATAGATGCGAAGAGACGCGCTCTGCCACCTGATCCGACGACAATGTATTTGCCAATGGCTGACGAAGTGCGCCAACCGAGCTGAACCACGCATGCGCCGGCATCAATTGCTTTGATTCCTGCACTCCAATCCACCCGCACTTTCTAAAGTGGCGAATAAATGCCAGAGGATGGAAAAACCATAGCTCCTGCCCGGCGAGCGGAGTCTTGTCCAGAAACTGGAACTTGCTCAGGAAGTCCGTGAACTTGGTGTACCCATCGGGGTTGGTATCCTTCTGCTTGCCAAAAAAGCCATCCGGGTCGTTCAGGTCCTTGTAGCGCTCCTCGTTGTTGGACGCATCCCACTCGCTGCGCGCCTTGAACACCATCCCCCGGAGCTTTTCGTCCACGCCATCGGTGTTCTGCACATAGCTGGCAAGCAGCAGGTTGACCTCATTGTTGTTGTTTGGATCAGCTTCGAGCGGCTGTGCTGATGGCAGCGAATCCTGAATGCCAGTCAACCCGCAAAGCGTCGCGTAATCACATCGTCCAGCGTCGTTGAACGGCGTGTTGTCGCCATCGACCTTTTGCCAACCCGTAAAGAACGGGAAATCCGCGTCGGACAACTTCCTGATCGCGTCCGGCGCGATGTTGACATAGCCCAGCGTACCGTTCTCGTCAAACGGCACCGCGATCCAGGTAGCAGGGGGTATTACGGTCGAGCCCTGCTGCGAAAGAATACGTCCAAACCGCAGCATCTCATAACCATCGCTCGGACACGCCGGATAGAGGGCCATCGCGCGCTCATACAAGTCGTATTCGTACTGTTTCTGGGCGTTGTCGTAGGGGTCTGCGACAGGGCCGGGCGTGAGCAGCGTCACCTTGCCGCTACCACCCTTATCGATCCACGCACGCGTATAGCGTCGCCCCTTGTTGAACCAGGCTTCGACATAGAGTGTGTCGTGTTCGTCAAGCGGCCCCCCCGGCAGTTTGGGAAACCACTTCTCATCCATGCCTGCCGGCTGGGGAGGGAACTCCTGAGGGCCGGAAATGATGAAATAACTGTGCCCCCAATAGTCGCCCGTGGTCGGCTGGGCCGGATTTTTTACCCCGATCTGTACCTTGTCGAACCAGTCCGTGAAATCAGTGTCGGCCATGAAGATTTCGAAGTGCAGATGCGCCACACCCTGATGCTGGCCGACGTAGCCAAGCAAGTCCTTGCGATACACCTTCTTCGTGCCGCCCGCCTGGACCACCCCATCCTTGCCCCCTGCCGTATCGAGCAGCCATTTGGGCAGCGCATTCGCCGAGCCGGTCTCTGGCGGATCGTTAGGCTGGGGGACGATGTCCTCCTGGCTGGTCATGTCCAGCAGATGCATGTAGAGCGAGTAATACGTGATCGTGCGTCCGTCGCCCGTGTCGGTCTTGTGTCGCAGCAGGACGAAGCCGGCGTTCGAATTCGGCACCGGCAGGCCGGTTTTCGGATCCACCGTGCCATCCGAGATGCGATTCTTGCAGACCCGGTACGCAACAACATCCCCATCGGCGATCGCGCGCACCGGCTCTGCCTGGCCCGCGCCCTGCGTACCCGGATTCAGATGGATGCCGCAATGAAAACGCCGGTCAAAGGTGACCGGCCAGACCCCGTGATGGCCGATCTCGAACGGGTCGACGAGGTCCATCATGGGGTCCGGTTTCGACGCGTCGCTGGCCGTCAGGCCCGACGCGGGAAGGAAGGGAGGGCTGATGATCATGGCTTCAGTGGGACGACGAATACGGATCGGAAATCTTCAGGCTGCTTTTCGGCAGGGAAGGCAGCTTGGCCGGCACGTTGTCGGGTCCGACGAACGTGAACGAGCCGGCCTTGATGGTGTATGCGCCGGGGCAGTGGAACGTGATGTTGCCGCCCTCCAAGACAACCGAAGCCCCACCGCAGTTGAGCGAGATCTTCGACTTCGCCGACACCTGCACGTCCGCACTTTCGCTGGCGACACGCAACTGCTTCTGCGCGAACAGATCCATGCCGTCAGTGAGCGCCGCCGCCGTAAACTTCCCCTTCGCCGCGGTGAGGCTGAGACCAAGCTTGTGCGCGCACAAGGAAATCAGCTCACCCGCCACCATGCGCAGTCGCTTCACGATGCTGACGTCCATGTCCTGGCCCGCCGTGACGATCACGTTCTGGCCCGCCGAGTACTGCGCCGATTTCGGCGTCACGAACGCCATGCCGCCGGGGGCGCTGGCGAGCAGCCCCGCGTCGCGCAACTGGTTCAGCCCATCGAGGAGCGCCGACTGCACGGCGCGGTCGGCCGGATCAGCCCCGGCCTGCGTGGTCGCGGTTGCCAGATCCGTCACGCGCTGCAGCGCGGCCTTGAGCTGCGCGACGGCGGTGGGCATGTCGAGGTGCTGCGTATCCGCCCCGGCCGGTGCATCCGCCGAGAGGAACAGGCCCTTCGCCGCGCGCATCGTGCCCCACGATTTCGTGGTCGCCTCGAACCCTTCCCCGCGAGGGAGCTTCTTGCTGTCGAGCAGATAGCCCTGGTTGAACGCGGTCTGGCTGTACACGGTCGCAATGCGTGCGCTTTCCTTGCCCTGCAGATCGTTAAAAACGACCTCGGCTCCCAGCAGCGGCGAGCGCCAGGTGGCATAACTGAACAGTGCATCGGTGCCCCGCACCGGATCCTGGTGCGAAAAATCGTGCAGCGCGCCGCTGATGTGCATGCGGTCCACGTCCCGGTTTTCGCCGTCGAGCAGCACCTCGGTCCCCGGCAGCAGGGGGGAGTGGAAGCCGCCCTGGTACGAGGACGATGGACGCAGCAGGCGCAGCTTCAGCACCTTGTTGTCGGTATTGCCCGAGCCCTGCAGGAACTTCGGCAGAACGGCGTAACGCCCGTGGTCGTCCATGTCGCCGTATGGCACGGAGTCCGATGTTGTGACCACGCCCACAACGGGGCCTGCCAGAAAACGCCAGTCCCGCTGGTAGTCGAACCGGGGCCGGTAGGCCAGATGGGCAGGCATCGCCTTGAAGCGCGTAAAGGCCGGCTTCATGCGGCTGCCCTTCATCCTGAACGACGTGACCACGAAGCCGTATTCGGCGCTCGCGAGCTTCGTGTTGGTGAGCTTGATCACGACGCCCGCGGCGATGCCTTTCGCATCGCTCTCCCCGGCAAGCGTGACCTGACGCGCGATCTGCTCGTCGCGCCGGGTCTGCGCGAACGCCTCGCCCTGCGCCGGCGTCAGATGGCCTTCCGCGCTGCGGCTGATCTGGCCGAACACCGAACGGTCATCGGCCTCATCCGAGACGCTCGCCGTGGCCCGCAGCGGATCCTCCGGGGTGCGGTAGTTGCGCTCCCACAGTTCGATGGTCGCCGGCACCAGCGTGCGCTGCGCGTGCACCGCCTGCGCCGCCTCATGCCAGTTGCTGCTCAGGCCCGAGGCGGACAGCAGCGGCACGTCGATCGAGCGGATATAGGCACGCGGATTGTTGGCGAATACGATGGTGTCGAGCTTGCCGTCCTCGCCGCGTCCCTGCTTGTAGAACCAGAAAACACCGAGGCGGCGGCAGTGGCGGGTGATGAAGTTCCATAAGGACTCCTCGTACATCACCACTTCTTCCATCTTCTCCTGCAGCCCTTCGATCTGGAACTCGACATCGAAGGCTTCGAAGTTCTTCCGGTCGACCAGCGCCTGCGTGAGCATCTCCTGAAATGTCACGTCCTTGTAGACGTCGCTCCTGATGATGCGTTTGCAGTAGGCGACAAAGCGCGGCTCGATGAGCAGCCGGTAGGCGGCCTCGTCGCGGCTCGTGCGGATGCGCTTCCAGCGTGTCACGACCCCGTTGAGGGTGGCCGCCGCGTGATCGACCGGTTCGGTCCAGCTCGCCGAAGGCACCGCGGCGCGCTCGTCGACCTGCAGGCCCGCACGCCACCCCACGTAATCCTTGCCGTCAATATCGAGTTGCGGCGACGTAACCGTGATCTCGACCCTGTAGTCCTTGCAGAATCCGCCGCTCACCTTGAAGTCCAGCACGTCGAGATCGTGCTTCTTCCTGCCGATCCACAGCGTGAGGTGCTGGGTCAGCCGCGCGCTCGGGTGGCGCAGTGCGTCCGCAAAGCTCTTCGTCACAGCAGTCATACGCCATCCCTGTCCGGTTGAAGGGAACGATACGAAATCGGTGCATTCGCAGCGATTGGTGGCCGAATTTAGGGGCGGCAACACAAAGCGTCAATCGTGTTGACGGGCGGGTGTCTGAAATTTTCAACGGCTCTATCAAATAGCGATAAATCGCGACTCCGGCCATTTTTCAAGATGGCAATACGTGATAAGGGCACCGAACCGGTTGGTGCGTTAGGGGGAAATCGACGGCGCGGATGGGGACGCGGGCACGGTGATGGCGGCGATTGCCCCCTTGCCCTTAATGAAACCGCGCCTGCTCACGAGAAGCTGAAGCTCGTTGAACTCGTCCCCGTTCATGAGAGGCGGATAATAGCCCTTGGGCAGAAAGGTCTGTCCGTCCGCCGTGACCGTCTTGTCGCCCATCAGTGCGCTGGACCCGCTAATCCGCTGCACTCGCGTCGCCGGATATTTTTCGCTGATCACTACACCGCCAGAAACACCGTGAGACTCATTCCAGAGCGGAGCCTTGCAAAATTGGGATGACAGTCGGAGTAGGATACTGGCCTTTTGAGCCAAAGATCGGCGATCTCCTCAGGGAGGCCGAACCCGTCATCTCGCACCGATGCCCCTCGACTACCCAACCCTCGATGCGCTGCGCACGCGCCATCCCGCTTGGCGCCTGTTACGCTCCGACCACGCGCCGCTCGCTGTCAGCTTCCTGCACCGCGTGTTCGTCGCGCCAAACGTGCGCGTGGTGGCGGCTCCGCTTCTTGCCGAAGCACTCGAAGATGAGCTTTACGCGTTGCGCGAACAACTCGGCGATGACGCCTTCCCGAAGCCGGCGCTCGAGTATCTGAACGACTGGGCCAGCCCTGAAAAGGGATGGTTGCGCAAGTACTATCGCCAAGGATCCGATGAACCGCAGTTCGACCTGACACCCGCCACGGAGAAAGCGATCGCGTGGCTCGGCACGCTGACGGAACGCAGCTTTGTCGGCACGGAATCGAGGCTCTTGACACTTTTCGAGCTGCTGCGGCAGATGGGCGAAGGCAGCGAGGCGGACCCCGAAAAGCGTCTTGCCGAGCTCCACACGCGGCGCGGCCAGATCGACGAAGAAATCGCCCGCGTGGAGGCCGGTGACGTTCGGCTGCTCGACGATGCCGCGCTCAAGGACCGCTTTCAGCAATTCATGCAGATGGCGCGCGACCTGCTCACGGATTTCCGTGAAGTCGAACAAAACTTTCGGCTGCTGGACCGACATGTGCGCGAGCGAATCGCGCTCTGGGAAGGATCGAAGGGTGCGCTCATCGAGGAAATCATGGGCGAGCGCGACGCGATCGCCGATTCGGACCAGGGCAGCAGCTTCCGGGCGTTTTGGGACTTCCTGATGTCGAGCCGCCGTCAAGAGGAACTCTCGAAACGGCTCGAGCGCGTGCTGGCGCTGCCGGCGGTCATGGAAATGAGGCCCGACGCGCGCACGCGGCGCGTCCACTATGACTGGCTGGAAGCCGGCGAGCATACGCAGCGCACGGTAGCTCAGCTCTCGCAGCAGCTTCGACGCTTCCTCGACGATCAAGCGTGGCTCGAAAACCGCCGCATCATGGACATTCTGCGCGGTATCGAAACGAAAGCGCTTGCGCTGCGCGAAGCGCCCCCACCAGGCCCCGTCATGGAGATCGAGACCGCATCCACTGACATCGAGCTGCCGATGGAACGCCCGCTTTACGCGCCGGCGCTGCGCCCTCTCATTGCCAACGTCTCAATCGAAACCGGTGAGGCGAACCTCGATGCCTCGGCACTCTACACGCAGATCGTCGTCGATCGCGCGCGCCTCGCAGGCCATATCCGCCGATGCCTGCAAGATCGGCCGCAAGTGACGCTTGCCGAACTGACCGCTTCGCAGCCTCTCGAGCATGGGCTCGCCGAGCTCGTCGCCTATTTGCAACTGAGCGCCGAAGCTGGATCATTTCGCGCGACCGTCGATGAGACCATTTCCGATACGATCGAGTGGCAGGCGAACGACGCCAACGGAACACCAATCATTAAGCGCACGACGATGCCGCGTGTGATTTTCACAAGGTAGAGATGACGGAAGAACAGCAAGCCTCGTCGCCTGGTCGAGGCGATTTGTCGACAGTTGCCATCGCGCTGCTCAAGGGCGTGGTTTATCGTGATGGAAACGAGCGCCTCTGGGCCGCACTGCTCGAATTGCAGACGCACGCGCGCGACTACGTCGCCGTGCTTGGCCTCGAGCTCGTCGTGGACGAGGCGGAAGGCTACGCCTTCGTAAAAAGCCGCGCCGCGCATGACGCTGAAGTCGATGGGGAACAGGCTCAGCTACCCCGGCTCGTTGCCCGGCGTCCACTCTCGTTCCCCGTGAGCCTGCTGCTCGCGCTGCTGCGAAAGAAGCTGGCGGAATGGGATGCTGGCGGCGGCGACACGCGGCTCGTCCTTGCGCGCGAGGACATCGTCGAGCTCGTACGCGTATTCCTTCCCGCGAGCACCAACGAGGCGCGCCTGGTCGATCAAATCGATACACACGTGAACAAGATCGTCGAGCTCGGCTTCCTACGCCGGATGAAGACCACGAGCGGACCGCCGACATTCGAGGTGCGGCGCATTCTCAAGGCGTTCGTCGATGCGCAATGGCTGCTCGATTTCGACGCGCGGCTCGCGAGCTATCGGGCGCACCACCTTCAAGATTCGACGGTTTCTGACCAACAGGAGAGTCGCGATGAATGAGCCGCGCACGCTCGGCCTCGATTTTGCCGTCGACGACGCCCTGACGGGCTTTCGCCTCGAGCGGCTCGAGGTTTTCAATTGGGGAACCTTCGACCAACGAGTCTGGGTGCTGCGGGTCGATGGCCGCAACGGCCTGCTGACAGGAGACATCGGCTCCGGCAAGTCGACGCTCGTCGACGCCATCACCACCCTCCTCGTGCCCGCGCAGCGCATCGCCTACAACAAGGCGGCAGGCGCGGACAGCAAGGAACGTACGTTACGCTCGTATGTGCTTGGCTACTACAAGTCGGAGCGCAACGAGGTCACGGGGACGGCCAGGCCCGTGAGCCTGCGCGACCATAACAGCTATTCGGTGGTTTTGGGCGTGTTTCGTAACGCCGGGTACGATGCCACAGTCACACTCGCGCAGGTGTTCTGGATGAAAGACGCACAGGCTCAACCCGCGCGATTCTTCGTCTGTGCCGAACGCGACCTCTCGATCGCCGCTGACTTCTCGCGCTTCGGCACCGAGATCGCACAGCTGCGCAAAAAGCTGCGCGGGCTGGGTGCCGAAATCGAGGACACATTTCCGAAATACAGCGCCTGGTTCCGGCGGCGCTTTGGAATCGAAAACGAGCAAGCGCTCGAGCTCTTCCATCAAACGGTATCGATGAAATCGGTGGGCAATCTCACCGACTTCGTACGCAGCCACATGCTTGAGCCGTTCGACGTTGCACCGCGCGTCGACGCACTGATCACTCACTTCGACGATCTGAATCGCGCGCACGAGGCGGTACTGAAAGCCAAGCGCCAGGTGGAACTGCTGACACCGCTCGTCGACGACTGCGATCGCCACAGCGAGCAAGGACACGTTCTCGAAGGCTGGCGAGCGTGCCGTGAAGCACTGAAACCCTACTTCGCCGGGCTCAAGCTCGGCCTCATCGAGCGCCGCCTCCAATTGCTCGACGAGGACCACGCGCGTGCAATATCACGCAAGGCGCGGCACGAAGAAGCGCGCGACCAGGCGCGCCAGCGCGTGGACGATTTGCGCCGCGCCGTGGCCGAACAAGGCGGCGATCGCATCGCGCAACTCGAGGTCGAAATCCGCCAGCACGAGCGAGAAAGCGCGCGTCGCCGCGAACGCGCGCAACGCTATGCCGCCATCGTTACGCTGCTCGGCGAAACCGAGGCCACGGATGAGGCCGCATTCGCTTCCCAACGCCAACGTCTGGCCGAGCGGCGCAGCTCGCTCGTCGACGACGAAGCGCAAGAGCAAAATGCGATTACCGAATGGAGCGTGGCCTTTCGCGAAGGGAAAGCGCAGCGTGATCTGCTAGAGGACGAAATCGCGAGCCTGAAAGCTCGACGTAACAACATCCCCAAGGAACAAGTCGCGATGCGGGCGAGCCTATGCTCGGCGCTCGGTCTGGAGGAAGACGCCCTGCCGTTCGCCGGCGAACTCATTCAGGTGCAAGAGGATGCGCGCGATTGGGAGGGCGCCGCCGAGCGCGTCCTGCGCAACTTCGGCCTGTCGCTGCTCGTGCCCGACGAGCACTATGCGAACGTCGCGGCGTGGGTCGATCGCACTCATCTCCGGGGGCGGCTCGTCTACTTTCGCGTGCGCTCTGAACGCGCCGCGCGCGCAGCCGAGGCCATCGAGCTACACCGCCACTCGCTCGCGCACAAACTCGCGATCAAGCCCGATTCGCTGTTCTATGGCTGGCTCGAACGCGAAATCGGCCGCCGGTTCGACTATGCATGCTGCGATACGCAGGAGCAGTTTCGGCGCGAGATGCGCGCGATCACGCGTGCGGGCCAGGCGAAAGCGCTTGGCGAGCGCCACGAAAAAGACGACCGCCGCGCGCTTGACGATCGCAGCCGCTACGTGCTGGGTTGGAGCAACACGGCCAAAATTGCCGCCCTCGAAGCCCAACGGCGAGCGCTCGAGGTTCGGCTTGGCGAGATCGGACAGAAGCTTGGAGAAGCTCAAAGCCAGCACTCGAAGGTGCGCGAGCAGCTCGAAGCGCTTGCGCGCGTCGGCGAGTTCGTCGACTTCCGCGACATCGACTGGGGAAGCTGCGCGACCGCGATCGCCCGTCTGGCAGACGAAAAAGCCCGCCTCGAAGCGGCAAGCGACGCCCTCGCGGAGCTAACGGCCCAATTGGACTCGGCGCAAGCGTCGTTGACAGAGAGTGAAGCGGCGATCTCGGACACCGACTCGGAACTGGGCGGTATCCTGGCCAGGCGGGAGGCAGCGCAAACGTTGCGCGACGAGACGCACGCGCTCGTTGCGCAAGTGAATGCCGAACTTGCCGAGCGAATCGAGGCGCTGCGAGCGGAGATTCTCGGCGAACACCAGCTTTCCGTCGAGTCATGCGACAACCGCGAGCGGGACGTGCGAGAGGCGTTGACAACCCGTATCGACAACGAAACGAAGTCGCTCGGCCGCCTTGCCGAAAAAATCGTCAAGGCCATGGCGGCCTTCAAGGATGCCTACAAGCTCGAAACGGCCGACTTCGATGCGAGCCTCGACGCGACCTCAGAGTACCGTGACATGCTTGCGCGGCTGCAAGCGGACGATCTGCCGCGCTTCGAAGCGCGTTTCAAAGAGCTGCTCAACGTCAATACGATCAACGAGATCGCCAACTTCCACGGCCAGCTCGCCCGCGAACGGCAAACGATCAAGGAACGCATCGAACGCATCAACGAATCGTTGCGACAAATCGACTACAACGCGGGCCGATACATCGTCCTCGAGAGTCAGTCCAACCCCGACGCGGAGATCCGCGAATTCCAGAGCGACCTGCGTGCTTGCACCGAGGGCGAACTCACCGGCTCGGACGATAGCCAATACTCGGAGACCAAGTTCCTGCAAGTCAAACGGATCATTGACCGCTTCCGCGGCCGCGAAGGGTTGACCGAGCAGGACCGGCGCTGGCGCGCCAAAGTGACCGACGTACGCAACTGGTTTCTGTTCGCCGCCAGCGAGCGTTGGCGTGAGGACGACAGCGAATACGAGCACTATTCGGACTCGGGCGGTAAATCGGGCGGCCAGAAGGAAAAGCTCGCCTATACGATCCTTGCCGCGAGTCTCGCCTATCAGTTCGGCCTCGAATGGGGCGCCGTGCGTTCTCGATCGTTCCGCTTCGTCGTCATCGACGAGGCGTTTGGACGAGGCTCCGACGAATCGGCGCAATACGGTCTCACATTGTTTCAAAAACTGAACCTGCAACTGCTGATCGTCACGCCGCTGCAGAAGATTCACATCATCGAGCCGTTCGTTTCGAGCGTCGGATTCGTTCAGAACGAGGGCGGACGCGCCTCGAAGCTGCGCAACCTGTCGATCGAGGAGTACCGCGCGCGCAAGGCGGAGTTCGAGCAATGAATTGGACGACGACCGCCGAACTGCGCGTTCGCCTCCAGCGCCTATGGGAGCGTGGCGAATGGCTGCGGAGCCTCGTAGACGGCACCGAGGGGCTGTTCCCGCTACGTCTAACGATAAAAGGCCCGAGCTCGTCCGAATTGGCCGAACGCTTCGACGCGGTACGCGCATGGATCGCGGAGATTGCCGCGACACCGCGCGTACGCATCGAATGGCGCGAAATCAATCATCGAATTCTCGGCCTGCAGCGTTTGCCACAAGCAGCTTAGGTGGACAGTCTGGACGATGCGCTCGCGGTCGCCGGCAAGCGCCGCGACGCAGCGCAGTTCGAGCGGCTGCTCGAAATCACACGCTCCCGCCAGCCGAAGCTCACCACGTGGCTTGCGCAGCGCCCGTTGCAAGCACTCGAATTCGCAGGCGATTGGGAACGACTGCTGGCAGTCGTCGATTGGCTGCAAGCACATCCGCAGCCGGGCGTATATCTTCGCCAGGCCGAAATCGCCAACGTCGACACGAAATTCATCGAGGCGCGGCGCGGCGTCCTCGCCCAATGGCTCGATCTCGTGCTGCCGTCGGAGTCAATCGACAGCAGCCGGACAGCCGCCGCCCAATTCGCTGCTCGCTACGGGTTCCGCGAGAAGCCGCCTCGGATTCGATTTCGCGCGCTCGATGACAGGCTCGCCGTTCTGCCCGGCATGGGCCGGCCCGACATCGCACTCGACGCTGACAGCTTCGCGCGCCTCACACTGCCATGCCGCCACGTGTTCATTACGGAAAACGAGATAAATTTTTTGGCGTTTCCCGACGTTCCGCAGTCGATCGTGCTCTTCGGGGCGGGCTACGGTTGGGAAGCTCTCGAGCCGGCGCGATGGCTCACGGACTGTGCGCTCCACTACTGGGGCGACATCGACACGCACGGCTTCGCCATTCTCGATCAATTGCGCAGCCGGTTCCCGCATGTTGGATCGTTCTTGATGGACCGCGCGACGCTGGTGGCGCATGAAGCGTTCTGGGGAGAAGAAGGCGATCAGGTCACGCGCGATCTGCCGCGGCTCACTGCCAAAGAGCGGGAACTCTTCGATGACCTCCGCGACAACCGGATTCGCCATGGATTGCGGCTCGAGCAGGAGCGCGTGGGATTCGGGTGGGTCAGGGCGGCGCTCGAAGAGCGGGCTTGCGCTTAGAACTTCCCCATCTCACCGCCAGGTACAACTCGAATACGACTCGAAGCAGGCCGCCTCGAAGATGCCTGCCCCAACTCCCACGTTCAGCGACTTTAGTTTGCGCTGCCGTTGCGCAGCAGAGCATCCGAGATCGTCGACAGCACCTCAGCCAGTCGTCTTGCCGTCTCGGGAGATGGCAGCGGCAACCTGAGACTTCGCGCGCCCGTCACGGCATCGCGCTCGACCCACGGGTGTGCGGACACCGCGCCATCGCCCGGCTCATTCAACGCCGACGCCAGCGCCGCGCCGAACTGCAGCAACCCTGACCACGGTTCGATGGACGCGCCTCGTTGCGCTGTATCGATGGTCGAAGCTTGAAGCCGCTCGCCGGTACCGGCGAGGTCGGTTTCCACGACGCTCGCGTCACGCGCCGCGTCGCCGGACACGACTGCGCCGCTCGCGGCTTCCTCCGCCGCGGCCATGACCTCGCTCTCTCCCATGCGCCCCGCGACGTTTTCGACATCCTTCATGAAGCGGGTCAGGCGCGAACCACCGAGCAGAATTTCGCTGGCGCCGCCATCGAGGATGCCTTCCGCCAGCGAGCGCTTGAAAGCCAGCACCGACAGCATGCCCTCCTCGATCGTTCCCTTCGCGATGTAATTGACGACTTGTACCGGCTTTTTCTGGCCCAACCGATAGATGCGCGCGATGCGCTGTTCCAGCACCGCCGGGTTCCACGGCAGATCCATGTTCACGAGCGTCGACGCGTGCTGGAGGTTGAGCCCCGTGCTACCTGCGTCCGTCGACAGAAATACCCGACAGTCCGAATCGTCCCGAAAGCGCTGCACCAGCGCGGGCCGATTTTCCGACGGCACGCCGCCATGGAAGCTGACGTAGCCGATGCCGAGCTTCTTGAGCCGGCGAATGACTATCTCATGCGTGCGCGTCCATTGACTGAACACCACGACTTTCTCGTCCGGCTGCGTGAAAAGCGACTCGAACAACGTCGCCAGCTCGTCGGCCTTCACGCCATGATCGGTTTCCTGGTCCAGCAGATAGGTGCTGTTGCACGACATGCGCATGTTCTGCAAAGCACAGGTGAGGCGCCGCTGGTCCTGATCCGACAGAAACCTGGTGTTACGCCAGCGCCGGACGATTTTGGCCACGATGTCCGCGTTTTCCGTGTGATACGCCATCTGCAGCTCGGTCATGGGCACCAGCAGATTCTGGTCGGTGCGCCCGGGCAACTGCAGCAGCACCTCGGACTTGCGACGCCGTATCATGATCGGTGCCAGGGTCTGGCTGATCTTCTCGAGGCCCGTGTATCCCGTCACGCGTCCCGCCTCGTCCTTGACCTGATGTTCGTGCAGCAGCTTCCACGTGGGCCCAAGACGGTGCTGGTCGACGAATTGAACGATGGAAACGAGTTCCTCCAGCTTGTTTTCGAGAGGCGTTCCCGTCAGCACGACGGCATAGGGGCTGTCGATTCGCTTGAGAGCCTTCGCCGCAATGGTGTTCCAGTTCTTGATGCGCTGCGCCTCGTCGACGATGACCAGCTCCGGCGCCCACGCGGAAATCATGTCAAGGTCCGATTTCAGCTTCTCATAGTTGGTGATCTTGTAGAGATCCTGGGCCGCATATTCGCCCCGCCTCTGGGCAAGGCCGCCGCGACTACCCTCGAAGCGTGGCCGGAGAACCTCGTGATCTCGCTCTGCCACTGATACTTGAGCGAAGTCGGGCAAATCACCAGCACTTTCGACACGCCAAAATGCCGGATCAGGATTTCCGCCGCCGCGACGGCCTGCACCGTCTTGCCGAGGCCCATTTCGTCGCCGATCAAGGCGCGCCCGGCACGCACGGCGAACAATGCGCCTTCGGCCTGGTACGGATAGAGCGGCACCTTGAGCAGCCTCTTCAGCGAGGGCGTCGCCCCTCCTTGCGGAAACTGCCCGTCGAGCATCCTGGCACGGCGCGCCGCATCGTTTCGGCCAGCGATGAAGTCGAGCGCGTCGTCATGGGCGCGCAATTCGTGCCCGGCCTTCGCCACCCTGGAGAGAAAGCGCCCGAGATCTTCGAAACGGTCCTCCGGCAGATGCCATCGCCGAGACTCGTCGAACAAAGCGGCGGCCGCTTTGGCTACCTTTGCCGGACAATCCGCGCCGGCGCGAAAATGGACCGCTCGCCCTCCCTCGTTTCGCAAATACAGCTCCGAGAATGCGGGCTGATAACCACGGGCGAAGGCCGCCTTTGCGCCTCGCTTGCGCAGCAGTCGCGACAAGGTAAATTCAATGTGCTTGCAGGTGCCGAGTTCGTTGGTGGCGTAATCGGGACAGTCGCAAAAGTTGTCGCCCGGGCAGGTCCCACGAATCGACACGCGATAGCTGAAGTTCGACTCCGGATTGCCGACGCGGAATTCGGAGAAATACGTCTCCGTCCCGAGATTCTCCAGCGAGAACGCTTGCTCTTGCCCGAATTGCCGACGCAAGGCGCGCTGCCAGTCGGCGGGCGACATGTGATCGGGGGCGTGGATGCGGGAAAGCTTCGAGGATCGACGTGACTTGGTGGAAGAGTGTTTGCTAGTCATGACTTGACGTGATATTTGCGCGACCGACCCGCTCAAACAATGCGAAGTCCAGCGGGTCTCGGATTGCCTCCCACGCGGGCAGATCCAGTCAAGTCAATCCGCCAACGGCTGAATCCGCCCCCCGGATCGAGTCCGTAAGGCGTCCTTGATTGCCTACCGGCTCGGTAAAAAAGAGGACACACAGTATATCCCGGGCCTCGTCCTCCATCGCCCGCAGATTCGATACACAAGGTGGCACTCAGCACCGGCACTACCACATTCCCGGGCAATAGTTTCGGCACGTAGCTCTACCCGTCGATCCAGGCACTTCTCGATCCAGTCGCCAGGCTGAAACTTGACGGATTCTGCCACGGCGCGTATTGACATCAGATATACATTGCCCTGCCATACGTATATCTATCGTATATACAGTATGGAGTGCATCATGCGCGACGCACCTATTAATCTTCGCGCCTTGCCAGAGCAACGTGATCTGATCGATTACGCAGCGAGCCTGCTTGGCAAAAACCGCTCTGACTTTATGTTGGAGGCCGCTTGCGAGCGCGCTCAGGCCGTCGTCCTGGATCGCACTTTCTTTGGGCTTGATTCGGAAAAATTTAAGCAGTTCACCGAATTGCTAGACGCGCCGAAAGCCGCAAACGCGGGTCTTGCACGTCTTATGGACGTGAAAACCCCTTGGAATGAAAACAGCGAATGAATCGGAAGCTTTCTGCTCCGCAGCCGCTGCTGGCCGAGCACGACGTTGCCAGCTTTTCCTGCGGAAGGCTGGAGCTTGACGACGGGCTGAAGCGGCGCGCCCTGATTAACCACAACAGTGGGACAAGCCGTGTATTTGTAACGACCGATGATACCGGCCGCGTCTACGGCTACCATGCCCTCGCGGCTGGAGCCGTTGCCCATGTCGATGCAACCGGCAACGTTCGTCGAAATATGCCGGATCCAATTCCGGTGGTTGTGCTTGGCCGGCTAGCGCGAGACGTAAATACAAAAGGCATCCAACTCGGCACTGCCCTTTTGAAGGACGCCCTCAATCGCGCTAGCTCGATCGCAAAAGATCTTGGCGTACGTGCGATGCTTGTGCATGCGATTGACGCACACGCAGCAGCTTTTCGTACGGGTTCACACCTTCTCCGATTCATCCCCTCACACTCATGCTCCGACTGGCATGACGAGTGCGCAGAAAAGCCGCAGGGTGCGGCTTTTCTTCACCTGGCCAACTTTCCGCCACTACAGGCGCGTGGTTGGGACGACTTTTTACCGTCACCAACCACAAGACCTACAGACGCCCGCAAACCCACGCGGAGTCTAGCTTTTCGGGGACAACTTTACCGTCATGCCCGGAATCGCATTGACGGTAACAATTGAAACCCGAATTTCGAACGGAACCATACAGTCCGGTTTACCGACACTTGTACCGTCTTTGATACCGTCGAAGACGCCCAGCTTTCTACGGAATGGTGGATATATTCATTAAAAATCAAATACTTAGAGGCAACGTTGCACTCTGATAGACAAACAATCCGAACACACCTCGTAAGCCATTGATTTAATTGAGATATTTTTACCCTCATTCCCACTCGATCGTCGCAGGCGGCTTCCCCGAGATGTCGTAGACGACCCGGTTGATCCCGCGCACTTCGTTGATGATCCGGTTCGACACATGCCCAAGCAGTTCATGCGGCAGATGCGCCCAATGCGCGGTCATGAAGTCGAGCGTCTGCACCGCGCGCAACGCGACGACATACTCGTAGGTGCGCCCGTCGCCCATCACGCCGACGCTTTTGACCGGCAGGAACACCGCGAATGCCTGGCTCGTCAGGTCGTACCACGACTTGCCGGTTTCCTTGTCGATCGTGTTGCGCAGCGTCTCGATGAAAATCGCGTCCGCGCGGCGCAGCAGGTCCGCGAAATCGCGCTTCACTTCGCCGAGGATCCGCACGCCCAGACCCGGACCCGGGAACGGATGGCGATACACCATCGAGTGCGGCAGACCCAGCTTCACGCCAAGCTCGCGCACTTCGTCCTTGAACAGCTCGCGCAGCGGTTCGAGCAGCCTCAGGTTCAGCGTCTCCGGCAGACCACCGACGTTGTGGTGGCTCTTGATGGTTTGCGCAGCCTTCTTGCCCTTGCCCGCCGATTCGATCACGTCCGGATAGATCGTGCCTTGTGCCAGCCACTTCGCGTCGGTCAGCTTGCCGGCTTCGGCCTGGAACACTTCGACGAACTCCGCGCCGATGATCTTGCGCTTCGCTTCAGGATCGGTCACGCCGGCGAGCTTGCCGAGGAATGCTTGGCTCGCGTCGACGTGAATCACCTTCACGCCAAGGTGATCGGCGAACAGCGCCATCACCTGCTCGGCTTCGTTCAGGCGCAGCAGGCCATGGTCGACGAACACGCAGGTCAGTTGATCGCCGATCGCGCGGTGCAGCAGCGCCGCCGCCACCGACGAATCCACGCCGCCCGACAAGCCCAGAATGACGTGCTCGTTACCGACCTGCTCGCGAATCTTCGCGACGGCTTCGTCGATGTAGTGGCCCATTTCCCAATCGGCCTTCGCGCCGCAGATCTGCAGCACGAAGCGCTCGAGCATCGCGCGGCCCTGCACCGTGTGCGTGACTTCCGGATGCCATTGCAGGCCATAGAAGCGGCGCTGCTCGTCGGCCATCGCGGCGATCGGGCACGATTCCGTCGATGCCATCAGCGCGAAACCCGGCGGCATCTCCAGCACCTTGTCGCCGTGGCTCATCCATACCTTCAGCATGCCGTGGCCTTCGGACGTGGTGAAGTCGCTGATGCCTTCGAGCAGGCTCGTATGGTTGCGCGCGCGCACTTCGGCGTAGCCGAATTCGCGCAGATGACCGATGTCGACCTTGCCGCCGAGCTGCTGCGCCATCGCCTGCATGCCGTAGCAGATGCCGAGCACCGGCACGCCGAGTTCGAACACGGCTTGCGGCACGCGCGGCGTGTCTTCCTCGGTGACCGAGCTCGGGCCGCCCGACAGAATCACGCCCTTCGGCGCGAAGTCGCGGATGAACGACGCGTCGACGTCGTACGGATGGATTTCCGAATACACGTTGGCTTCGCGAACGCGACGTGCAATCAGTTGGGTGACTTGCGAACCGAAGTCGAGAATCAGGATCTTGTCATGCATGGCAGCGGACGGAATCAGAAGTGAGCGGATACGGAATGCCGCGCGCGAGGCGCGGCGTCGAATTCAAAGCGGTCCGCGCGGCGACGGTCTTGGCGCGGCGCGGACCGCCAACATTACGATGAAGCACAAGGGCGCGGCCAACCACGGAACTCGCCGCCTGCGATGCGCGCGAACGAAATCCGCTAGCTTCGGCAAACGGCCTGGCGCGCGGCGCTTCAACCATGAAACGGCGGGCGGGGTGCGCCGGGCACGTCGTTGCTGGTGTCGCGCGCAGCGCGTTCGGACTCGCTCTGGCCGGGCTCGCTTGCGGCCGGATGAAGCGGCGCGGGAGTGGCAACGGAAGCCGCGGAAGCCGGATTGGCCGGCCGCGTGACCGGCACGACGGGCTCTGGCACCGGCTCGGCGTGATAGACCGGAAAGCCCGCTGAGGCACGTGGCTCGCGCGCGTTGTCGCGTTCGGGTTCACGCTGCCGTGCGGCATCCTTTTCGGCCTCTTTCGCGGCACGCTTATCGGCACGACTGTCGGCCTTGCTCGACGAGGGCTTGACCACGATCCCCTTCTCGCGCCGCCGCACCGCACCCGACAGTCGCACGCCGCCGAGCCCGATCACCACCAGCACGACACCGGCCAGCACCGCCACCATCTGGCCGATACCGGTCAGCGACGGCGTATGCAGCCCCAGCAGCCAGACCAGCATCAGCACGCCGATCAGCCAGTGCACATGACCGACGACCTTCGCGACCGTCGAGGTCAGCGCCCCGTCGAACGACGCATGCACCGCGAGCCACGCGAGCCCGATCAGCGCGACGCCGAACGCCTGGCCGACCAGCATCGGCTCCGTTGGCACCAGTTGCAACGCGTCGTACAGCGAGGTCCAAGGCGTCAGCACGAACAGCAGGCCGAACGCCAGCAGCAACAACGCATCGAGGATCAGTACAACGCGCAGCAGTGGCTTCATGGGCGTTTAGTCCACGTGGTAGTTGGGCGCTTCCTTGGTGATTTGCACATCGTGCACATGCGACTCGCGCAGGCCCGCACCGGTGATCTGCACGAACTCGGCCTTCTCGTTCATTTCGGCGATGGTGCGGCAGCCGCAGTAGCCCATGCTCGCGCGCACGCCGCCGATCAGCTGGAACAGGATCGCGTTGACCGAACCCTTGTACGCGACGCGACCTTCGATGCCCTCCGGCACCAGCTTGTCGATGTTGGCCGAGTTGTCCTGGAAGTAGCGGTCCGCCGCGCCGTCCTTCATGGCGCCGACCGAGCCCATGCCACGGTACGACTTGTACTGGCGGCCCTGGTACAGGAATACATCGCCCGGCGACTCCTCGGTACCGGCGAACATGCTGCCCATCATGACCGCGCTGGCGCCCGCCGCGAGCGCCTTGCTGACGTCGCCCGAGAAGCGCACGCCGCCGTCGGCGATGACCGGCACGCCGGTGCCGTTCAGCGCTTCGGACACGTTGGAGATAGCGGTGACCTGCGGCACGCCGACGCCTGCGACGATTCGCGTCGTGCAGATGGAGCCCGGGCCGATACCGACCTTGACGCCGTCCGCGCCGTATTCGACGAGCGCCCTGGCGGCCGCGGCGGTTGCGATGTTGCCGCCGATCACCTCGACGTGCGGGAAGTTCTGCTTGACCCACTTGACGCGCTCGAGCACGCCCATGCTGTGGCCATGCGCGGTATCGACGACGATCACGTCGACGCCGGCCTGCACGAGCAGCTCGACGCGCTCTTCGTTGTCCGCACCGACGCCGACCGCCGCGCCCGCGCGCAGCTTGCCGTGCTCGTCCTTGCATGCATCCGGGTGCTCGGTCTGCTTGGTGATGTCCTTGACGGTCATCAGGCCGCGCAGTTCGAATGCGTCGTTGATGACCAGCACGCGCTCGAGGCGGTGGCTGTGCATCAGCGCCTTCGCTTCGGCGAGCGGCGTGCCTTCCTTGACGGTGACGAGGCGCTCGCGCGGCGTCATGATGTTGCGCACCGGCTCGTCCAGACGCTCTTCGAAGCGCAGGTCGCGATTCGTCACGATGCCGACGAGCTGCGAGCCCTCGACGACCGGGAAGCCCGAAATGCCATGCTGGCGCGACAGTGCGATCACGTCGCGCACTTTCATATGCGGCGGCACGGTGATCGGATCGCGCACGACGCCCGACTCGAAACGCTTGACCTTCGCGACTTCACGCGCCTGCTCGGCCGGCGTGAGGTTCTTGTGGATGATGCCGACGCCGCCCATTTGCGCCATGGCGATTGCCAGACGTGCTTCGGTGACCGTGTCCATCGCGGCGGACACGAGCGGCATGTTGAGGGAGATGTTGCGGGTCAGCCGGGTCTTGAGGCTGGTGTCGCGCGGCAGAACATCGGAGAAGGCCGGGACGAGGAGCACGTCATCGAACGTGAGTGCTGTTTGGATCAGACGCATGGCAAATCCTATAGGCGCAAAAGCGAATTATACGCGATACCACCCCGGTTTTCACTGCGCGAACAGCAGCTTAGCGAATTTCAGACGATTTTTTGCCGCTCCCGCCTGCGTCGATTTCGCTCGCCTGTTCGCGTCGGGTTCGAACGGGTTTCGTTTGCGCGTTCGCAGGCGAAATCGGAGCAGAGCCGGCGGCATTTTCGCGGCACGTACCCTGTCGAGCGGCGGTCGAGCGGTCCGAATGCAGGATCGAACAAGACGCCCTGCTCGCAAAACCGCTATTCTGCCGGCCATTCCAGTTTATCCAGCAGAGGCAGTCGATGCAGCGCGGTGTCGTATATGGCGTCATGGCCGGAGCCTTGTGGGGCATGGTGTTTCTGGTGCCGCGGGTGCTGCCCGACTTCTCCCCGCTCCTGCTCGTCGCCGGCCGCTACTCGATGTACGGCGTCGTGTCGCTCGCCGCGGCGCTGCCGATCGCGCGTTCGCTCGCCAAACGGCTGAGCCGCGAGGATCTGATCGCGCTCGTCAAGCTCGCGCTGGCCGGCAATATCGTCTATTACCTGCTGCTGACGGCCGCCGTGCACCTGATCGGAATCGCGCCGGCCTCGCTAATCGTCGGCGTGCTGCCGGTCACGGTCACGCTGGTCGGCCGGCGCGATCACGGCGCGGTGCCGCTCGCGCGCCTCGCATGGCCGCTCGCGACCGTGATGGCGGGCATCGTCTGCATCAATATCGACGTCTTTACGGTGGCCGGCGCGGCGCCGGTGAGCATCGCGACGCGCCTGCTCGGCGTGGCCTGCGCGGTGGGCGCGCTCATCTGCTGGACCTGGTTCGCGGTCGAGAACGCCCGTTACCTGCAGCGTCAGACGCATTTCAGCGGCAATGAGTGGTCGGTGCTGTGGGGCGTCGTGACTGGCGCGCTCGGCGGCGCGTTGTGGCTCGTGGTCGCGGTGCTGCCGTCGGGCGGCCCGCACGGTGAGTTGGCCGACCCGAGCTGGCACACGTTCTGGCTGCTCAACCTCGCACTCGCGATCGGCGCGTCGTGGCTCGGCAACGGCCTGTGGAATGCCGCGGCAAAACGGCTGCCGCTAACGCTGTCCGGCCAGATGATCGTGTTCGAGACGCTGTTCGCGCTGCTTTACGCGTTCATTTACGACGAGCGCCTGCCACGCCCGCTCGAACTCGCGGCGATCCTGCTGCTGGTGGCGGGGGTCTGGTGGTCGGTGCGCCGGCATTCGGACGACGATTCGTCGGGTGCGGCGCGCATCGAGGGCATGAACGATAAGGCGCAGACGGCGGCGCCTTGAGGTGACGTGACGCGATGATGCAAAACGGGCGGCGCGCGAAAAAAGTCCGCCGCCCCCCAACTAGCGCCGCCTAGCGCGAATCCTTGTTCAACCAACGCCGCCCCTCGATCGACCCCGCTTTGCGTGTCTTTTCGACGCGGCGTTGGCGCGACACCTTCGGATCCACCAGCAACGGCCGGTAAATCTCGACGCGATCATGGTCGGCCAGCACCGTATCGAGCGGCTTGAGCTTGCCGAACACGCCCACCTTCTGCGTGTTCAGATCGATCGACGGAAAGCGCTGCAGAATCCCGCTTGCGCCGATCGCCTGTTGCAGCGTCGCGCCCGCGGGCAACTCGACCGCAATCAGCGCCTGCTCGGCAGCGAGCGCATAGCAGACCTCGACCGTTAGCCGCGCGCTCATGACTGACCATAGCGCTGGTTGGCGCGCTTCACGAAAGATTCGACGAAGGTATTGGCGATGTGATTGAACACCGGCCCGATGATCTTCTCGAGCAGGATGCTGGTGAACTCGTAGTGCAGCGCGAATTCGATCTTGCACGCATCGGCGCGCAGCGGCGTGAAGCGCCAGAAACCGGTGAACTTGCGAAACGGACCGTCGGCGAATTCCATGTCTATGCGCGTGGGGCGCTCCATCGAGTTACGCGTGGCGAAATGCTGCTTGATGCCCTTGAAGTTGATATCGATCCTCGCCTCCATGCTGGTGTCGTCCCGGTGACGAATTTCGATGCCCCCGCACCATGGCAGGAACTTGGGGTAATCGTCGACGTCGGTGACGAGGTCGAACATCTGCTCCGCCGAGTGGCGAATCAAAACGGTTTTCTGGACATCTGCCATAAATTGAACAGCGCGTGGCAACGGTGGACAAGCGCCGCGGGCTTTCCTTGCCCCGCTTTGCTAAAATTGTGATTTTAAACGAGTTGGGCACTTTCCATTCATGAGCATCATAGACAACAGAAAAGCCTTCTACGACTACTCGGTCGAGGAACGCTATGAGGCAGGCCTCGTGCTCGAAGGATGGGAGGTCAAGGCGTTGCGCGCCGGGCGCGGCCAGATCAAGGAAGGCTACGTGGTGATCCGCAACGGCGAGCTGTTCCTGATCGGCACGCACATCAGCCCGCTGCCCGAAGCGTCGACGCACATCCATCCCGACCCGGTGCGCACGCGCAAGTTGCTGCTGCATAGCGAGGAGATCAGCAAGCTGATCGGCAAGGTCGAGCAGCGCGGCTACACGCTCGTGCCGCTGAATTTTCACTACAAGAACGGTCGCGTCAAATGCGAGATCGGTCTCGCGAAGGGCAAGAAGATGCACGACAAGCGCGAGACCGAGAAGAAACGCGACTGGGAGCGCGAGAAGGCGCGCTTGATGCGCTCGCCGACCTGAACGCGATTCGTTTCCGGCTCATGCAAAAATGGCCCGCGCATCGATGTGCGGGCCATTTGCTTTTACGTCACGCGCTCATTGCGCATGCATTGCCCGTTCGTCAGCGCAAGTCGCCGCGCGGCGGCTCCGCTGCCGCCTTGCTCCTGTTCACGATGGTCAGCGCCGACGCGATCATCGAACTCATGTTCGACATGTCGCCCGGCACGATCAGTGTCGTGCCCTGCCTGGCCAGGTTCGAGAACGCGTTCACGTACTGTTCGGCCACCTTCAGATTCACCGCGTCCATGCCGCCGTTCAGCTGGATCGCCGCCGCGATCTTCTGGATCGCCTGCGCGTTCGCCTCGGCCACCGCCAGAATCGCCGCGGCCTGCCCCTGCGCCTGATTGATCGCTGCCTGACGCTCGCCTTCGGACTTCTGGATCGCCGCCTCGCGGCCGCCCGACGCGATATTGATCTGCTCCTGCTTGCGCCCTTCCGATGCCGCGATCAGCGCGCGTTTCTCGCGCTCGGCGGTGATCTGCGCCTGCATCGCGTGAAGGATTTCCTTGGGCGGCGTCAGGTCCTTGATCTCGTAGCGCAGCACTTTTACGCCCCAGTTCGCGGCCGCCTCGTCCAGCGCGGACACGATGCTGTGATTGATGAAATCGCGCTCCTCGAAGGTCCGGTCCAGCTCCAGCTTGCCGATGACCGAGCGCAGCGTGGTCTGCGACAACTGCGTAATCGCGAACACGAAGTTGCTCGATCCGTACGATGCCTTCATCGGATCGGTGACCTGGAAATACAGCACACCGTCGACCTGCAGTTGCGTGTTGTCGCGCGTAATACAGACCTGGCTCGGCACTTCGAGAGGAATTTCCTTCAGCACGTGCTTGTACGCGACCCGGTCGACGAACGGGAACGCGAAGCTCAGACCCGGCGTCAGCGTCGCGTGATAACGGCCGAGGCGCTCGAGCACCCACGCATGCTGCTGCGGCACGATCTTGATGGTCTGCGACGCGAGCATGATCACGACGATCAGCAGCACTGCCCCGACGATGGTTGAATCCATATCGCTACCCTCCGATTCTGCTTCGAATAGTTGTGCGCAGGTTGGTCGGGCCTGCGTTTTCAGCTTGGGCGGCCGGCGCTCAGATCGTCAGGTCGCGCTCGCGCGCGCCTTCGGCTGCCGACTCGCGACGACGACGAGGCAACTGCCCCGCAACTCCCTGATCTCGTAGACCTGCGCGTCTTCGGGTTCGCCCGCGGCCAGCTCGACGTCCCATGCCGCGCCACGATAGGTCGCGCGTGCTTTGCGCCCCTGCCAGGCCGGCACGTTCAGCGTCTGCCCGATATCCAGATTGACATCCGGATTGCGCGACGCCTGCTCGCGCCTACGACGGCCGAAGCGCGAGCGTCTGAGCACCACGACCGCCGCGAGTGCAACCAGCGCCGCCACTACGAATTGCAGATCGGTCCCGGCGCCGGCAATGCGCGCAAGCGCGGCCGCGACGAAGCCGAACGCGATCATCAACAGATAGAAGGTGCCGCTCATCAGCTCCAGCACGACAAGCACACCCGCCCCGATCCACCAGAACAGTCCACCAGGCGCCACGTCGACCTCCACAAAGCAAAACACCCCGGTTCTACCGGGGTGTTTATAGCACGAAGCGCACGTGCCTTTAACGCGTGCCGAATGCCGCCTGCGAAAGCGGCATTTGATACCTCGCGAGTTACTGCTTCGCCTTTGCCAGCTGCTGCCACGTATCGATGATCGTGTCGGGGTTGAGCGAGATCGACTTGATGCCTTCGTCAGTCAGCCATTGCGCGAAGTCCGGATGATCCGACGGCCCCTGGCCGCAGATACCGACGTACTTGTCGAGACGCAGACAGGTTTCGATCGCGCGCTTGAGCAGGAACTTGACCGCTGGATCACGCTCGTCGAAATCGACCGCGAGCAGCTCCATGCCCGAGTCGCGGTCGAGGCCGAGCGTGAGCTGCGTCAGGTCGTTCGAGCCGATCGAGAATCCGTCGAAGTACTGCAGGAACTCTTCCGCGAGGATCGCGTTCGTCGGCACTTCGCACATCATGATCAGACGCAGGCCCTTCTCGCCGCGCTTCAGGCCGAACTTCGCGAGCAGCCCGACCACGCGCTCCGCCTGCTTCAGCGTACGCACGAACGGCACCATGATCTCGACGTTGTCGAGGCCCATCTCTTCACGCACCTTCTTCAGCGCGATGCATTCCATCTGGAACGCCTCGGCGAAGTCTTCCGCGATATAGCGCGACGCGCCGCGGAAACCCAGCATCGGGTTTTCCTCGTCCGGCTCGTAGCGCGAGCCGCCGATCAGCTTCTTGTACTCGTTCGACTTGAAGTCCGACAGACGCACGATGACGGGCTTCGGATAGAACGCCGCCGCGATCGTTGCGATACCTTCGGTCAGCTTGTCGACGTAGAACGCGCGCGGCGACGCGTGACCGCGCGCGACGCTTTCGACCGCCTTCTTCAGGTCCTGATCGACGTTCGGGTACTCGAGGATCGCCTTCGGGTGCACGCCGATGTTGTTGTTGATGATGAACTCGAGCCGCGCGAGACCCACACCTGCGTTCGGCAGTTGCGAGAAGTCGAATGCGAGCTGCGGATTGCCGACGTTCATCATGATCTTCACCGGAATCGGCGGCAGTTCGCCGCGCTGCACTTCGGTGACTTCGGTTTCGAGCAGGCCGTCGTAGATCTTGCCTTCGTCGCCTTCAGCGCACGACACGGTGACGAGTGCGCCGTCCTTCAGCACGTCGGTCGCGTCGCCGCAGCCGACCACGGCCGGCACGCCCAGTTCACGCGCGATGATCGCCGCATGGCAGGTGCGGCCGCCACGGTTCGTGACGATTGCCGACGCACGCTTCATGACCGGCTCCCAGTTCGGATCGGTCATGTCGGCGACGAGCACGTCGCCCGGCTGCACGCGGTCCATCTCCGACGGGTCGTGGACCACGCGCACCGGACCCGCGCCGATCTTCTGACCGATCGCGCGGCCCGTTGCCAGCACGTTCGACTGGCCCTTCAGCTTGAAGCGCTGCTCGGCCTTGCCGCCGCCCTGGCTCTTCACCGTTTCCGGACGCGCCTGCAGGATGAAAATCTTGCCGTCGCGGCCGTCCTTGCCCCACTCGATGTCCATCGGACGCTGGTAGTGCTTCTCGATGATCACCGCGTACTTCGCGAGCTCGATCACGTCTTCGTCGGTGATCGAGAAGCGGTTGCGCTGTTCGTGCGCGACGTCGACGGTCTTCACGCGGCCCGGCTCGCCCGGCTTCGTGAACTCCATCTTGATCAGCTTCGAGCCGATCGAGCGGCGAATGATCGGGTACTTGCCCTGCGCGAGCGTGGTCTTGAACACGTAGAACTCGTCCGGATTCACCGCGCCCTGCACGACGGTTTCGCCGAGGCCATAGCTCGACGTGATGAAGACGGCGTCCTTGAAGCCCGATTCGGTGTCCAGCGTGAACATCACGCCCGCGGCGCCGACGTCCGAACGCACCATGCGCTGCACGCCCGCCGACAACGCGACTTCAGCATGCGTGAAGCCCTTGTGGACGCGATAGGAGATGGCGCGGTCGTTATACAGCGACGCGAACACGTGCTTCATGCGATCGAGCACGTCGTCGATGCCGACCACGTTCAGGTAGCTTTCCTGCTGACCGGCGAACGATGCGTCCGGCAGGTCTTCCGCGGTCGCGGATGAACGCACGGCAAACGACAGCTCCTCGGGCGAGCTCTGTTGCAGCGTGTCGAACCCGGCGCGAATGTCAGCCTCGAGCTGCGGCTGCAGCGGCGCGTCGACGATCCATTGACGGATCTCCTTGCCCGCTTCGGCGAGCGCCTTCACGTCGTCGACGTCGAGCGTCTCGAGACGTTTGGCGATGCGCTCGGTCAGATCGTTGTGCTGCAGGAAGTCACGGAACGCGAGCGCGGTGGTCGCGAAGCCGGTCGGCACGCGCACGCCGGCTTCGGCGAGCTGGCTGATCATCTCGCCCAGCGACGCGTTCTTGCCGCCGACGATCTCCACGTCGGTCATCCGCAACTGCTCGAACGGAACTACATACGCCTTGTCCTTTGCGACGGTAACTGCGTTAGTCATACAAGCCCCTAAGTGTGAAAGAAATTCACGACTGTGCAAGTGGGCTTGAACACGGGCAGCCCATTGGAAGCCTCGACCCCGTGTCTTGCACAACCTGTTAGATAAGCAATCGCCTGGACGGCGGAGATGCGTTGCATGGCGCGCCGGCCGTGGCGCACGAGGCGGAGCACCGAAGAACGCGGTTGAGCGGACTTACCGCTCGATCTGTTGCGTTCAACGCATATTGACATTAGATAACGTGACGTTGAACGACCGTTCGCGGCAAGTTAGCGGCCAATCGCCTGCAATTGCTTATCCAACAGGTTGCCGCTATTCTACCGTGCCGACTCCTGAAATGTGGCAGTCGGTCGAGAATTGCGCCTCGAGTCGCGCGCCGACCGATCCAGCGGGCTTTTGCGGGACCGCCCGCGCGGGACACGAGCGTGGCGCGCCCGCCGCCGGGCGGTTTGATTCGAGCGCGTTGTCGCGCTCGCGCTTTCCGGCTCATTTGCCTTTCACGTTCACAGCTCCTCTGATGCCGCCCACCGTATTCATCGTCTCAGACGGTACCGGGATTACTGCCGAAACCTTCGCGCATTCGATCCTCTCCCAGTTCGACCAGAAATTCCGCCTGGTCCGCGTGCCATTCGTCGACTCGACCGAGAAGGCCTACGCAACGCTCGAAAAGATCAACGAAGCGGTCGTGCAGGACGGCCGTCGACCGATCGTGTTCACCACGCTGGTCGATAGCTCGTCGAATCAGATCGTGAAGGGTTCGAACGCGCTCGTGCTCGACATGTTCCAGACCTTCGTCGAGCCGCTCGAGCAGGAACTGGAACTGAAGTCGAGCCACGCGATGGGGCGCGGCCACCAGAACGCGGACACCGAGGAGTACAAGAACCGGATCGAGGCGATCAATTTCTCGCTCGCGCACGACGACGGTCAATCGAATCGCAATCTCGCAGACGCCGACGTGATCCTCGTCGGCGTGTCGCGCAGCGGCAAGACGCCGACGAGCCTTTACCTGGCGATGCAGTACGGCGTGAAAGCGGCGAACTATCCGCTGATTCCCGAAGATTTCGAACGCGGCAAACTGCCGACGCCGCTACGCGAGCATCGACAGAAGATGTTCGGGTTGTCGATCGATCCGCAGCGGCTGTCGGAGATCCGTAACGAGCGGCGGCCGGGCAGCAAGTATGCGGCGCCGGAAAACTGTCGCTATGAGATCAACGAAGCCGAAACGATGATGCGGCGCGAGGGGATCAAGTGGCTGTCGTCGACGCACAAGTCGATCGAGGAAATCGCGACGACGATCCTGCAGGAGATCAAGCTGGATCGGCCGTCGTATTGAGAGATGGCCGAGCAGGCGTTGCGTTGCCGGGCCAGAGCCCTCGCAACGCCACTTAAGTCTACTTTTTGCGCCCGCGCTGCTGCCGGCACTGCTCGAACACGCAGACCGCCGCCGCGGCCGCCACGTTCAGCGACTCCATACCGCCGGGCTGCGGAATCGTCACCCGCAACGACACGGCATCGCGCCACGCCTGCGACACGCCCGCCCCTTCGTTGCCGAACACCCACGCGAGCGGCCTGCTCAGGTCGCTGTCATAGATCGCTTCGGCACCATGCGAATCGGTGATGACGATCGGTACCGCGAGCCGTTCGATCAGGGCACGCGCTTCGACATCCTCATGAATCTGCAACAGGAAGTGCGCGCCCATCCCGGAACGCAGCACCTTCGACGACCACGCGTATGCGGTGCCCGGCGCGCAGAACACGTGCTCGATACCCGCAGCCGCTGCGCTGCGCAGAATCGAGCCGACGTTGCCCGCGTCCTGCACGCCGTCGAGCACGAGACAGTTTTGCTCGACGCGCTCGGGCAGCGGTGCGTCGAGCTTCTCGACGAGCAGCAGAATCCCGACCCCATGCACGACATTCGACAACTGTCCGAACAACGCATCCGGCAGCGTCACGAGCCGATGCTCGTCGATCCGTGACACGATCGCCTGCGCTTCGTCGTGACCCAACGCGCCGTCGGTGACGACGCATAGCTCCGGCTGACCTGCGACGTCGAGATACGTGCTCGCGAGATGGAAGCCCTCGAGCAGCGCGTGGCCGCTGCGGCGCTGTTGATGCGTCGAGCCGGCCAGTGCCTTCAGGCGCTTGTAGAGCGGATTGTCCCGCGAGGTGATGGCTTTCACAGGCAGCGAAGGCGGTGAGAAGGGAAAAGGAATCAGCGGCAATCAACGGCACGCAAGCGCGCAGCGCGCTCGAGCCGCGCTGATGGGGTCGGTCACGCGAAGCCGGCTTCGCCGAACGCGTCGTCGTCGAGCAGCAGCGCGTCGGCCACGATGACGGCGTCCGCCGACGGCAACGGCACGCCAGTGCCGAACCTCAAATGCGCTTCGCGCACCGGCGCGAACGAGCGCCGATGATGCTCGCACGGCCCATGCTCGCGCAGCGCCGCGAGATGCTGCGGCGTGCCATAACCGGCATGCGCGTCGAAGCCGTACATCGGATACGCCTGGTGCAGTTCGACCAGCATGCGGTCGCGCGTGACCTTCGCGAGAATCGACGCCGCCGAGATGCTCTTCACGAGCGCGTCGCCGCCAATCACCGCCTCGCTACGGATGCTGAGCGTCGGGCAACGGTTGCCGTCGATCTTCACGAGCGTCGGCACGACCGACAGGCCCTCGACCGCGCGCTTCATCGCGAGCATGGTGGCGTGCAGGATGTTCAGCGAATCGATTTCCTCGACCGTCGCCGACGCGACGCAGTACGCGAGCGCACGCTCGACGATCTTGTCGTACAGCGCTTCACGCTTGAGTGCGCTCAGCACCTTCGAATCGTCGAGGCCACGGATCATCGGTTTGGCGGGATCGAAAATCACCGCCGCCGCGACGACCGGACCGGCCAGCGGTCCGCGCCCTGCTTCGTCGACGCCGCAGACGATGTCGTCGGCGCTCTCGAAGTTCAGGCCGGCTTGCGCCACTACCCGAACGGTGGCCGCGATCTTCCGGCGAGGCGCGCCCGCGGCGGTCATGGCCGCCCCGCCCGCTGCTCGACGACGCTCGCCACGACTTCGGCCGCGCGCTGCGCGGTGTTCTGCTTCAGCACGTGATGCATCTCCGTGAAGATTTCCTTCAGCGTGCGCCGGTTCGCCTCGTCGCGCAACTGCTTCAGCGTCGCCTCGGCGAGCGCCTGCGGCGTCGCGAAGTGCTGCAGGATCTCCGGCACCACGAAACGCCCGGCCAGGATGTTCGGCAGGCCGACGTACGGCAGATAGCCCTGGCGGCGCATGATCTGCCCGGTCAGCCAGGGCACCTTGTACGAAATCACCATCGGCTTTTTCAGCAGCGCGGCTTCGAGCGTGACGGTGCCGCTCTTTACGAGAATCGCGTCGGCGGCGGTCATCGCGAGTTGCGACTGGCCTTCGGTGATGGTCAGCGCGAGGCCCGGATGCGCATCGACGAGCGGCTGCAGCAACGCGCGCAACGCGGGCGTCGCCGCCGGCATCACGAAGCGCACGCTGGGCTCCTGGTGCTGCATCATCTCCATCGCCGCGAAGAACGTCGGGCCGATCAGGTCGATCTCGGAGCGCCGGCTACCCGGCAGCACCGCGATCACCGGCCCGCTTTCCGCGAGACCGAGTGCGCGGCGCGCACCGAGGGTGTCGGGTTCGAGCGGGATCTGATCGGCCAGCGGATGCCCGACGTACGACGCCGCGACACCCGCCTTTTCGAGCAGCGCGGTTTCGAACGGGAACACGCACAGCATGTGATCGACGGCCTTGGCGATCTTCTTGATGCGCCCGCCACGCCACGCCCAGATGGACGGGCAGACGAAGTGCACGGTCGGAATGCCGGCGTCGCGCAGTGCGTGCTCGAGCCCGAAATTGAAGTCGGGCGCGTCGACGCCGACGAACACGGACGGCGGTTCGGCGAGCAGCTGACGCTTGAGCTCGTTGCGGATACCGAGGATTTCAGGAATATGCCGCAGTGCTTCGACATAGCCGCGCACCGTCAGCCTTTCCATCGGCCAGTGGGCGTCGAAGCCCGCGGCGATCATGCGCGGACCGCCGATGCCGTAGTACTGCGTGGCGGCCGGCAACCGGCTGGCGAGGCCGTCGAGCAGCGACGCGGCGAGCAGGTCGCCGGACGGCTCGCCGGCCACCATCGCGACGCGCAGCGGACTGGGTTGCAACGTCATCGGTTAGCGGATGATGCCGCGCTGCGACGCTTCGACGAACGCGAGCAGCGTCTGCACCGGGGCGTCGCCGTCACCGCCGGCCGAACCGAGTTCCTTCAGTTGCACCTTCGCTTCTTCGAGCGACAGGCCGTTCTTGTACAGCACGCGATACGCGGTGCGCAGCACCGAGATCGCGTCGGCCGAGAAGCCGCGGCGACGCAGCCCTTCGACGTTGATGCCGTGCGGCTCGGCCTTGTTGCCCGCGGCGATCACGTACGGCGGCACGTCCTGCACGAGCGCCGAGGCGCCGCCGAGCATCGAATGCGCACCGATGCGCACGAACTGATGCACGCCCGACATGCCGCCGATGATCGCGTAGTCGCCGATCGTCACGTGACCGGCCATCTGCGCGTTGCTCGACAGGATCACGTTGTTGCCGACGTGGCAGTCGTGACCGATGTGCACGTAGGCCATGATCCAGTTGTCGTCGCCGAGCGTGGTGACGCCCGCGTCCTGCACCGTGCCGGTGTGGATCGTCGTGAACTCGCGGATCATGTTGCGGTTGCCGATCACGAGCCTGGTCGGCTCGTCCTGGTACTTCATGTCCTGCGGACGCCCGCCGACCGATGCGTAATGGCCGATGCGGTTGTCTTCGCCGAGCGTGGTATAGCCTTCGATCACGCTGTGCGAGCCGACCGTGCTGCGCGCACCGATCGTCACGTGTGCGCCGATCACCGCATAGGGCCCGACTTCGACGGATTCGTCCAGCTGCGCGCCCGCTTCGATGATCGCGGTGGGATGGATCCTGCTCATGCGTCCTCGCTTCTGATTCTGTTGCGTTGTGTGGATGGCCTTGCCGTCAGGGCCGCCGCGCGCGTGCCTTGCCGCGCCGCGACCTGCCCCGACGCGGGCTTTTACGCGTCTTTGTCCGTGTGGCGCACCGCGCACATCAGATCGGCTTCCGCCGCGACGACGCCATCCACTTCGGCGCGCGCCTTGAACTTCCAGATGCCGCGCATGTGACGCTCGAACGTGCAGTTCAGGATCAGCTGATCGCCCGGTTCCACCACGCGCTTGAAGCGCGCGTTGTCGATGCCGACGAACAGGTACAGCGTGTTCGACGGATCGCTCGGCTCTTCCGAGAACGTCAGCAGCGCCGCGGTCTGCGCGAGGGCTTCGAGGATCAGCACGCCTGGCATCACCGGCCGCGTCGGGAAATGTCCCTGGAAATACGGCTCATTGATCGACACGTTCTTCAACGCTTTGATGCTCTTGTGCGGTTCGAGTTCGAGCACCCGGTCGACCAGCAGGATCGGATAACGATGCGGCAGCAGCGTGAGAATCTTATGAATGTCGAGATTGATTTTTTCGGTGCTCATGGTGTTTCTGCTCACGCATTGACTGCGCGACGATGACTGCGGATGCTGGTGCAGGTGGGTTGAAAACGCGCACGACCGGCGCCTCTGATGACCGGTGGTCGTGCCACCCGGTCACGGCCACCGGCTTTGCTTCACGATGCTCGACCAGTATTTTACGCGGTGCCGATGGGTCGCCGGGATAACTGTCAGATCTTGTTGCCTGCGGGTTGACCTGCGGCGCCGTCAGTGGCATTGCCGGCTTTGTCGACGGTGGCGTTCTCCAGCGCTTTGATGCGATCGCGAAGCTTGTCGATATTGCGCAGCAGCGCGGCGCTTTTGTTCCAGTCCGCGTGGTTCACGGCCGGGAACGCGCTCGTGTACATGCCGGGCTTCAGCAGCGACTTCGACACGCCCGACTTTGCGGTGACGATCACGTAATCGGCGAGCGTCACGTGTCCGGCAATGCCGACCGCGCCGCCGATCATGCAATGACGGCCGATGGTCGTGCTGCCCGCGATGCCCGCGCAGCCCGCGATCACCGTGTAGGCGCCGACCTTGCAGTTGTGGCCGATCTGCACGAGGTTGTCGATCTTCACGCACTCCTCGATGATCGTGTCGGCCATCGCGCCGCGGTCGATCGTGGTGTTCGCGCCGATTTCGACGTCGTTCGCGATCGACACGCCGCCGACCTGGGGAATCTTGACCCAACTGCCGGTGCGTGCGTCGCCCTCGCCGACGAAGTCGGGCGCGAAGCCGAAGCCGTCCGAGCCGATCACCGCGCCCGCGTGGACGATCACGCGCTCGCCGAGCTTGCAGCCGTGGTACACGGTCACGTTCGGATACAGATGTGAGTTCGCCCCGACGCGGGTGCCGCGGCCGATTACGACGTTGGCGTCGAGCCGCGCGTGCTCGCCGATCACTGCGCCCGCTTCCACGGTGACACGCGGACCGATCACCGCGCTCGCGGCGACCTGGGCGGAAGGATCGATGGTTGCGCTCGGATGCACGCCGGGGACCGCCCTCGGCGCGGCCAGGTCGATGAAGGTTTGCGCGATGCGCGCAAAGTAAGCGTAGGGATTCGGCGTGACGATGAAGTTTCGAGCTTCGCGCGAGGCGAGCTTCGCAAGGTCGCCGGCATTGATCAGCACTGCGCCGGCGCGGGTCGTTTCGACCTGCGACAGATACTTCGGATTGGCGAGGAACGCCAACTGGTCCGGGCCGGCCTGGTCGAGCGGCGCAAGACTGCTCACGCGCTGCGCCCCGTTACCGACTACTTCACCGCCGAACCGCTGGACGATGTCCTCGAGCGTAAATGCCATGCCTATCCTGTCTCCAATGTCGACCAGAGTTGGCGCTTTAGCGCTTACTCTGGTCCCATTCAAATCATTGCGAGGGCGCGCGCCGAGGCGTGCGGGGCGACCGTGCGCCGCCCTCAGTCGCCCTCAGTCGCCCTCATTGCCCTTAGTTGCCCTCAGTTGCCCGATGCCGCAAGTGCCTTCAGCACCTGGTCGGTGATATCGATGCGCGGGCTCACGTACACCGCTTCCTGGACGATCAGATCGTAGTGCTGCGTTTCGGCGATCTGCTTGATGACCTTGTTCGCGCGATCGAGCACCGCCGCGAGTTCCTCGTTGCGGCGCTGGTTCAGGTCTTCGCGGAACTCACGCTGCTTGCGTTGGAAGTCCGAGTCGAGCTGCGACAGGTCGCGCTGCTTTTGCGCGCGATCGGTCGCCGACATTGTCGCGCCATTCTTGTCGAGTGCATCGGACATCGACTTGAGCTTTTGCGCCATGTCGGCGAGATCCTTGTCCCGCTTCGCGAATTCGGCCTCGAGCTTCAGCTGCGCGGCTTTCGCCGCCGCCGATTCGCGCAGGATGCGGTCGGAATTCACCGCGGCGATCCTCGCCTCCTGCGCGTGCGCCATGCCGACCCCGAGGGTCATTGCCAGCGCCAATGCGCACGCTACACGTTTCGAAAACATACCGGTTAGCAAAGTCATCCTCTCGATACTGTAGTTTGGCCGGGTCCGCCGCCGCAGCCGGCCGCCGGCAACGCCGGCCGCCGGGAACACCCGCCGCCCGATCAGAACGCCGTCCCGATCTGGAACTGGAACTTCTGGTACTGGTCGCCAGTGTGCTTCGTGAGCGGGAAGCCAAGGCTCAACTTGAGCGGGCCGATCGGCGAGATCCACGCGAGACCCACACCGTAGCCGTAACGCAGGCCATTTGCGCCGATGCTGTTACCTTCCGTTCCCCACACGTTACCGGCGTCGAGGAACGTGAACACACGCAGCGTGCGATCGTAGCCCGTGCCCGGCAGCGGGAACGTGAGCTCGATATTGCCGACGAGCAGCTTCGAGCCGCCGATCGGGTCGTTGGTCTTCGCGTCTCGCGGACCGAGCGAGCTCGGCTCGTAGCCGCGCACCGAACCGATACCGCCGGCGAAGTAGTTCTTGAAGATCGGATAAGGCTTGCCGCCGAGGCCGTTACCGTAGCCGCCCTGGAAGTTGAAGCCCAGCACGAAGCCACGCGCGAACGAGTAATAGTACTGCGCGTTGATGTCGGCCTTGTAGTACTGCGTGCCCCCGATCGGCGTGCCGTACTCGGCGTTCGCCTGCGTGAAGTAGCCGCGGCTCGGCACCAGCGCGCTGTCACGCGCGTCGCGCGACCAACCGACCGTCAGCGGTACGTTGTTCGACACGCGGCCGAACTGGTTCACGTAGTCGATATAGCTTTGCGGCGTATTCGAGTCGATGTCGAGCTGGTTCTGCTCGAAACCGACGCCGAAAAACACCGTGTCGACTTCGGAGAACGGAATGCCGAACTTCAGGTCACCGCCAATCGTGACGATCTTGAAGCTCGAATCGGTCGAATAGTACAGCGGCTGGTACGTGCGGTAGTAGACGTCGGTGATCCGCTTGATGCCGTCCACGGTGAAGTACGGGTCGACCTGCGTGACCGTCAGCGTACGGTACGTCTTCGCGGTATTGATGTTCACCGAGAGGCTCGTGCCGGAGCCGAACACGTTGTCCTGCGAGATACCCGCCGACAGCACCACCTTGTCCGTCGATGAGAAGCCCGCGCCAAGCGTGATCGCGCCGGTCGGCTTTTCGGCGACCTTCACGTCGATGTCGACCTGGTCGGGCGTGCCTTCGACCGGCACCGTGGTCACGTCGACGTCGGTGAAGTAGCCGAGACGGTTGATACGGTCCTTCGACAGCGCGAGGCGGTTCGAATCGAACCACGAGCTTTCGAGCTGGCGCATCTCGCGGCGCACCACTTCGTCGCGCGTGCGCGTGTTGCCGACCACGTTGATGCGCCGCACGTACACGCGACGGCTCGGGTCGACCTGAAGCGTCAGGTCGACGGTGTGGTTGTTCTGGTCGATCTGCGGCTGTGCATTGACGGTCGCGAACGCGTAGCCGTACTCGCCGAGCTTGTCGACGATCGCCTTCGTGGTGGCCTGCAGCTTTTCGGCCGAGAAGCGGTCGCCCGGCTTGATCTTGATCAGCTTCTTCAGTTCCGCTTCGCGGTCGAGCAGATTGCCGGCGAGGCGGATGTTCGAAATCGTGTACGGCTGACCTTCATGCAGCGTGACCGTCAGGTACATGTCCTTCTTGTCCGGCGAAATCGACACCTGGGTCGATTCGATGCTGAACTCGAGATAGCCGCGGTTCAGGTAGTACGAGCGGACGTTCTCGAGGTCGCCGGTGAGCTTGTCTTTCGCGTACAGGTCGTTCTTCGTGTACCACGAGAACCAGTTCGGCGTGGACAGCTGCATTTCGTCGCGCAACGTGCCGGTGCTGAATGTCTTGTTGCCGATGAAGTTGATCTGACGGATCTTCGCGCTCGGACCTTCGGCCACCGAGAACAGGATGCCGACGCGGTTGCGGTCGATCGGCGTGATCGTCGTGGTGACTTCAGCCGCGTAAAAACCGCGCGTCAGATACTGGCGCTTCAGTTCCTGCTCGGCCTTGTCGACGAGGGCCTTGTCGTAGTAGCGACCTTGCGACAGCCCGACCGCGCGCAGCGCCTTGATCAGATTGTCCTTGTCGAACTCGTGGATACCGGCGAAGTCGATCGTGCCGATGGCCGGGCGCTCTTGCACCTGCACGATCACCACGTTGCCTTCGGTCGCGATCTTGACGTCGTTGAAGAAGCCCGTCGCGTACAGCGCGCGAATCGCTTCGGACGCCTTGTCGTCGGAAAAGGTATCGCCTTGCTTGATGGGCAGGTACGCGAACACCGTGCCCGGTTCGACGCGTTGCAATCCCTCAATGCGAATGTCTTGCACCACGAAGGGCGTCGTTGCGTGAGCAACCAGCCCATGCGCGGCGAACGCCGCGGCTACAACCGTCTTTGGACCAAAGCGATGAGGTTTGAACAACGTGCTTCCCCAGTATGTATAGCTGCATCAGGCCTGGCGGCCGCCCTCGTGAACGCCGCCGGACACTTTAAAAATGGATTAAACGAGCCAGATCGTTGAACAGCGCAATCGCCGACAACGCGACGATGCAGGCAAGCCCCGCCCTCTGAAAAACGAGTTGCCAGCGATCGGAGACAACTTTACCGGTCACAGCTTCAACCAAATAATATAACAGATGACCCCCATCCAATACCGGAATTGGTAGCAGGTTCAGCACGCCGAGGCTAATGCTGACAAGGGCCAGGAACGACAGAAACGCGGCAGGACCCAGACGTGCGCTCTTTCCCGCGTAGTCGGCGATCGTCACCGGACCGGACAGATTCTTCAGCGACGCCTCGCCGACGATCATCCGGCCGAACATCCTGACCGAGTACACCGCGAGATCCCAGGTACGGCGCGCGCCGAGGTGGAGGCTCTCGAGCGGCCCGTAGCGCACGTCGATCGACGGCACCTGGGTCGCCAGCTCCGCGCCGATGCGGCCGATCTGCTGCCCGCTCGCCGCATCGCGCTGCAGTTGCGGCACGATGGTGATTTCTTCGAGCGCGCCCGCCGCATGACCGCCACGGCCCCCGCGCTCCACCCGCAGCGTGACCGGCACGCCGGCGTGCGATTTTACAAAAGCGATGAAGGCCGAGGCATTATCGGTCGGCGTGCCGTTGATCGCGCGCAGCCGGTCGCCGGCGACGAGCCCCGCCTTTTGCGCGGCGCTGCCCGCCTGCACGCCCGCCACCGTCAGCTTGCCGCCGCCGGGCTCGAAGCCGAGGCGCGACATCAGATCGTCGTCGACGTCTTTCTCGCCGAGGCCGCGCAGGTCCATCGGAAAATCGGACGTGCCGTGCGCGTCTTTTGCACTGAGCACGATGCGCTGCTGATCGAACGCGGCGCCGAGCAGCTTCCAGCGCAGATCCGACCACGACCGCACCGGCTCGGTCTCATCGCTATGGCCGGTGCGCACACCGACGATGGTCTCGCCGCCTTCGAAGCCCGCCAGCGCGGCCGGCGTGTTCGGCGCGGGTGTCGCGATCACGGCGGCCGGTTCGGTCACGCCAGTTGCGAACACGAGCGCGAACAGCACGATCGCGAGCAGGAAATTCGCGACCGGACCGGCCACGACGATCGCGAAGCGCCGCCACACCGACTGGCGGTTGAACGCATGCGGCAGATCCGCTTCGGGAATCGAACCGGGGCCGGTCTCGCGCTCGTCGAGCATCTTCACGTAGCCGCCGAGCGGCAGCGCGGCAATCGTCCACTCGGTGCCCGTCTTCGGACTGACCCACTGAACGAGCGGCTTGCCGAAGCCGATCGAGAAGCGCAGCACCTTCACGCCGCACAGACGCGCGACGCTGTAGTGCCCGTACTCGTGGACTACCACGAGTACGCCAATCGCAACCGCGAAAGCGAGCAGTTCGATCAGCAGATTCATAAACGCCTCACTGGACGGCGCGTTCCGTGCGACGGGCGCCGTCAGGCAGACGCGCGATGAATTCGGTAGCAGCTCGGCGCGCGGCGGCGTCCGCTTCGATGACGTCGTCGAGCGCGTGCGCGCTGCGGTTCGGCAACGCGTTCAGCACCGAGTCGACCGCCTCGGCAATCGCCATGAAGCCGATGCGGCGAGCGAGAAATGCCTCCACCGCGATCTCGTTCGCGGCGTTCAACGCCGCGCTCGCGACGCCGCCTTCCGCAAGCGCCTTCATGGCGAGCGCGAGGCACGGGAAGCGCGCGTAGTCGGGTTTTTCGAACGACAGCGACGCGATCTCCGCGAGATCGAGCTGCGCGACTCCGGAATCGACGCGATCCGGAAACGCGAGCGCGTGCGCGATCGGCGTGCGCATGTCGGGGTTGCCGAGCTGCGCGAGCACCGAACCGTCCGCGTACGACACCAGCGAATGAATCACGCTCTGCGGATGGATCAGCACCTCGATGCGCTCGCCGGGCAGGTTGAACAGCCAGTGCGCCTCGATCACTTCGAGGCCCTTGTTCATCATCGTGGCCGAGTCGACCGAGATCTTGCGGCCCATCACCCAGTTCGGATGCTTGCAGGCTTCATCAGGCGTCACGTCGACGAGCGTGGCCGGTTCGCGCGTGCGGAACGGGCCGCCCGATGCGGTCAGGATGATCTTTGAAACGCCGCCATGCAGCGACGCTTCACGCGGCAGGCATTGGAAAATCGCGTTGTGTTCGCTGTCGACCGGCAGCAGCACCGCGCCGTGGTCGCGCACCGCGTCCATGAAGATCGCGCCGGACATCACCAGCGCTTCCTTGTTCGCGAGCAGGATGCGCTTGCCGGCGCGCGCCGCGGCAAGGCTCGGCGCGAGACCGGCCGCGCCGACGATCGCCGCGACCACCGTGTCGCAGCCCTCGCTCTTCGCGACGTCGACGAGCGCCTGCGGCCCGTACGTGACCTCGGTCTTGCTGCCCGCTTCGCGCAGCTTCGCGGCGACCTTCGCGGCCGTGTCGGCGTCGCCGACCACCGCCACTTCGGGCGCGAACCGCAGGCATTGCCCGACGAGCTTGTCGCCGTTGCGATGCGCGCTCAGCGCGTAAATCGAAAACCGCTCGGGATGACGCGCGACCACGTCGAGCGTACTGTCTCCAATCGAGCCCGTAGAACCGAGCAATGTCAGACGTTTTTGCATATCTCTTTCTCTAGCCGAGCAGCAGCATGGCGAGCGGCAGCACCGGCAACAACGCGTCGATGCGATCGAGCACGCCGCCGTGCCCCGGCAACAGGCCGCTCGAGTCTTTGACGCCGGCCTGACGTTTCATCAGCGATTCGAACAGATCACCGACCACGCTGAAAACCACCAGCAGGGTCAGCGCGAGCACCGTGCGCAGCGCACCCAGTTGCGCCAGCAGCGCAGAATACAGGGTCGGCTCGAACGCGTGCAAAAAGATCGCCGCGGCCGCGACGATCATGACCAGCAGCCAGCCGCCGATCGCCCCCTCCCAGGTTTTACCCGGACTGATCGCTGGCGCCAGCTTGTGCTTGCCAAATGCCTTCCCGGAGAAGTATGCGCCGATATCGGCGAGCCATACCAATAGCAGCAGCGACAGCACGAACGGCACACCCTGCATGCGCGCGGCGACGAGAGCATGCCAGCACGCGATGAAACCGACGATTCCGGCAAGAAACAGAAACGCGCGCCACGCGCCCTGCGCGAGCACGGGCTTGCGCAGCAGCACGAATGGACCGGCGATCACCCAGAAAATCGCCGCCGCCTGGAAGAACGGCCGCGCAGGCTCGGTGCCGATGCCCACCCGCGTACTGGTGACGAGTCCGAGTGCCGCGACGAGCGCGTACAGCACCGGACCCGCGCCACCGAGCTTCAGCAGGCGCGCCCACTCCCACGCTGCGAACACGACGACGAAAGCGATCAGCGCGCCGAATGCGCCGACAGGCGCGAACAGCGTGACAGGCAGGAACACTGCCAGCAACACGATCGCCGTGATGACACGGGTTTTTAGCATGGAAGCGAATCGACGTTCTGCGATTGCGGCTCGAGCTGAGCACTGGTGCGGCCGAAGCGGCGTTCCCGCTCCGTGTACGAAGCGATGGCGTGACCGAGCGCGTCGGCGTCGAAATCCGGCCAGAACGTGTCGGTGAAATAGAACTCGGTGTAGGCAAGCTGCCACAGCAGGAAGTTGCTGACGCGGCGCTCGCCGCCGGTGCGGATGAACAGGTCCGGCTCGGGTGCGTAGGCCATCGACAGGTGCTCGGCGAACGCGTCCTCGTTGACCTCGACCGGCCTGCCCGCCGCCGCTTGCTCGACGAGCTTGCGGGTGGCCTGCATGATGTCCCAGCGCCCGCCGTAGTTCGCGGCGATGGTCAGCGTGAGACGGGTATTGCGCGCGGTCTTGGTTTCCGCGCGCTTGATCAGATCGCGGATCTTGTCGTCGAAACGCTCGAGATCGCCGACCACGCGCAAACGGATCCCGTTCGCGTGCAGCTTGCCGATCTCGCGCTCGAGCGCGGTGACGAACAGGCGCATCAGGAACGATACCTCTTCGTTCGGACGGCGCCAGTTCTCCGAGCTGAACGCGAACAGCGTCAGATATTCGACGCCCCGCCGCGCGCACGCCTCGACGGCCGCCCGCACCGCGTCGACGCCGCGCGTATGGCCCGCCACGCGGGGCAGACGCCGCTGCGTGGCCCAACGGCCGTTGCCATCCATGATGATCGCGATATGTCGCGGCACCGCGGCGACTTCAGGCACGCGCACGGTTGAGCTGGTATAGGTCATGGCCGTCGGGACAGTAATGCCAGTAAAGAAGTGGAAATCAGAAGGTGCTGAGCCGAACGGCGTCAGACCGTCATGATCTCGGCTTCTTTCGTTGTGACGAGCTTGTCGATTTCGGCGACGAACTTGTCCGTCAGCTTCTGGACGTCGTCACCGGCACGACGCTCGTCGTCTTCCGAGATTTCCTTGTCCTTGACGAGCTTCTTCAGTTGCTCGTTGGCGTCGCGGCGCAGGTTGCGCACGGCCACCTTGGCCGTTTCGGCTTCGCTGCGAACGACCTTGGTCAGCTCGCGGCGACGCTCTTCGGTCAACGCTGGCATCGGTACGCGGATCACATCGCCATGGGTAGCTGGGTTCAGACCGAGATCCGACTCGCGGATCGCCTTTTCGACGACCTGGACCATCTTCTTTTCCCACGGCTGCACGCCGATCGTGCGCGCGTCGATCAGCGTCAGGTTCGCGACCTGCGAAATCGGCACCGGCGAGCCATAGTAGTCGCACTGGATATGATCGAGCAGGCCCGTGTGCGCACGGCCCGTGCGGATCTTCGACAGGTCGTTCCTGAACGCGTCGATGGAGCGCTGCATCTTCTGTTCAGCGCCCTTCCTGATATCAGCCACAGACATTTTTAAACCTCCGAACCTTCAAAACGGTGCGAGCCGCCCGGCACGCGCGATGCGGCGGCCCGGGCTCGCGTCAAAGCCCACGTAATGTAAACGAAGTTTACACGTGGACGAGGGTGCCCTCGTCCTCACCTAGCACGATGCGCTTGAGCGCACCGGGTTTGACGATCGAAAACACGCGGATCGGCAGCTTCTGGTCGCGGCACAGAGCGAAAGCCGTCGCGTCCATCACCTGCAGATTGCGGCCGATTGCCTCATCGAAGCTGATCGTGCTGTAGCGGGTCGCGCTCGAATCCTTCTTCGGATCGGCCGAATAGACGCCGTCCACCTTGGTCGCCTTCAGCACCACTTCCGCGCCGATTTCCGCGCCGCGCAATGCAGCGGCCGTGTCGGTCGTGAAGAACGGGTTGCCGGTGCCGGCCGCGAAGATCACGACCTTGCCTTCCTCGAGCTGGCGGATCGCGCGGGGCCGGATGTACGGCTCGACGACCTGGTCCATGCGCAGCGCCGATTGCACGCGCGCCTCGATGCCGGCGTGACGCATCGCGTCCTGCAGCGCCAGCGCGTTCATCATCGTGGCGAGCATACCCATGTAGTCCGCCGTTGCGCGGTCCATACCCGCCGCACCGCCCGCGACGCCGCGAAAAATATTGCCGCCGCCAATCACCACGGCCAGTTGCGTTCCGAGACGGACCACTTCGGCCACGTCCGCCACCATTCGTTCGATGGTTCCGCGATTGATGCCGAAGGCATCGTCGCCCATCAGAGCTTCACCGGAGAGTTTGAGCAGGACGCGTTTATAGGCAGTGGGCATAGGGGTATCCAGATCGCGCAGAACAGGGCAACAACAAGGGACTAATGTAGGGGTGAAATGCTGATTCGGGCAAGCACCGCCAAATTGGCGAACCCTGAGGTTCGCCAGCGGCGGCCGCGCGGCGAGGGTCAACTCGTGCGCGGCCTTGCGGCGCCGCCGACCGCGGCGAGGTCTTGCCTCGCCGCGGGTCCAAACGGTACGGCGGTGAAGCTTGGGTAACGCTTATTGTTGCTTTGCAGCTGCGACCTGGGCGGCCACTTCCGCTGCGAAGTCGTCCTGCTTCTTCTCGATGCCTTCGCCGACCACGAACAGCGCGAACTTCTGCACGCTCGAGTTGCCCGCCTTCAGCATCTGCTCGATCGTCTGCTTGTCGTTCTTCACGAACGTCTGGTTCAGCAGCGACACTTCCTTCAGGTACTTCTGCACGGTGCCGTCGACCATCTTGGCAACGATTTCAGCCGGCTTGCCCGATTCGGCGGCCTTCTGTTCAGCGATGCTGCGTTCCTTGGCGATCAGGTCCGCCGGCACGTCGTCCGACGACAGCGAGACCGGCTTCATCGCAGCGATGTGCATCGCCACGTCCTTGCCGACCTGTTCGTCCGCGCCGGTGTACTCGACCAGCACGCCGATGCGCGTGCCGTGCAGGTACGCCGCCAGCTTGTTCGCGGTGTCGAAGCGCACGAAACGGCGGATCGACAGGTTTTCGCCGATCTTGCCGACCAGCGCGAGGCGCACTGCGTCGACGGTTTGGCCGTCGAGCGGCAGGGCTGACAGCGCCGCGACGTCAGCCGGGTTTTGCGTCGCGACGAGTTCGGCGATCTTCTTCGAGAACGCGAGGAAGTCGTCGTTCTTCGAGACGAAGTCGGTTTCGCAGTTCAGCTCGACGAGCGAACCAGCGTTGCCGTTGATGAACGATGCGACGACGCCTTCGGCCGTCACGCGCGATGCCGCCTTGCTCGCCTTGTTGCCGAGCTTCACGCGCAGCAGTTCTTCAGCGCGCGCCAGATCGCCGTCGGCTTCCGTCAGCGCCTTCTTGCATTCCATCATCGGCGCGTCGGTCTTCGCGCGCAGTTCTGCAACCATGCTTGCGGTAATTGCCGCCATCATTTGCTCCTTGAGTTCTGTCTGTCACACGCCGCCCGCATTTCGATGCCGGCGGCAGGAATTCGTTTCAGCGTTTTCGCGCATTTTTTGCGAGCGACGCGCCCGCGTCGCCTCGAGCACTCTGCCAGATGCCCGTTACAACAACTGTCATAGACATCGCGACTTAAAAAAAGGGGGCCTGTAGAAAGCCCCCTTTTATGCCGGACACTGGGCAGCCTTACGCTTCCGGGTTGACCTCGACGAACTCGTCGCCGTCGCCGCCACGCGCAGCCTGGACCACTTCGTTGACCGCGTTGGCACGGCCTTCGAGGATCGCATCGGCCACGCCAGCCGCGTACAGGGCGACGGCCTTGCTGGCGTCGTCGTTACCCGGGATCACGTAGTCCACACCTTCCGGCGAGTGGTTCGTATCGACCACGGCGATGACCGGAATGCCGAGCTTGTTTGCTTCGGTCACGGCAATCTTGTGGTAGCCGACGTCAACCACGAAGATCGCGTCCGGAATGCCGCCCATGTCCTTCACGCCGCCGATCGACTTCTGCAGCTTGGCCATTTCACGTTCGAACAGAAGCGCTTCCTTCTTGCTCATGCGCTCGGTTTCACCGGCTTCCAGCGCCGCTTCCATGTCCTTCAGGCGCTTGATCGAAACCTTCAGCGTCTTGAAGTTGGTCAGCATGCCGCCGAGCCAGCGCGCGTTCACGAACGGCATACCAGCGCGCTGCGCTTCCTGGGCGATCGTGTCACGCGATTGACGCTTCGTACCGACGAACAGGATCGTGCCGCGGTTCGATGCCAGCTGACGCGCGTACTTCAGCGCGTCGTTGTACATCGGCAGCGTCTTTTCGAGGTTGATGATGTGAATCTTGTTGCGATGACCGAAAATGAAGGGGGCCATCTTCGGGTTCCAGAAGCGGGTCTGGTGACCGAAGTGGACACCTGCTTCCAGCATTTGACGCATCGTAACTGCCATGAAATTCTCCACGAGGGTTGGGTCTTAAACCGGCTGCCGTATCGGCCGCGCCCGCCTCTACCTTGGCTGGAACGCGACGACACCCTGGGTGCGCCGGCTTGCGAATTGGTTGCCTGACACGACTTTCTCTCACTCACGACACCCAACAACCGGAGTGCCGCGAGAAGCCGCTCCGCCCAGCTGCCATGCGCGAATTTGCGGACTCGCGAATGAAAGCGGACTAGGACCGACTTAGCCAAAGAGTATAGCACGCGACGACCGACTGACTCAACCGGCCCGACCACCGGCCGATGGTCCTACGCACAGGACCGCGCCGCCGGGCCCGAAGCCCGGCCTGGCGTCCTTTGGGCCGCCAATTTGCCGATTCTGGCGCTTTTCGCCCATTGCCACCCGATCCAGCGCAACGACCCGCCCCCCACTGCTGTAAAATGGCTCGATTCCGCCACGCGCGGGGGGCATTAAGGATCGACCGGCATTCCGTGCCCGGCAGACGCCCCTCCGCCCGGCCACCGCAACACCCAGCAAGCCTTATCCAGCAAGGCTTCCGAGGAAACCATGGCTATCACCATCAAAAACGAAGACGATATCGCGAAGATGCGCGTCGCCTGCCGGCTCGCGAGCGAAGTGCTCGACTACATCACGCCGTTCGTCAAGGCCGGCGTCACCACTGGCGAGCTCGACCGTCTGTGTCACGAATACATGCTGAAGGACCAGGGCACGGTCCCCGCGCCGCTGAATTACCAGCCGCCCGGCTACCCGCCCTACCCGAAAGCCACCTGCATTTCCGTCAACGACGTGATCTGCCACGGCATTCCGGGCGACAAGGCACTCAAAACCGGCGACGCGCTGAACATCGACATCACCGTGATCAAGGACGGCTATTTCGGCGACACGAGCCGCATGTTCATCGTCGGCGAAGGGTCGATCATGGCAAAGCGCCTCGTGCAAGCCACTTTCGAATGCATGTGGCTCGGCATCGACCAGGTGCGACCCGGCGCGCATCTCGGCGACATCGGCTATGCGATCCAGAAGCACGCCGAAGGCCTCGGCTACAGCGTGGTGCGCGAATATTGCGGACACGGCATCGGCACCGTATTCCACGAAGATCCGCAGATCCTGCACTACGGTCGCCCCGGCACCGGGTTCGAACTGCAGGCCGGTATGATCTTCACGATCGAGCCGATGATCAACGCCGGCCGCCGTGACATCCGCACGATGCCCGACCAGTGGACCGTCAAGACCAAGGACCGCAGCCTGTCCGCGCAGTGGGAGCACACGGTGCTCGTCACCGAGACCGGCCACGACGTGCTGACCGTGTCGGCCGGCACGCCGGCGCGTCCGCCCGTGGTCGCGGCCACGGCCTGACCGATTCCGACCACACCGCCTTCCTGCCAATGAGTAGCGTTCCAGCCGTCGCCCCCTCCCATGCCTCGTCGCTCAAGGCGGACTACAAAGTGGCCAAAGCCCAGTTGCTGGAACGCTTCCGAACGTCCACCAACGTCGACGCGTTGATGGCCGCCCTCGCGCGCGCCACGGACCATTCGCTGCGCGCCGCCTGGGACACCTGCGAGCTGCCCGACGACCTCGCGCTGGTCGCGGTTGGCGGCTATGGGCGCGGCGAACTCGCGCCGCACTCCGACATCGACATCCTGGTGCTGTTGCCCGACGCGCGGCTCGAGCATCTGGACGCGCGCATCGAGCGCTTCATCAGTCTCGCGTGGGATCTCGGGCTGGAACTCGGCAGCAGCGTGCGCAGCGTGTCGCAATGCATCGAGGAAGCGGCCAACGACGTCACGGTGCGTACCTCGCTGCTGGAAGCGCGCCGCATCACCGGCAGCACCGCACTGTTCGACGATTTCGCCCGGCGCTACCGTGCGGCGCTCGACCCGAAGGCGTTCTTCCAGGCGAAGGTGCTCGAAATGCGCCAGCGTCACGCGAAGTTTCAGGACACGCCCTACGCGCTCGAGCCGAACATCAAGGAAAGCCCGGGCGGGCTGCGCGACCTGCAGCTGATCCTGTGGATCACACAGGCGGCCGGCTTCGGCAGCAGCTGGCGCGAACTCGAAGCACGCGGACTCATCACCGAGCGCGAGGCGCGCGAGCTGCGCCACAACGAAGGCTTCCTGAAGTCGCTGCGTGCGCGGCTGCACGTGATCGCCGGGCGCCGCCAGGACATCCTGGTGTTCGACCTGCAGACGCCGGTCGCGGAAAGCTTCGGCCTCAAGCCGACCGCGACCAAGCGCGCGAGCGAGCAGCTGATGCGCCGCTACTACTGGGCCGCGAAAGCGGTCACGCAACTCGCGACGATCCTGATCCAGAACATCGAGGCGCAGCTGTTTCCGAGCACGAGCGGCATCACGCGCGTGCTGTCGGATCGCTTCGTCGAAAAGCAGGGCATGCTCGAAATCGCCTCCGACGACGTGTTCCAGCGCGAGCCGAATGCGATCCTCGAGGCGTTCCTGCTATACGAGCGCACCCCCGGCGTGAAGGGACTGTCGGCGCGCACGCTGCGCGCGATCTACAACGCCCGCGACGTGATGGACCAGCACTGGCGGCGCGATCCGGAAAATCGCCGGCTCTTCATGGAAATCCTGAAGCAGCCGGCCGGTATCACGCATGCGTTCCGGTTGATGAACCAGACGAGCGTGCTCGGGCGTTATCTGCTGAATTTCCGGCGCATCGTCGGGCAGATGCAGCACGACCTGTACCACGTGTTCACGGTCGATCAGCACATCCTGATGGTGCTGCGCAATCTGCGCCGCTTCGCGGTCGCCGAGCATGCGCACGAATACCCGTTCTGCAGCCAGTTGATCGTCAACTTCGACCGGCCGTGGGTGCTGTACGTGGCCGCGCTGTTTCATGACATCGCGAAGGGCCGCGGCGGCGATCATTCCACGCTGGGCATGGCCGACGCACGGCGCTTCTGCCGCCAGCACGGCATCGAAGGCGAGGATGGCGAGCTGGTCGTGTGGCTCGTGCAGCAGCATCTGACGATGAGCCAGGTCGCGCAGAAGCAGGACACGAGCGACCCTGAAGTGATCAAGCGCTTCGCCGAGCTGGTCGGCACCGAGCGCCGCCTGACCGCGCTCTATCTGCTGACCGTCGCCGACATCCGCGGCACCAGCCCGAAGGTCTGGAACACGTGGAAAGGCAAGCTGCTCGAAGACCTCTACCGGACCACGCTCGCCGTGCTTGGCGGTGCCCAGCCGGACGCGCATTCCGAGCTGAAGTCGCGCCAGGAAGAGGCGCTCGCGCTGCTGCGTCTCGAAACCGTGCCGGAAGGCGCGCAACGGGCGCTGTGGGACAAGCTGGACGTCGGCTATTTCCTGCGTCACGACGCGGCGGACATCGCGTGGCAGACGCGCGTGCTGTACCGCCACGTCGAAACGCCGACGCCGCTCGTACGCGCGCGGCCGTCGCCGATCGGCGAGGCGCTGCAGGTGCTCGTCTACGTGAAGGACCAGCCCGATCTGTTCGCGGGCATCTGCGCGTATTTCGACCGCAACGGCCTGTCGGTGCTCGATGCGCGCGTCAGCACGACGCGCCACGGCTACGCGCTCGACAACTTCCTCGTCGCGCACACCGAAGAGGACGTGCACTATCGCGACATCGCCAATCTGGTCGAGCAGGAGCTGACCGCGCGCCTCGGGGGCCACGGCACCTTGCTGCCGGGACCGTCGAAGGGCCGGCTGTCACGGCTGTCGCGCACCTTCCCCATTACGCCGCGCGTCGACCTGCGGGCCGATGAGCGCGGCCAATACTACATCCTGTCCGTGTCGGCGAACGACCGGCCGGGCCTTCTTTATTCGATCGCGCGCGTGCTGGCTGAGCACCGGGTCGGCGTCGCCTCGGCGCGGATCAATACGCTCGGCGAACGCGTCGAGGACGTGTTTCTGCTCGAAGGACACAGCCTGTCGGACAACCGCCTGCAAATTCAGGTCGAGACCGAACTACTGCGCGCGATCGCAATGTGAGATTTCATGCGAATCAAATTAACAGCGAAGCATCCGCGGCCGGCGGCGTCCGAACGCGCCCCTGTCCGCCCCGGCAGCGCGTCGGCGCGTAAGCCGACCCGTCCAGCGCGGCCGAAGCCATTCGAGGCGGAGGCCGGCGCGAAGCGCGGAGGCGCGGCATCGACGGGTGGTGGCGCGAAGCGGCCGGTCGGCGCGAAGCCGGCGGGCGCCGGTGCACGCGGGCCGCGTGCCGAAGGGTCGGGCGTGCGCGAACGGGGCGCGGCTGCCGCGGGCGCACCGCGCCGCTTCGAAGGTGCGGCTCAGCGAGGCGAGCGCGGAGAACGCGCGCCGCGTCGCTTTGAGGGCGGCGCTGAGCGTGGCGAACGCGCTCCTCGGCGCGATTTCGGCGAACGGACTGAACGCGCGCCGCGTCGTTTCGAAGGCAACGCTGAGCGTGGTGAACGCGGGCCTCGGCGCGATTTCGGCGAACGGACTGAACGCGCGCCGCGTCGTTTCGAAGGCAACGCTGAGCGTGGCGAACGCGGGCCTCGGCGCGAATTCGGCGAACGGACTGAACGCGCGCCGCGTCGTTTCGAAGGCAACGCTGAGCGTGGCGAACGCGCTCCTCGACGCGATTTCGGCGAACGGACTGAACGCGCGCCGCGTCGTTTCGAAGGCAACGCTGAGCGTGGCGAACGCGCTCCTCGACCCGAATTCGGCGAACGGACTGAACGCGCGCCGCGTCGTTTCGAAGGCAGCGCTGAGCGTGGCGAACGCGCTCCTCGGCGCGAATTCGGCGAGCGTGCAGAACGCGCACCCCGTCGTTTCGAGGGCAATGCGGAGCGCGGTGAGCGCGCACCGGGCCGCGACGCCGGCGAACGCCGTCCGTTCAGCGGTCCGCGCCCAGGCACAGGCAGGCCGCCGGAAGGCGGCGCGCGTGGCGATCGTCCGGTGCGCCGGGAGCGCGAGGCCGCCGACCGTCCGCGCTTCGGTAGCGATCGCGGTGAGCCGCAGGAGCGTCGCAGTGGCGATCGAGGCGCGCGCAGCGACAGCACCTCGCGCCGCTTCGAAAGCGAGCGTGGCGAGCGCAGCTTCGCGAAGCCGGCAAAAGGCGGCTACGGCGAACGCACCGAGCGTCGCGAGCGCCCTGCGCGCAGCTTCGACGACACGTTGCCGGCCGCGAACCGCCGCTTCGGCGACGACCGACCAGCCCGCGCCGCCAAGCCGCGAGCCTCGGCATCAGCAACCGCCCGCCCCGTCGACACCACCATCGACACTCCGCACCCGCCCCGCCGCGATCGCGAAGACGCGCCGGGCATGCTGCGTCTGTCGAAGCTGATGTCCAAGCTCGGCCTGTGCTCGCGTCGCGAGGCCGACGAATGGATCGAGAAAGGCTGGGTCATGGTCGACGGCGAGCGCGTCGATACGCTCGGCACGAAGGTGTTCCCGGATCAGCGCATCGACATCGACCCGGCCGCCGAAGCCTTTCAGTCGAGCCAGGTGACCGTGATCGTTCACAAGCCGGTCGGGCTCGTGTCGGGCCAGGCGGAGGACGGCTATCAGCCGGCCATCACGCTCGTCACGCCGGAGAATCGCTGGGAAGGCGACCGTTCGGGGATCCCCTTCTCGGCGTCGCATCTGCGCCAGCTCGCGCCGGCCGGGCGTCTCGACATCGATTCGACGGGCCTGCTCGTGCTGACGCAGGACGGCCGCATCGCGAAGCAACTGATCGGCGGTCACTCGGACGTGGACAAGGAGTATCTGGTGCGCGTCGCCTACGGCGATCACACGGTCGACGTCGAAAGCCATTTCCCGGCCGAAAAACTCGCGCTGCTGCGCCACGGCCTGTCGCTCGACGACGTCGCGCTGAAGCCCGCGCAGGTCAGCTGGCAGAACGGCGAGCAGCTGCGTTTCGTGCTGCGCGAAGGCAAGAAGCGTCAGATTCGCCGCATGTGCGAACTGGTCGGTCTCGAGGTGGTGGGCCTGAAGCGTGTGCGCGTGGGCCAGGTGATGCTCGGCGCGCTGCCGCCGGGACAGTGGCGCTATCTGTCGGAAGGCGAGTCGTTCTGAGGTCCGTCCAATGTGCCTCCTTGCTGAGAGCGGGCGCATCGGCACAACAAAAAACCCACGCACTTTGGCGTGGGTTTTTTGTTGGCGGCAGCCGTGTCAGTCGTCGCTATTCGTATCGAGATCCGGGAACAGGACCTCCGTAAAGCCGAACTTCGAGAAATCGGTAATCCGCATCGGATACAGCTTGCCGATCAGATGATCGCATTCGTGCTGCACAACCCGCGCGTGAAAACCCTCGGCGACCCGGTCGATCGGATTGCCGAACTGATCGAAGCCGTGATAACGGATCATCGAAAACCGGCTCACCACGCCGCGCAGCCCCGGCACCGACAGGCAACCTTCCCAGCTTTCTTCCATGTCCTGCGAGACCGGCGTGACGGTCGGGTTGATCAGCACCGTTTCGGGCACCGGCGGCGCGTCCGGATAGCGCTCGTTCGAACCGAAGCCGAAGATCACCACCTGCAGATCGACGCCGATCTGCGGCGCGGCGAGACCCGCGCCGTTCGCCGCGTGCATGGTCTCGAACATGTCTTCCACGAGCCGGTGCAGTTCGGGCGTGTCGAAGTGATCGACCGGCTCGGCGATTCGCAGCAGGCGCGGATCGCCCATCTTCAGAATGTCGTGAATCATCAGTGCCCCTCCAGGAGCTTGCGCATACCATCTTCGTCGAGTACGGGGATGCCGAGTTCCTCGGCCTTCGAAAGTTTGCTGCCCGCGTCGGCCCCCGCCACCACGTAACTGGTTTTCTTCGATACCGACCCCGCCACCTTCGCGCCGGCCGCCTCGAGCATATCCTTCGCGTCCTCGCGCGACAGGTTTGGCAGCGTACCGGTCAGCACGACCGTCTGCCCGGCCAGCACGCCCTGCGGCGCCTTCGGCGCTGGTGGCCCCTCGGGCCACGTGACCTTGCCCGGCGCGCGCAGCTGTTCGATCACCGTGCGGTTGTGGTCCTCGGCGAAGAACTGGTGGATCGATTCGGCGACGACCGGCCCCACGTCGTTGACTTCGAGCAGTTCCTCCAGCGACGCATCCATGATCGGATCGAGCGAGCCGAAGTGCTTCGCGAGATCCTTCGCGGTCGATTCGCCGACATGGCGAATCCCCAATGCGTAGATAAAGCGCGCGAGCGACGTGTGCCTGGCCTTGTCGAGCGAGTCGAGCAGGTTCTGCGCGGACTTTTCGGCGAAGCGGTCGAGTTCCGCGAGCGTCGTGAAGCCGAGATTGAACAGATCGGCCGGCGTGCGCACCAGGTTCTGTTCGACCAGTTGATCGATGATCTTCTCGCCGAGGCCGTCGATATCGAGCGCGCGCCGCTGCGCGAAGTGCCACAGCGCCTGCTTGCGCTGCGCCGGACAGAAGAGCCCGCCCGTGCAGCGCGCGATCGCCTCGTCGGGCAGCCGCTCGATCGCCGAACCGCACACCGGGCACTGCGTCGGCATCACGAACTCGCGCGCGTCGGCCGGACGACGCTCGAGCAGCGCGCTGACCACCTCCGGAATCACGTCGCCGGCGCGCCGCACGATCACTGTGTCGCCGATGCGGATGTCCTTGCGGCGCACTTCATCCTCGTTGTGCAAGGTCGCGTTCGTGACCGTCGCGCCGCCGACGAACACCGGTTCCAGCCGCGCGACCGGCGTGATCGCGCCGGTGCGGCCGACCTGCACGTCGATCGCGACCAGCTTCGTCAGCGCTTCCTGCGCGGGGAATTTGTGCGCGAGCGCGAAGCGCGGCGCGCGCGACACGAAACCGAGCGCATCCTGCTCGTCGCGCCGGTTGACCTTGTAGACCACGCCGTCGATGTCGTAGGGGAGCCTGTCGCGCTTCTCGCCGACCGCGTGGAAGAAGCCGAGCAGGCCTTCGGCGCCCTGCACGACCGCGCGCTCGCCATTGACCGGCAAGCCCATCTCCTTGTACCAGTCGAGCAGTTCGCTATGGGTGGCCGGCATCTCGATGCCTTCGAGCACGCCGATGCCATACGCGAAAAACGACAGCGGCCGCTGCGCGGTGATCTTCGAATCGAGCTGCCGCAAGCTGCCCGCCGCCGCATTGCGCGGGTTTGCGAATTCGCGTTGTTCGGCGGTGCGCTGGCGTTCGTTCAGGCGCTCGAAATCGCGCTTGAACATCAGCACTTCGCCGCGCACGTCGAGCACGCGCGGCACGCGCTTACCCTTCAGCTTCAACGGAATCGAGCGGATCGTGCGGACGTTTTCGGTGACGTTCTCGCCGGTCGTGCCGTCACCGCGCGTGGAGGCCTGCACGAACACGCCGTCGGCGTAGCGCAGCGAGATCGCGAGGCCGTCGAATTTCAGCTCGGCCGCGTAGTCGACGGGAACCGGCGGCTCGCTCGCGTTGTTGCCGAGCGCGTCGCCGATGCGCTTGTCGAACGCGACGATGTCTTCGTCGGCGAAACCGTTGTTCAACGACAGCATCGGCAGATCGTGCACGACCGGCTCGAAACCGCTCGCGGCCTCGCCGCCGACGCGCTGCGTCGGCGAATCCGGCACGATCAGATCGGGATGCTCGGCCTCGATGCGCTCCAGCTCCTTGAACAGCTTGTCGTACTCGGCGTCCGGCAGGTCCGGTTGATCGAGCACGTAATACGCGTAGTTCGCGCGTTCGAGTTCCGCGCGCAACCACACGGCCCGCTCGGCCGGAGCGCTGGTTGCGGAAGGAGGGACGGAGGATCGGGCCATGCTGTCGGAAGCTTCACGAGAAGAAAGTCGGACATCGGATTATCGCAGGAAGCGTGCCCCTTTACATCGCTGAATCGGGGCGGGCCGCGCTGCGACGCAAGCCGGAAACGACGACGGCCGCACATCGTGCGGCCGTCGTCAAAACGCGCAGAACGCTGCAAAAGGCTTACTGGCTGAACAGGCGCCGCGTGGCCGGCGAACCCGCAGGAATACCCGCCTGTTCGAGCTTCGCGTACAGCGTCATCAACTGTTTTTCGATCGCGAGCAGCGCGCTTTCCGGCAGCGGCCGGCGACCGTCGTCGACCACGCGTCCGCCGATGCGCTCGGCCAGCGACTTCGCGTAATCGCACATCAGCCGGAACGGCAGGATGTCTTCGTCGGCGACCGGCACGTCGAGCACCAGCGTGATCATCTCGCCGCCTTTGTACGTGAGGTCGTCGCGCAGGAAGTTGGTGTCGCCGAACTGCAGCATGAACACCGGGCTTTGCCGCGAGTCGAGCTTGACGAAGCGGGTGCCGTCGCGCGACAGCAGCAGACCGTCCTGCGATGCGACCGCCTGCACGTAGTTGGCCGACCACGGCGCGCCGTCCGACAGCACGTTGATCGACAACTGCGCGTCGCACTGGGCGGCAAAGCCGTCGAGCTCGCGCGCCATCGCGACGGTTTCGAGCATGTCGGGGAATTCCGGCGCCGCGTCGAGCGCATCGGCGAACTGCTGTACGCCGGTCACGAACTCGGAAAATTCGAGCTCGTTCAGCGCGCCGCTACGGTTCGCGAGCTGCGCGGCCGCGCGCAGCTCTTCATAGCGCGTGCCGTTCTGCAGCAGCTCCCACGAGCCGCCGCCTTCGGGTTTGCCTTCGATGTGCACGGGCTTGCTGCCCGCCCGACGCAAGCGCTGCGCAAGCGGAAGCACCTTGTCGCCGGCCACGGGGCCGTTCAGCCGGATCGGCACGATACAGTCGATGCGTCGATCGACGATCGCGGGCGGCGCCGACGAAATCGTCGTGGCGGCCGGCAGGATCGGTTCGACCCGCTCGTGCCCGGCGGACGCGGGCTGGGCCGCGGGCGCTTCGGCCGTGGGCCGCTTCGCGTGCGCGCCCGGCGCCGCCGCAGGTTCGCCTTCGCCCACGGTATCGGCGTCCGCCGCTGGATAACCGTTCGGCGACGTCATCTCGGCCTGGATATCGGCCGGTGTATCGAGCGGTGCGGCGCCCGCGCCGAACGTCGGCTCGACGCGCGCCGCGGTCCGGTCCGCGGCCGCCTCGGCGCTCACGCTCGGCTCGCGCCGCGTGGTCGGCCGGGCCGGCTCGATGAACGGGCTCTGCTCCTCATGCTCGTCCCGCGCAAAGCTCTCGGCGGTGTCGGCCGGCATCGGCCGCGGCATCTTGCGGCGCACCTTCGCGCCCTGCCACGCGTTGTACACGACCACGCCCCCCACCACCACGGCACCCGCGCCGATCAAACCGAGTGTCAACTCGTCCATGCATGCTCCATCAGCAATTCTTCTATCCGCGCGGGCCTGTCGTCCGCTCCACGTACCGCGCGGCGCTCATCGAGGCCGCTGCGCTGGATGCGGATGCCCGCGAAGGCGTTAACTCAAACGATATTCTGGGCGAAACCCGTCGCCGTTTCCATGTCGACCGCGACGATCCGCGAGACGCCCTGCTCCTGCATCGTCACGCCGATCAGCTGCTGCGCCATCTCCATCGCGATCTTGTTGTGCGAAATGAACAGGAACTGGGTTTTGTCCGACATCGCCCGTACCAAATTCGCGAAACGCTCGGTGTTGGCGTCGTCGAGCGGCGCGTCCACTTCGTCGAGCAGACAGAACGGCGCCGGATTGAGCTGGAACATCGCGAACACGAGCGCGGTCGCGGTCAGCGCTTTCTCGCCGCCCGACAGCAGGTGAATCGTCGAATTCTTCTTGCCCGGCGGCTGAGCCATCACCTGCACGCCGGCGTCGAGAATTTCGTCGCCGGTCATGATCAGCTTCGCCTGGCCGCCGCCAAAAAGACGCGGGAACAGCTCGCCGAAATGACGGTTCACTTCGTCGAACGTACTTTGCAGCAGCGTGCGCGTTTCGGCGTCGATCTTGCGGATTGCGTCTTCGAGCGTTTCGATCGCGCTCGTCAGGTCGGCCGACTGCGAATCGAGGAAGCTTTTGCGCTCGGTCGCGGCCTTCAGCTCGTCGAGCGCGGCCATGTTGACCGGCCCGAGCGCGGTGATCGCGTTGTTGATGCGCGTGACTTCGCCCTGCAGGTACGACGGCTTCATGTCCGCCGTCAGCTTGGCTTGCAGTTCGGCCTCGTCGACACCGGCCGCGGCCAACTGCTCGACGAACTGCTCGCCGCTGATGCGCGCGGCCTGCTCCTTCAACTGCAATTCATTGATGCGGTCGCGCAGCGGCTGCAGGGCGCGCTCGGCGGTGAGGCGCGTTTCGTCCGCCGAGCGCAGCTTCGCGGTCAGGTCGTCGAGCTCGACGCGCGCGGCGCGCAGCGCCTCTTCTTTCACGGCGCGGATGTCGAGCGCGTCCTGCAGCCCGGTATGCGCGGTCTGCTCGTTGATCGTTTCCAGTTCGGCGCGCGCGTCTTCGAGCGCGCCCGCGACGCGCTCGCTCTGCTCGTGCGCGACCTGGATGCTGCGCTTCAATTCGTCGATGCGGTTCGCCATGTTGCGGGCGGCGAAGCGCGCGTCGGTGGCGGCGCGGTCGAGCTCGCGCGCTTCGCCGCGGGCGGTCGTCAGTTCTTCGTCGAGTGCTTCGAACGCGAGCTGGTGGTCTTCGAAGCGCGCCTGCAGTTCGGCGAGCTCGCCGTCGTGACGCTCGAAGTTCGCTTCCGACTCGGCGCGCAGCGCCCGCTGCTCGTCGATCTGCGCGGCGATTTCTTCGAGTTCCTCGCGAATCTGCGTGCTGCGCTGCGTGTAGCGTTCGTGTGCCTGGGTGAGCCTCAGCACGTCCATCTGCAACGCGTGCACCCGCTGCGTCGCGCGTTCGGCCTGCTGGCGCAGCTCGGCGAGCGCCTGCGCGGCTTGCGTGTGCGCGGCTTCGGCGCGGATCGCGGCGGCCTTCGCCTCGTCGGCGAGCAATGCCTGTGCGCGCACCTGGCGGCCGAGGTTTTCGATTTCCTGCTGACGCGCGAGCATGCCGGCCTGTTCGGAATCGGCCGCATACAGCTGTACGCCGACGCGCGTGACCACGTGCCCCGCCTTGACGACGAACGCGCCGCCCTCGGGCAGCTGCGCGCGCATCGAAAGCGCCTGCTGCAGATCGTCGGCGACGAAGGCGAGGCCGAGCCAGTCGGTCAGTACCGCGCGAATGCCCGCGTCCTCGATGCGCACGAGCGACAGCAGCGAGCGCAGCGCGCCCGCCGCCGGGGCAGGCTGACCAGCCGCGGGCGGCGCGTAGAACGCGAGCTTGGCCGGTGGCGCGTCGGTTGCGAACGCCTTGACCCAGTCGAGATTCGACACTTCGAGCGCGGCGAGGCGCTCGCGCAGCACCGCTTCGAGCGCGGTTTCCCAACCGGCCTCGACATGCAGTTTCTTCCACAAACGCGACAGGCTGCCCAGCTCGTGCTTGTCGAGCCACGGCTGGATCTTGCCTTCGGTCTGCACGTTTTCCTGCAACTGCCTGAGCGCGGCGAGGCGCGCGTCGAGCTGATGGATCTGCGCGCTTTCGGCCTGCACGCGCTCCTGCGCGGCGCGGCGTTCACCGTCGAGCCGCGGCAGTGTTTCCTGCGCGTCGGCGAGGCGGCTCTGCGCGTCGTGAAGGATTTCCTCGTGCTCGGCGAGCTGCATGCGCAATTCCTCGAGCTGCGCCTCGTCGGGCGCGTCGAGGCCACCCTCTTCCGATTTCAGCCGCTCATGGCGCTGCTGCAGCTGCTGCAACTGCTGATCGGCATTGCGCTGATGCGCGGCTTCGAGCTTCAGCGCCTGCTCGGTCTGCGCGATGCCGCCGCGCTCGGTGTTCAGTTCCGCCTGAGCGTCGCGCCAGCGCGCTTCGAGGGCGGGCAGCGCATCGTGCTTCGCGGCGGCGTCCTGTTCGGCGAGCACGGCTTTTTCTTCAGCGACGGCCAGTTGCTCTTCAGCGTCGGCGATATCGTCCTGCGCCTTGTCGGCCTGCGATTGCCACTGCTCGCGCTGCGCGGTCAGCGCGGCGATCTGCGCCTGCACGCGGTTGCGCGATTCGACGATGAAGCGGATCTCGGCTTCCAGCCGGCTCACTTCCGCGTTCGCCTCGTACAGTGCGCCCTGCGCGCCTTGCATCGCGTCGCTCGCCGAATAGTGCGCGACGCGCAGCGTTTCGAGTTCCGCCTCGACTTCGCGCAGCTTCGCGGTTTGCGCCTCGAGGTCGATCTGCGCCTGCTCGATCGCGCGTTGCTGGCGCTGCTGCTCGCCGGCCGCCTCGTTCTTGCGCAGCAACCACAGCAGACGCTGCTTTTCCTCGCCGTCGCTTTGCAGCTCGCGATAACGGGTCGCGACGACCGCCTGCCCCTCGAGCTTCTCGAGATTCGTGCCGAGCTCGCGGACGATGTCCTCGACGCGCGTCAGGTTCTCGCGCGTGTCGTGCAGACGGTTTTCGGTCTCGCGGCGGCGCTCCTTGTACTTCGACACGCCGGCGGCTTCTTCGAGGAACACGCGCAGCTCTTCGGGCTTCGCCTCGATCAGCCGCGCGATCATGCCCTGCCCGATGATCGCGTACGCACGCGGCCCGAGGCCGGTGCCGAGGAAGATGTCCTGGATGTCGCGGCGCCGCGCCGGCAGATTGTTGATGTAGTAGCTCGACGTGCCGTCGCGCGTCAGCACGCGCTTCACGGCGATCTCCGCATACTGGCCCCACTGGCCGGCGGCGCGGCCGTCCGCGTTGTCGAACACGAGTTCGACGCTCGCGCGGCTGCCGGGCTTGCGGGCGGTCGAGCCGTTGAAGATCACGTCCTGCATCGACTCGCCGCGCAATTCAGAGGCGCGCGATTCGCCGAGCACCCAGCGCACGGCGTCGATGATGTTGGATTTGCCGCACCCGTTCGGACCGACCACGCCAACCAACTGGCCTGGGACCTGGAAATGCGTGGGATCGACGAAGGATTTGAAACCAGCGAGTTTGATCGAGGTGAGCCGCACGGCGATTTCGCTGTTTGAAAAGAGAGAGTGATAGGTGGCTCGCGAGGTTGCGCCAGTCGTTCACCGCCGCAGCGGGACGGCCCCGCGCAACCTCGCGAGCCTTCGCAATTTGGTTGCCGGCTGCATGCCCTCATGCATATCTGAGGCACACGCAGGTACGCATGCGCCGGCTAATGAGGGGGAATCATACCATCGCGCGTGGACGATTCTTACTGCCCTTTCGGCGGTCGTCACTGTCGCCGTCAGGGCCGTGTTCGTCACCGCGTTGGTCGCCGCGTTTGCTACCGCATTGACCACCGCGTCCATCGTCGCCGCCGGGCCCCTCCGTGTCCCCGATGGCGGGATCGGGCGGCGCCAATTTCGTCCGATGCACCCAGCTCGACAAGGCCGACGCGAGCACGATGCACGCGCCGCCGGCCCATTCGCGCGGGCCCGGTACTTCGCCGGCGAACAGCCACGCCGACAGCGCCGTCACGACGAGTTCGAACAGCATGATGATCGACGCGCGATTGGCCCGCACGCGCGAGAGCCCGTATTGCACGAGCATGTTGTTCGACGCGAGCAGCAGACCGAGACCGAGCACCAGCAGCGCCGCCGTGCCCAGCTGCGCGCCGACGGGCGGCGCGGGCATCGGCTCGAACAGCGACGCGAGCGCGCCGAACAGCGCCGCGCCGCCGAAGATCACCGCGGTGCGCATTTCGGGCTTCATGTCCGGCAGCACGCGGCTCGTCTTCAGGATCAGCACGTTGCTCATCGCGAAGCCCATGCCGCCGGCGAGCCCGGCCCATTCGGCGGGATTGCCGGGTACCGGAATGCCGAGACGCGGCGACCATAGCATCGTCATCGCGCCCACGAGCGACAGCGCGGCCAGCGCCGCGCCCGACCACGTGAGCCGCTCGTGCAGGATGAAATGCGCGAACAGCGCGGTCCACGCGGGCGTCAGATAGAACAGCAGCAGCACGCGCATCACCTGACCGTGGATCGCGCCCCACACGAAGCCGAGATTAGTGACGCCCGCGGCGAGCGCGAGCGCCGGCAGCAGCCAGTGCCACCGCACGGTCTTCAGCGCGCCATTCCGCACGAGCAGCACGAACAGGCAGCCGGTGCCGCTCGTGAGCGCGCTCGCGGCGGTGCCGGTCACCCCGAGCGCGGCCAGCATCCGCAGCGGATACCAGACCATCCCCCAGACCGACGCGCCCAGCATGATCGCGAGCGTCGGCCAGCCGTTGCGAAGCCAGTTGGTCATGGGGCGGGACTCCGACGGGCGTCGTGGGCGGGTCGTATGAGGGTCCAGCCGGCCGTCTCCTGAACTGCTGCGTACATTGCTGCTCCTGCGTATTCTTTTACGCGAACCGTGGCAGATTCGCGCCGTTCCCGCCGCGGCGCCCCGGTGTGCCGCCTCGCGGATTGCTCCCGCGCCGCGCGCCAGGCTCCCGCCTGGTCCGCGGGCGCGCCACGCTATAATCGTCCGTTCGCCGCCGCCCGCCGGCGCGCGTGCCCGGTTGTCCCGCCATTCGTCCGCGTCCATCCCGATCAGGCCATTTCGTCCGTGAATCCGCTACTCGACTCCCTTCAGCCCTATCCGTTCGAAAAGCTGCGCCTGCTTTTCAAGGACGTCACGCCGCCGGCCGGCCTTGCGCACATCAGCTTCGGCATCGGCGAGCCGAAACATCCAACCCCGCCGCTGATCCGCGACGCCGTCATCGATTCTCTCGACGGCCTCGCCGCGTATCCGGCCACGCTCGGCTCGGCGCCGCTGCGCGAGTCGATCGCGAAATGGATCGCGCAACGCTACGACCTGCCGCCGCTCGATCCGCTGACCGAGGTGCTGCCGGTGGCGGGCTCGCGCGAGGCGCTGTTCGCGCTCGCGCAGACGGTGCTCAATCCGCGCCGCGATGCTGACGGCGAGCCTGCGATCGTACTCTGTCCGAACCCGTTCTACCAAATCTACGAAGGCGCGGCGCTGCTCGGCGGCGCGCAGCCGTACTTCGTCAACAGCGACCCGGCGCGCAACTTCGCGTGCGACTACTCGGCGGTGCCCGCCGACGTGTGGGCCCGCACGCAACTGCTGTACGTCTGCTCGCCGGGCAACCCGACCGGCGCCGTGCTCACGCTCGACGACTGGCGCGAGCTGTTCGCGCTATCGGACCGCTACGGCTTCGTGATCGCTTCGGACGAGTGCTACTCGGAAATCTATTTCGACGAGTCGAAGCCGCCGCTCGGCGGACTGGAAGCCGCGCACAAGCTCGGACGCGGCTTCGAGCGCCTCGTGATGCTGTCGAGTCTGTCGAAGCGCTCGAACGTGCCGGGCATGCGCTCGGGCTTCGTCGCCGGCGACGCCGCGATTCTCAAGGCGTTCCTGCTGTACCGCACGTACCACGGCACGGCGCTGTCGACCGTGTTCCAGAGCGCGAGCGTGGTCGCATGGAGCGACGAGACACACGTGCGCGAGAACCGCGCGAAGTACCTGCAGAAGTTCACGACCGTCACGCCGATGCTCGCCGACGTGCTCGACGTGCGCCTGCCCGACGCCGCGTTCTACCTGTGGGCCAACGTCGAGCGCACCGGCCTCACGGACACCGAGTTCGCCCAGCGCCTCTACGCCGACTATAATGTGACGGTTCTGCCGGGCTCGTTCCTCGCGCGCACCGCGCACGGCGTGAACCCCGGCCGCAATTTCGTGCGCCTCGCGCTCGTCGCCGACGTCGACGAATGCACGGCGGGCGCGCAGCGGATCGTCGAATTCTGCCGCTCGCTCAGTGTCATCTGAGTGCAGCCTGAGCCTCGCTTGAGCTACACGGCATCCCCTTCTTCAGACTTCAACCCTTCAGATAATCACGCATATGTCGCAACAACTTCAGAGCATCATCGATACCGCCTGGGACAACCGCGCCGAACTGTCGCCGAAAGCCGCGCCGGCAGAAGTGCGCGAAGCCGTCGCCCATGCGATCGAGCAACTCGATAAGGGGGCGCTGCGCGTCGCCGAAAAGAAGGACGGCGACTGGGTCGTCAACCAGTGGCTGAAGAAGGCCGTGCTGCTATCGTTCCGTCTGGAAGACAACGCGCCGATGCCGGCCGGCGGCTACAGCCAGTTCTACGACAAGGTGCCGTCGAAGTTCGCGAACTACACCGCTGAAGACTTCGCCGCCGGCGGCTTCCGCGTGGTGCCGCCCGCGATCGCGCGCCGCGGCTCGTTCATCGCGAAGAACGTCGTGCTGATGCCGTCGTACACCAACATCGGCGCGTACGTCGACGAAGGCACGATGGTCGACACGTGGGCCACCGTCGGCTCGTGCGCGCAGATCGGCAAGAACGTGCACCTGTCGGGCGGCGTCGGCATCGGCGGCGTGCTGGAGCCGCTGCAGGCCAACCCGGTCATCATCGAAGACAACTGCTTCATCGGCGCGCGCTCGGAAGTCGTCGAAGGCGTGATCGTCGAGGAAAACTCGGTGATCTCGATGGGCGTGTACCTCGGCCAGAGCACCAAAATTTACGACCGCGAAACCGGCGCAGTCACGTACGGCCGCATTCCGGCGGGATCGGTCGTGGTAGCGGGCAACCTGCCGTCGAAGGACGGCACGCACAGCCTGTACTGCGCGGTCATCGTCAAGAAGGTCGACGCGAAGACGCGCGCGAAGGTCGGCCTGAACGAGTTGCTGCGAGGCGATTGATGGCGCGCGGCACCAAAACCGTCGTCTACGGCATTCCGAACTGCGACACCGTGAAGAAGGCCCGTGTGTGGCTCGAAGAGCACGGCGTCGAGTTCGAGTTCCACGACTTCAAGAAGGCCGGCGTGACCGAGCCGCTCGTGCAGGACTGGCTCAAGGACGTCAAGCTCGAGGCGCTGCTGAACCGCCGCGGCACGACGTGGCGCGCTCTGTCCGACGACATGAAGGCGGCCGCGGAAACGCAGCCGGGCGCGATCGCGCTGATGATCCACAAGCCGTCGGTGATCAAGCGGCCGGTGCTGGTCGTGAACGGGCGGGTGAAGTCGCTCGGCTTTTCGGCGGACGAGTACGCGGCGCTGTTTGTCTGAGCGCGGCGCTGAAGCGCCAGGCTCCAGCACGAGGTAGTCGAACGCGCGGCCTCGCGCCGCGTCGTTCAAAGGCTGTTGCCGGCTGCGGTGCCTCACCGCGAGCCGGCATTTTTTCATTTCAAAGTGGCTTGTACTGAATCCATGTCCGGCACCCTCGCCCTTACCGAACAACTGATCGCGCGCGCGTCCGTCACGCCCGACGATCAGCATTGCCAGCGTCTCCTGATCGAGCGCCTCGCCGCGCTCGGCTTCGAGCACGAGACGATCGAATCCAACGGCGTGACCAACCTGTGGGCCGTCAAACGCGGCGTCGACGGCACGCAAGGCAAGCTGCTCGCGTTCGCCGGCCACACCGACGTGGTACCGACCGGCCCGCTCGAACAGTGGCGCTCGGCGCCGTTCGAGCCGACCCAGCGCGACGGCAAGCTGTACGGCCGCGGCGCGGCGGACATGAAGGCGTCGATCGCCGGCTTCGTCGTCGCGAGCGAGGAGTTCGTCGCCGCGCACCCCGAGCACCGCGGCTCGATCGCGTTCCTGATCACGAGCGACGAGGAAGGCCCCGCCACCGACGGCACCGTCAAGGTCGTCGAAGCATTGCAGCAGCGCGGTGAGCGCATGGACTACTGCATCGTCGGCGAGCCGACCTCGAGCGAGCGTTTCGGCGACATGGTCAAGAACGGCCGGCGCGGCTCGATGTCGGGCAAGCTGATCGTCAAGGGCGTGCAGGGCCATATCGCCTACCCGCATCTGGCGAAGAATCCGGTGCACCTGCTGGCGCCAGCGCTCGCCGAACTCGTCGCCGAGCGCTGGGACGAAGGCAACGACTATTTCCCGCCGACCACCTGGCAGGTGTCGAACCTCCACAGCGGCGCCGGCGCGACCAACGTGATCCCCGGCCACGCGGACGTGATGTTCAACTTCCGTTTCTCGACCGCGAGCACCGTCGAAGGACTGCAAAAGCGCGTGCATGCGATTCTCGACAAACACGGCCTCGAATACGAACTGCAATGGACCGTGAGCGGCCTGCCATTTCTCACCCCGAGCGGCGAGCTGTCGAGCGCGCTCGCGCAGGCGATCAAGGACGAAACCGGCGTGGACACCGAACTGTCGACCACCGGCGGCACGTCGGACGGCCGCTTCATCGCGCGCATCTGCAAGCAGGTGATCGAGTTCGGTCCGCTGAACGCGAGCATCCACAAGATCGACGAACATATCGAAGTCGCCCATATCGAGCCGCTGAAGAACGTGTATCGCCGCGTGCTCGAACAACTGATCGCGTAACCTGGAACTTTGCGATGACGCTTCCTTTTTGCACCGTCCGCGACCTGCTGCGTTATGCAGTGTCGCGTTTTAGCGAGGCCAAACTGTCGTTCGGCCACGGCTCGGCCAATGCCTACGACGAAGCCGCCTATCTGATCCTGCACACGCTGCATTTGCCGCTCGACCTGCTCGAACCGTTTCTCGACGCGCGCCTGACCACGGCCGAAATCGAGGCGGTGCTGAAAGTGATCGAGCGACGCGCCGCCGAACGCGTGCCGGCCGCGTACATCACGCAGGAAGCGTGGATGCACGGCTATCGCTTTTACGTCGACGAGCGCGTGATCGTGCCGCGCTCGTTCATCGGCGAGCTGCTGCAGGACGGCCTGCAGCCGTACGTCGAGGACCCCGAGCAGGTCGGCGCGGTGCTCGAACTGTGCACCGGCTCCGGGTGCCTCGCGATCCTCGCCGCGCACGCGTTCCCGAACGCCGACGTCGACGCGGTCGATCTGTCCGCGCCCGCGCTCGAAGTCGCGACGCGCAATGTGCTGGATTACCACCTCGACGAGCGCATCGCGCTGTTCGAAGGCGACCTGTATGCGCCGCTCGCCGAGCGCCGCTACGATGTGATCATCAGCAATCCGCCGTACGTGAACGCCACGTCGATGCAGGAGCTGCCGGCCGAATACAAGCACGAGCCGGAGATGGCGCTCGCCGGTGGCGCCGACGGCATGGACATCGTGCGACGGATCATTGCCGACGCGCGCAACTGGCTGACCGAAGACGGCGTGCTCGTCATCGAGATCGGCAACGAACGCGAGCACGTCGAGGCCGCGTTCGGCGGTCTCGACCTCGTGTGGCTGTCGACCAGCGCCGGCGACGACAACGTGTTTCTGATCCAGGCCAGCGACTTGCCGGTCTGAGTCCGGCATGCTGAGCGTTTGATCGTCGTTTCAAGCGCGTTTCTCAGGCAGGGTCACGAGCAATCGCCGCGACAGCGCGTGGCCTTGCCCGCAACCGCAGCCTGAGCCCGTTGCCCGACGCGTTCGCCGCAGACCACGGAGCGAGCCCGTGCCCGCCTCCGTTTCCTGAACCACGGCGCTTCGCCAACTGTTCGCGAGCTTATGTCATTCGACCTGCTTCACGTCGGCACGCTGGTTGCTGTTGCCCACATTCTCGGCATCATCGCAGCCGCTCACGCGATTCTCCATACCCGCACCTCGCAAGGGGCGATCGCGTGGGCCGTGTCGCTGGTCGCGATGCCTTATCTGACGCTCATACCCTACCTGTTCCTTGGCCGCAGCAAGTTCGCCGGCTACGCGGACGCGCGCCGCGTCGAGAACGAGCTGCTGCGCACGCGCGCGCATCCGCTGGAGTGGGATACGCAGGCGTCGTCGGCCGGGGTGCCGACGCAGCAGCTCGGCTCGCGGCTCGTGCAGTCGCTGACGCGCCTCGGCGGCATGCCGTTCCTGCCCGGCAATACCGTGCGCACGCTGGTCAACGGCACGGCGACTTTCGAGGCGATCTTCGAGGCGATCGAGAACGCGCGCCGCTATGTGATCGTGCAATTCTTCATCGTGCGCGACGACGCGCTCGGCGACATGCTGAAGGACGCGCTGATCGCCAAAGCCAAACAGGGCGTGCGGGTCTACTTCCTGTATGACAGTATCGGCAGCTTCGATCTGCCGCACCGCTACGTCGCGGCGCTGCGCGCCGCCGGCATCGAGATGCAGCCGTTCGCCACGAACCGCCTCTTCGTCAACCGTCTGCAACTGAATTTCCGCAATCACCGCAAGATCGTGGCGGTCGACGGCGAGCGCGCGTTTGTCGGCGGTCATAACGTCGGGGTCGAATATCTGGGCGCGAAGCCGCCGCTGTCGCCGTGGCGCGATACGCACATCGAAGTGCGTGGTCCGGCGGTCGCAAGCATCCAGTTCGTCTTCATCGAGGACTGGTACTGGGCCACGCAGCAGTTGCCCAAGTTCGACGCGCCGGCCGCGGATTCCGTGACCCCTTCCTTCGACCAGCCCGGCGACCACGGCGCCAACGAGCGCGCCGCGAACAACATGCACTGCCTCGTGCTGCCGAGCGGCCCGGCCGACAAGCAGGAGACCTGCTCGCTGTTTTTCGTTGAAGCAATCAACGCGGCACGTGAACGCATCTGGATCACGACGCCCTACCTCGTCCCCGACGAAGCCGTATTCGCTGCGTTGCGCCTCGCTGCGCTGCGCGGCGTCGACGTGCGCATCCTGATTCCGAGCCGGCGCGATCACCTCGTGGTGTTCGCGGCGTCGAAGCTCTATGCGTACGACTCGCTGCGCGCGGGCATTCGCATCTTCCGCTATCAGCCGGGCTTCCTGCATCAGAAGGTCGTGCTGATCGACAGCAGCGCGGCCGCGATCGGCAGCGCCAATCTCGACAACCGCTCGTTTCGCCTGAACTTCGAGATCATGGTGCTGACCGTCGACCGCGGCTTCGCGCTCGAAGTCGAGACGATGCTGCTCGACGACTTTGCCGAGTCGCGCGAAATCGACCGCGACGAGTACGACAAGTCGAGCGCGCTGCGACGCATGCTGATGCACGTCGCGCGGCTCTTTTCGCCGATCCTGTAGGCGTGCCCGCTTACAGCAGCGCTTCGATATCCCCGGTGATTGCCTCGGGCTTGGTCAGCGGCGCATAGCGCTTGACGACGTTGCCGTCGCGGCCGATCAGAAACTTCGTGAAATTCCACTTGATCGCCTCGAGACCGAGCAGTCCCGGCGCCTCGATCGTCAGATAGCGGAACAGCGGGTGCGCGTTCGGGCCGTTCACGTCGATCTTGTCGAACATCGGAAACGTCACGCCGTAGTTCTTCTCGCAGAAGCTGCCGATCTGCGCGGCGTCGCCCGGCTCCTGCTTGCCGAACTGGTTGCACGGAAAACCGAGCACCGCGAGCCCGCGCGCCGCGTACGCGTCATACAGTTTCTGCAAGCCCGCGTATTGCGGCGTGAACCCGCATTCGCTCGCGGTATTGACGATCAGCATCACCTTGCCTTCGTACTGCGCGAGACTCGCTTCCTCGCCGCCGAGCGTGCGTGCCGAAAACGAAAAGATCGATGTCATGTGCCCTCCCGTGAAAGCCGTCAGTCTATGCCAAAAGCGCTACCGATACAGTCGGCCGGATGGCCGATGAGCGCTGCGCGCGAAGTGACAGACGGGCAATCGGCGCCGCGCGCCCGGCAACGCGCCGGGCAGTCTAAAATAGCGGTTTTCTTCAGCCGGCCACGTCGTGATCCGCTTCAATCAGTTCAGCCTCGCGCGCGGCACCAAGCCGCTTTTCGACAACACCACGTTCACCTTGAACCCCGGTGAAAAAGCCGGCCTCGTCGGAGCGAACGGCGCGGGCAAGTCGACGCTGTTCGCCGTGCTGCTCGGCGAGCTGCACGCGGACGGCGGCGATTTCTCGATCCCGCCGACCTGGCGCATCGCGCACGTCGCGCAGGAAACGCCCGCCGTCGACAAAACCGCCCTCGCCTACACGCTAGACGGCGACGCCGCGCTGCGCGACATCGAAGCGCGCATCGCTTCGGCCTCCGCGGCGCACGACGGCGCGGCAGAAGCCGAAGCGCACGCCGCGTTCGCCGACGCCGACGGCTACACCGCGCCGGCTCGCGCCGAAGCGTTGCTGCTCGGCCTCGGCTTCACGCTCGACCAGACCCGCGAGCCGGTCAGCAGCTTCTCGGGCGGCTGGCGCATGCGCCTGAATCTGGCGCAGGCGCTGATGTGTCGCTCCGATCTGCTGCTGCTCGACGAACCGACCAACCACCTCGACCTCGACGCGATCGTCTGGCTGGAAGATTGGCTGAATCGCTATGCGGGCACGCTGATCGTGATCTCGCACGACCGCGAGTTTCTCGATTCCGTCTGCAACGTCACGCTGCATCTCGAGAACCAGCAGATCAAACGCTACGGCGGCAACTACTCGCAATTCGAAGTGCTGCGCGCGCAGCAGATCGCGCTGCAACAGAGCGCGTACGAAAAGCAGCAGCGCACGGTCGCGCATCTGCAGAGCTACATCAACCGCTTCAAGGCGCAGGCCACCAAGGCGCGTCAGGCGCAAAGCCGGGTGAAGGCGCTCGAGAAGATGGAGCTGATCGCGCCCGCGCACGTCGGGTCGCCGTTCACGTTCGAGTTCCGCACTCCCGACTCCGCGCCGAATCCGATGATGGTGATGGAAGACGTGCGCTGCGGCTACCATGCCGAAGACGGCAGCGAGATTCCGATCGTCGAGCGCGTGAGGCTGTCGATCCAGAACGGTCAGCGCATCGGCCTGCTCGGCGCGAACGGCCAGGGCAAGTCGACGCTGATCAAGACCCTCGCGGGCACGCTCGAACCGTTGAGCGGCCACGTACGCGAAGGCAAGGGTCTGCGCATCGGCTACTTCGCGCAGCATCAGCTCGAAACGCTGCGTCCGGACGACACCCCGTTGCAGCACCTCGCGCGTCTCGCGCCCGATACGCGCGAGCAGGAGCTGCGCGACTTCCTCGGCAGCTTCAACTTTTCCGGCGACATGGCGACCGCGAAGATCGCGCCGTTCTCGGGCGGCGAGAAGGCACGCCTCGCGCTCGCGCTGATCATCTGGCAAAAGCCGAACCTGCTGCTGCTCGACGAGCCGACCAACCACCTCGACCTCGAAACGCGCCACGCGCTGACGATGGCGCTCGCGCAATTCGAAGGCACGCTGATCCTGGTCTCGCACGACCGGCATCTGCTGCGCGCGACGACCGATCAGTTCATGCTGGTCGCGAAGCATCGTCTGCAGGAATTCGACGGCGATCTCGACGACTACCGCGACTGGCTGCTGCAGCATGCGGCCGAGCAGCGCGCCGCGCTGAAGGCCAATGCTTCCGGTGCGTCGGACGCAGCGTCCAACGGCGCGGCAAGTGGCGACAGCAACGTCAATCGCAAGGAACAGCGCCGCCTCGAAGCGGAAACGCGGCAGAAGCTCGCGCATCTGAAGAAGCCGCTGCAAAGCCGCATCGCGAAGATCGAAAGGGAAATGGACGCACTCAACGCGGAGAAAGCGACGCTCGATACATTCGTCGCCGATCCCGCGAGTTACGAACCGGAGCAGAAGAGCAAGCTGACGGAGGCGATCCGCCGTCAGGCAGACGTGAACGCGCGCCTCGACACGCTCGAAGCCGAATGGCTCGGGACGCACGAGGAACTCGAACAGATCGGCTAGCGGCACCGCGCCGGCATCCACGGGAGCTTGGCTTTGTCATTTGCGAATTCATCGTCCGGGTTATCGGCCCAAGAATCCGTAGCTGCATCGGCAGCCGATGCGCCGCCGTTGCAAGGACTGCGCGTGCTCGACCTCACGCGTCTGCTGCCGGGTCCGGTGGCCGCGCTGCGCCTCGCCGAGCTCGGCGCCGATGTGCTGAAGATCGAGGCGCCCGGCGCGGGCGACCCGACTCGCACGATGATGCAGTCGTCGAGCGATCGTGTCGCGGGCCGACCCGGCGCGTTTTACCGGATGGTCAATCGCGGCAAGCGCGAGACGCGCCTCGACCTCAAGTCCGAAGCAGGACGCCAGGTGCTGCGCGCACTCGCGACTGAAGCCGACGTGCTGATCGAGAGCTTCCGGCCCGGCGTGATGGAGCGGCTCGGCCTCGGCTACGCGACGCTCAGCGCAGCCAATCCGCGGCTCGTCTATTGCGCGATCAGCGGATATGGCGCGAGCGGTCCGTTCGCGGACCATGCCGGCCACGATCTGAATTACCTCGGCTATGCAGGCGTGCTCGATCAACTGGCGAACCGCGACGGTGCGCCGATCCTGCCGAACTTCCAGATCGCCGATCTGCTCGGCGGCGCATTGAGCGCAGTCACGCAGATTCTCGCGGCGCTCTGGCATGTCGCGCGAGGCGGCGCGGGCCGCTTCGTCGATGTATCGATGACGCACACGAGCTATGCGCACAACTTCGTCGCGCAGGTGTCGCTCGTCAACGAAGGTGCGGCGCCCGCCGCGGGCAGTGGTCTGTTGAACGGCGGCGTGCCCTGCTACAACCTCTACCGCACCAGCGATGAACGCTGGCTCGCGGTCGGCGCGCTCGAATTGAAGTTCTGGGAAACGCTGTGCATGGCGCTCGATCGGCCGGAATGGGCGACGCGTCACTGGAGCCTGGGTCAGGCGATCGGCGGTCCCGATGCCGTGGCACTCATTCAGGAAGTCGCCAATCTGATTGCGACGCGCACGCTCGGCGAATGGGTGGAATCGCTGGAATCGCTCGATTGCTGCGTGTCGCCGGTGCTGACGCCCGCTGAAGCGGCGCAGCATCCGCTGTTCAATCCGCACGCGTATGCGGCGGTGGCCGCGAGCGCCGCCGACTCACACGACGACGCGGCCTAATGCGCGTGGCGCAGCCGCGACGCGGGCGCAATGAAGATCAAGGCCCGGTCAATCGAAAAACCCGCCGCCGTCAACGCCGCGTCGGCGTCTGCCTCGGCAGCGTTTGCCGCGGCGACTTTTCGTCGTCGTACAGCAGGTGCTTGCGGCCTTCCACATGGCGGCTGATCGTGGCACGCACTTCGGCGGCCGTTACGTCTTCGGCCACCACCCGCCGCGAGATCTGACCCGCGGTGTCGATCCACTCGACGATCCGGCAAGCGCCGCCCCACGGCTGATGAATCGGTGCGGAGACCCGGCAGCCGCGCACCTGGATGTTATGGTGGGCAGCGGTTTCACGAGACTGTTTCAAGGCGCGATCCTTTTTCGAGCATCAGACGGGATGCATATCATTACAGCTTAGAAAAAAGGTATGGCGACCAGGTTACAGCCAATATGAAGATATTTACCGGGCATTACGGTACCGCAAGCGTACAAAGTACCGGCGAGCCGTCCCGGCCCCCGTCTATTCGAGCGTGCGGACGCGGTCGATGGCCTGTTCGATCCGTTCGACCGCAACGACCTGTAAGCCTTCGATTGGCTGTTTCGGCGCATTGGCCTTCGGAATCACCGCCACCGAGAAGCCGAGCTTGGCTGCTTCCTTCAGGCGCTCCTGACCGCGCGGCGACGGCCGGATTTCGCCGGCGAGGCCCACTTCGCCGAATACGACGAGCCCCTTCGGCAGCGGCTTGTTGCGCATCGACGAATGGATCGCGAGCAATACCGCGAGGTCGGCGGCGGGCTCGGAGATCTTCACCCCGCCCACCGCGTTCAGGAACACGTCCTGATCGAAACAGGCGATGCCCGCGTGCCGATGCAGCACCGCGAGCAGCATCGCGAGCCGGTTCTGTTCGAGGCCGACCGCAAGGCGTCGCGGATTCGGCGCGTTGGCCGCATCGACGAGCGCCTGCACTTCGACCAGCAACGGCCGCGTGCCTTCCTGCGTGACGAGCACACATGAGCCCGGCACCGACTGCTCGTGCTGCGATAAAAACAATGCCGACGGATTCGCGACGCCGCGCAAACCACGCTCGGTCATCGCGAACACGCCGAGCTCGTTGACCGCGCCGAAACGGTTCTTGATCGCGCGCACGAGACGGTACGACGAGTGCGTATCCCCCTCGAAATACAGCACCGTATCGACGATATGTTCGAGCACGCGCGGTCCCGCGAGCGCGCCCTCTTTCGTCACGTGCCCGACCATGATGATCGTCGTGCCCGACTGCTTGGCGATGCGCGTGAGTTGCGCCGCGCACTCGCGCACCTGCGCGACCGAGCCCGGCGCCGATGTCAAAGCATCCGAATAGACGGTCTGGATCGAATCAATCACGGCGACTTCAGGCCGTTGCTCCGTGATCGTCGCCTGAATTTTTTCGAGCTGGATTTCCGCGAGCAATTGCAGCTCGCTTGCCTTCGAGCCGGGTTCGAGCAACGCCAGCCGTTGCGCGCGCAACGCGATCTGCGCGCCAGATTCTTCGCCGCTGATATAGAGCGCGCGTTTGTCCGCCGCGATTTCCGCGAGCGATTGCAACAACAGCGTCGATTTACCGATGCCCGGATCGCCGCCGATCAACACCACGCCGCCCGGCACGAGGCCGCCGCCGAGCACGCGGTCGAATTCGCTGACGCCGGTTGAAAAGCGCGGCACGTCCGACGCGTCGATGTCGGCAAGGCGCCGTACCGGCGTGCTCTTCGCGAGCGACTGGAAACGGTGACCGGACGGCGCCTCCGCGACCGATTCGACGAGCGTGTTCCACGTCTGGCAGGACGGGCATTGACCGGACCACTTCGGCGACTGTCCGCCGCATTCCCCGCAGATGTACAACGTCTTCGCTTTCGCCACGCGTTACTCCGCCCGAACCGGCACACGCGGCGCGACCGCGCACATCAGCTCGTAGCCGATCGTGCCGCAGGCCTGCGCGACGTCGTCGATGGGCAGCGCGGTGCCCCACAATTCCACGCGCGAGCCGACGTTGGCGGTCGGCACCGGGGTCAGGTCGACGGTCAGCATGTCCATCGACACACGTCCAACGACCCGTGTGCGCACGCCATCGACGATCACCGGCGTGCCTTCCGGCGCGACGCGCGGATAGCCGTCCGCGTAACCGCACGCGACCACGCCGATGCGCATCGGAGCGCGCGCAGTGAACCTCGACCCATAGCCGACCGAGCTGCCTTCGCCGAGCGTCTGCACGGCGATCAGTTCCGACGCGAGCGTCATCGCGGGCTGCAGGCCCGTGCCGTCGATCGCGGCCGTCACGCCGGACGGCGACGCGCCGTACAGGATGATGCCCGGACGCACCCAGTCGAAATGCGCTTCCGGATGCCACAGCGTCGCGGCCGAATTCGACAGACTGCGCGCACCGGCGATGCCCTGCGCGCCGCGCTCGAACGCCTCCATCTGATGCGCGATGCCGCGCTCGGCATCGGCATCGGAAAAATGCGTCATCAACGTGATCTGGCCGACGCCCTGACAGGCGCGCGCACGTTCCCACGCGGCACGGAATTTTTCGACCGTGTAGCCGAGCCGGTTCATGCCGGTGTTCATCTTCAACTGGATATTGACCGGTTTCGACAGACGCGCCATTTCGAGCATGCGCAGTTGCTCGTCCGAATGCAGCGCCGTGGTCAAACTGTAGCGGTCGATTACGTCGATGTCGGTCGGCCGAAAAAAGCCTTCCAGCAGCAGAATTGGGCCCGCCCAGCCCAATTCACGCAACTTCACCGCTTCTTCGAGGTCCAGCAGCCCAAAGCCGTCCGTAGCGCGCAAACCGGGAAACGCGCGCGCGAGGCCATGCCCGTAGGCATTAGCCTTGACGACGGCCCAGATTTTCGATTTCGGCGCATAGCGCCGCGCGACAGCGAGGTTATTGGCGAGAGCAGCGGTATGAATCGTGGCGGAAAGGGGGCGCGGCATGGGATTTTTTCGTAAAGACACTTGCGAATCAGCGGCTTACAGGGCGTTTTCAGCGCTCGGCGGCCCGCTGGGCGGTGCGATCAAGGATTCTGCTAGTCCGAATTCAGCTATTTTCATGATATAAAGCCGTGCGCACAACCCATTTCGATCGGCATAAGCCCGGACACATGACAAACGGCCGGGGCGGACAGACCGCAGCGAGGACAGCATCGCATCAGATGAAAAAAGGTTTTTACACCATCATGGCCGCGCAGTTTTTTTCGTCGCTGGCCGACAATGCGCTTCTGATCGCTGCTATCGCTCTGCTGAAAGATCTTCACGCTCCGAACTGGATGACGCCGCTGCTCAAGCTGTTTTTTGTGCTGTCGTACGTCGTTCTTGCCGCCTTCGTGGGCGCATTCGCCGACTCCCGTCCGAAAGGACGCGTGATGTTCATCACCAATACGATCAAGGTGGTTGGCTGCATAACGATGCTGGTCGGCGCGCATCCGCTGATTGCGTACGGCATCGTCGGCTTCGGCGCGGCGGCCTACTCGCCCGCCAAATACGGCATTCTCACCGAACTGTTGCCGCCTGACCGGCTCGTTGCCGCGAACGGCTGGATCGAAGGCACCACGGTCGGCTCGATCATTCTCGGCACGGTGCTCGGCGGCGCGCTGATCAGCCCGCATATCGCCGCGCCGATTCTCAAATGGCACATCCCCACCGTGAACACGCCCGCGGAAGCCGCGATGGTCGTGATCATGGCCATTTACGTGATCGCCGCGCTGTTCAATCTGCGCATTCCCGACACCGGCGCGCGCTATCCGCGACAGGAGCACGGGCCGATCCGCCTGATCACCGATTTCGCCGACTGCTTTCTCGTGCTGTGGCGTGACAAGCTCGGACAGATTTCGCTCGCCGTGACGACGCTGTTCTGGGGTGCGGGCGCGACGCTGCAATTCATCGTGCTGAAGTGGGCCGAAGTGTCGCTGGGCATGTCGCTGTCCGAGGCGGCGATCCTGCAGGCGGTGGTCGCGGTTGGCGTCGCGTTCGGCGCGATTTTCGCGGCTTCGCGTGTGCCGTTGAAGAAGTCGCTGTCGGTCTTGCCGGTCGGCATCATGATGGGTATCTCCGTGATGCTGATGGCGTTCTACACGCGCGATCTGTTTCCCCCGCACTGGGGCGTGTATTTTGGCCGCATGCACGTGTCGGGCTATCTGATTTTCGCGTATATCTTCCTGATGTTCGTGGGCGGCCTGTCGGGCTTTTTCGTCGTGCCGATGAATGCGCTGCTGCAGCATCGCGGGCACGTGCTGCTGTCGGCGGGCCATTCGATCGCCGTGCAGAACTTCAACGAGAATCTGTCCGTGCTCGTGATGCTGTGCCTGTACGCGGTGCTCGTATGGCTCGACGTGCCGGTCACCATCGTGATCGTGCTGTTCGGCACCTTCGTCTGCCTGATGATGTGGCTCGTGATGCGACGCCATCAGGCGAACCAGCGCGCCTTCGATTCGGTCGCGCTGATCGGCGAAGCCAAGCACTGATCGGCTGCTCCGGGCCGGCACACACGAGCGCGCCCCCTTCTTCCTCGCTCGACCATGACTCAATCGATTCCCAATGTGCTGACGATCGCCGGTTCCGACTCCGGCGGCGGCGCCGGCATCCAGGCCGATCTGAAGGCCTTCTCCGCGCTCGGTGCCTATGGCGCGAGCGTGATCACCGCGCTGACCGCGCAGAACACGCGCGGCGTGACCGCGATTCACGCGCCGGACCCGGGCTTCGTCACCGCGCAGCTCGACGCGGTGTTCGACGACATCCGCATCGACGCGGTGAAGATCGGCATGCTCGCGAATGCGCCGATCGCGCGTGCGGTCGCCGACGCGCTGCGCCGTCATCAGCCCAAACACATCGTGCTCGACACGGTGATGATCTCGAAGAGCAATCACGCGCTATTACTACCCGATGCGGTCGCGGTGGTACGCGACGAACTGCTGCCGCTCGCCGATCTGCTGACGCCGAATCTGCCGGAAGCGGCCGCATTGCTGGGCATGCAACCCGCCGCCGACGAAGCCGGCATGGTCGAGCAAGGCGAAGCGTTGCGCGCGCTCGGCGCGCGCGCGGTGCTGATGAAGGGCGGCCATCTGAGCGCGACCGATAGCCCCGACTGGCTCGTGCAGGAAAGCGGCACGCTGCGTCTCGGCGGTCCGCGCGTGCCGGTGAAGAACACGCACGGAACGGGCTGCACGTTGTCGTCGGCGATCGCGGCCTTGATTGCGCAGCGCGACGATCTCGCTAGCGCCGTCGCCGATGCGAAGGTTTATCTGACGGGTGCGTTGCAGGCGAGCGAGCGGCTCGACGTCGGCCACGGCGTGGGGCCGGTGCATCACTTTCATCGGTGGTGGTGAGCGACGTCATTGCTTCGCGTAACGCCGCGCGTGCTCGGGCCAGTCGTCGGGCACGATAAAACCGCGCGAGCGTTCAAGTACACGCCCCGTGTTGTCTTCGATGAATCCGGCGACCATCGTCGGACCGTGTTGCGGTGAGATCTGCGCGGCGAGCGTGTTTGCGTCGACGTAGCACGTGTCGTCCGCACCGGCTTGCGTTCGATATTGCGGCGCGAGCCATTCGAGCCGCGGCAACACCCGCCACCTGTGCGCATGCGCGCACGCGAAAGCCGGCCAGTCGCGATGCGTGACCCACCAGCCGCGACCGTGCGCGGGATCGAGTTCGGCAGGATCGGTGGGCATCTCGCCATGCCGGTAAAACAGCCAGCCTTTGACGAACATCTGCGGCGTCCACGCGCCCGCATAGCCCGTCGAGGCAAATTCCTCGCGTGCGCTGAGCGGCAACTGATGATCGAGCAAATGCGCGAGCTTCAGATCGAGGCGGTCTTTCAGATTGGGGCCGACGTAATCGGCGAGACGCGCCGCCTCTGCCCCATTCGCATCGCCCGCATGCAGATAGCACTTCACAGCGAGTTCCCAATGCAGTCGCGCGCCCTGGCGCGTGCGCACGAGGAAATCGCATTCACCGAGCGTGAGGCCCGCATGTCGTAGCGGCACACCCGCTGCGATCAGTTGCGTCGCCGGTCCATGACGAAGGAAAAAGCCCAGCAGGCGTTCGGCGTAGCGGCCAAGGCGCGTGATACGCGTTGCCGCGAGATCTTGACGCAGAAGTGCCGGCGCGGCGTCGAGCGCGCGCAGCCAGTCGAGCGTGGCCTGCAATTCCTGCGGCGTGCCGAAAGGATCGGCGAGCGCGCCTGTGGGAAGCTGAGGGCGCAACAGATCGGGACTGAGCAGCAGCCACGCGAGATCGCGGACAGCGGGATCGCGCAGCGCATCGACTGAAGCATCGCCACGCAAACCCAGCAAGGTATCGAGAAGCGCCGCGCGGCTGACAGACGCGGCGGGCATGCGCGCCGCCGGTCCCTCGGGCATCGTCACTTTGATTGGTTCGACGGCACGCCGCCGTTCGCGAGCCACGTGGCACGCGCGAGGCACAGATCCGCCCAGGCCTTGGCCTTGTCGGGCAGGCTACGCAGCAGATAGGCCGGGTGATAGGTGACGATCACCGGTACGCCCTCGTACGTGTGCACGCGGCCGCGCAACGACGAAATGCTCGCGTCGGTCCTGAGCAGACTTTGCGCGGCGAAACGGCCGAGCGCGACGATCAGCTTCGGCTTCACGAGCGACACCTGACGCTGTAGATAAGGTTCACAACGCGCGACTTCGTCCGGCTGCGGATTGCGATTGCCAGGCGGCCGGCACTTGATCACGTTCGCGATATACACGTTGGTGCCGCGCGCGAGCGCGAGCGAGTGCAGCATGTTGTCGAGCAGCTTGCCGGCCTGGCCAACGAACGGTTCGCCTTGTCGGTCCTCGTTCTCGCCGGGCGCTTCGCCGATCAGCATCCAGTCGGCCTCGCGATCGCCGACGCCGAACACCGTGTTCGTGCGCTTCTCGCACAGCCGGCACGCCTCGCATCCGGCGACGCGCTCGGCGAGCGCGTCCCAGTCGAGTGTGTGGATAGACGGCAGCGCGGGCGCGTCGCGGCGCGCTTCGGCGGGCGCGGCGGCCGATGCGGTCGGATCGTCGAACCACGCGAAATCGTCCTCGGAAGGGGCGTCGAAAGTCGGCGGGGCTGAAAAGTCAGTTTGCGGTTCTGATGTTTCGCGCCGCGCTGCAGTTTCGTCGAAGCGCGGCGTGGATTCGCGCTGCACTTGCGGCGGCTGCACCTCGGCGGACGCGCGCAGCGGTTCGCGCGAGGTCTGCGTCGCAGGCTCCGCGCGACGCAAGTCTGCCGCGTGTTCCCGCGGCGACTGCAGCGCATCGCTCTGCCCGGCCTCCTCTCGCGCCGCGAGTCCGCGACGCACCCACAACGGCGCGAGTCCGAATTCTTCGAGCACCGATTCATGCAGCGCCATCTGCGCCCTCCGTGGCTAACGACAGACGCATCACGATCGCGTCCTCCCGGCCGCGATGCCGCGCCGGATAATAATTTTTGCGCCGGCCGATCGACGCGAAGCCGAAGCGCTCGTACAACCGGATCGCCCGATGATTCGACGGCCGCACTTCGAGCAGCAGCCCCTCGAGCCTCTTCGCGTGCGTGATGCGCACCGCCTCGCGCAGCAGCGCGAGGCCTGCGCCGGCGCCTTGTGCTTGCGGCGTGACGCACAGATTCAGCAGATGCATTTCATCGACGACTGGCATCAGCACGCAGTAGCCGATCAACGTCCCCGTCACGTGACGCAGACAGACGCCGAAATAGCCATTGCGCAGCGAGTCGCCGAAGTTGCCGCGGCTCCACGGAAACTCATACGCAAGTTTCTCGATCGCGGCGACTTCGTCCAGGTCGCTTTCGGTCATCGGCGACATGTAGCGGTCCGTGAGCAGCACGCCGCTCATGGGCGCGCCTCGTCGTGGGACGGTTGGCCGGAGCCGCCATCGGGCGCGTGCTGCGCGGACTGCTCGGCGCTATGAGCCGCTTTGGCTGATTTCGCCGCTTTGTCGGCCATGCGCTCTGCGGTCGTCTGCGCGACCTTGTCGCGCACGTACTCGGGTGCGGCCTGATCGGCGCGCACCGTGCGGCCCGCATGAAACGCGCGCAGCGCCGCGTACGCGAGCGGCAACGCATGCGGCAACGCTTGGCCATCGACGCTCCGCGCGGCCGCGACCGCCGGCAAGCGCTCGCCGAACGCGGCGGCCGCGTTGCCGGCGAGTGTGAACGGCACGTCGGGCAGCACGAGCCGCTCGGGTGCATCGAGCGTCGCCGTCTGCACGGTGCGCCATTCGTGTTGCGTGTCGTCCCACGCGTAGTCGGCCCAGTAGATTTCGTCCATGCGCGCGTCGAGCGCGGCGAGCACGCGCGTCGTCGACGGATCGCGCAGGCGGGCGCTCTCCGCGCACGCGAGCAGCGTGCCGATCGGTACGACCGGCAGGTTCAGGCCGAACGCGAGGCCTTGGGCGACGCCGGTCGCCGTACGCAGTCCGGTGAACGAACCCGGACCCGAGCCGAACGCGATCGCGTCGCAATCCGCCAGCGTGAGGCCGGCTTCGTCGAACAGTTCGCGGATCGCCGGCAGCAGGCGGGTACTGGACACCGCGCCGGTTTGTTCGTGACGAACCCAGACGCGCGGTTCGGCGCTGGGCTGACCGGCGGCATCGACGGACGCGGACACGAGCGCCGCCGAGCAGAACTCGGTCGATGTATCGAGGGCAAGGAGCACTGTTTGAGTCATGGACCGTATTGTAATCGGCGCGGTGCGCGTGAATGGTGGTTTGCGCGGCCGCGCTGCCCGGCTTCGCGGCCGTCATCGTTTGGAATAAGCCCTCGGTCCCGGGGCGGCGGGCAATTGCTATGATTTTCGGCCGATCTCATCTATCCCGCCACGCGGGCCAAACGACCATGACCGACATCAATTCCCAGTTCGAGCAAGCCCAGCAAGACGTCAAGCAACTGCCCGAGCGTCCGGGCAACCTGACGCTGCTGCGTCTCTATGCGCTCTTCAAGCAGGCGAGCGAAGGCGACGTGCACGGCGACAAGCCGGGCTTCACCGACATCGTCGGCAAATACAAGTACGATGCGTGGGCGGCGCTCAAGGGCACCGCGCAGGACGCCGCGAAGCAGCAATACGTCGAACTCGTCGAATCGCTGAAGAGCGGCACCGCGGCCTGAGTTTCCGGCGCGCCAATCATCTGCCGAAATGGCCGTCTGGCAATGCTGCGACCGCCTCGCGGCGGTTTCGGACACGAAGCTCCGGGCCGCCGCCCTCACTCGCCTACTTCATTCCGACACTTTCTTCTGTCGGAATTGCCTGAATGGTGGCGCAGTGCAGCAAATGTCGCTACAATGCCGCCTGCGCTTCACTGCTTTGCCCGTTTTTTCCAGCGGTCCTCGCGGCGCAGCGTCCATAGCGTTTGCTCCAATCCAGTTTAGAACCTGTCCCCTTCTGCCTAGCCCACTCCGGGCTCAAGTCCCAGGCTGGCGACTCGCCATGTTGGCACGTCGCATCCGATACAGCTTCTAACGAAAAACTCGCCTTCATTGTCGCGAGTTGCCCCCGTTTTTCGATTTGCTCGCTGCTGTTTTGCTCGCTGAATCCGACGACTTGGGTATGCCGATTGGCGTTGACGTTTTCATCCGATGAACCACCCAGGATCGTTTTCAAGGATTCACATGACTTTGAGCAACACCCCCAGCAGCCCGTTGAACGCCGTCGCCGACGAAGCACTCGGTCTTACGCCCGCCGCTCCCGAAGCCGTCGCGCAGGCTGACGCCAAGCCGACCTTCGCGTCGCTCGGCCTGTCCGCGGACGTCGTCTCCGCGCTGACCGCCGCCGGCTACGAGCACCCGACGCCGGTGCAGCAACGCGCGGTGCCGGCAGCGATCGCCGGCCGCGACCTGCTGGTTTCGAGCCCGACCGGCTCGGGCAAGACCGCCGCGTTCATGCTGCCCGCCATCGAGCGTTTCTCGCAGCTGCAAAAGACGCAGGCGAGCCAGCCGCGCGAGCCGCGCCCGGCCGACGGTGGCCGCGGCCGCCGTCCGCAGCCGGTCGCGCGTCCTACCATGCTGGTGCTGACCCCGACCCGGGAACTGGCGATGCAGGTCACGACCGCCGCCGCGACCTACGGCAAGCACCTGAAGCGCCTGCGCACCGTCAGCATTCTCGGCGGCGTCGCTTATGGCCAGCAGCTGATGCTGCTCGCGAAGAACCCTGAAATCCTCGTCGCGACGCCGGGCCGTCTGATCGACCACCTCGAGCGCGGCCGCATCGATCTGTCGCAACTGCAGATCCTCGTGCTCGACGAAGCCGACCGCATGCTCGACATGGGCTTCATCGACGACATCGACACGATCGTCGCCCAAACGCCGGCTACGCGTCAGACCATGCTGTTCTCCGCCACGCTCGACGGCAAGATCGGCTCGCTGACCGGCCGTCTGTTGAAGGACCCGGAGCGGATCGAGATCGTCCAGCGCTTGGAACAGCGCACCAACATCGCGCAAACCGTCCACTACGTCGACGACCGCGATCACAAGGACCGTCTGCTCGACCATCTGCTGCGTGACGACGGCCTCGACCAGGCCATCGTCTTCACGGCCACCAAGATGGACGCCGACCAGTTGGCGGGCCGTCTGGCCGACGCCGGCTTCGAATCGGCCGCGCTGCACGGCGACCTGCCGCAAGGCGCGCGTAACCGCACGATCCGCGCACTGCGCGAGCGCCGCGTGCGCGTGCTGGTTGCGACCGACGTCGCCGCTCGCGGTATCGACATCCCGGGCATCACGCACGTGTTCAACTACGACCTGCCGAAGTTCGCCGAAGACTACGTGCACCGTATCGGCCGTACCGGCCGTGCGGGTCGCTCGGGTATCGCCGTGAGCCTCGTGCATCACGCCGAACAGGGCGCGTTGAAACGCATCGAGCGCTTCGTGCGCACGCCGCTGCCGGTCAACGTCGTCGAAGGCTTCGAGCCGCGCAAGGCGGCGCCCTCGGGCAATGGCCGTCCTGGCTTCGGCGGCCGCGGCCGTCCTGGCGGTGGTAATGGCCGTCGCTTCGGCAGCGGCTCGGGCAAGCCGGGCGGCTACGGCGGCTCGCGCAACGGTAACGGCACTGGCAACAGCAACAGCAACGGCGGCGGCTGGGGCAACAAGTCGGCCGGCGGTTCTCGCGAAGGCTTCGGCTCGCGCGAAAGCCACGGCGGTTCGCGCGAAGGCTTCGGCGGTGGCTCGCGTGACGGCTACGGCGCGCGCCGCAACGACGGTCCCCGTTCGGCACGTCGCGGCAGCTAATAGCGACCCACCTGAGCGACCGGATGGCTTCGCGCCGTCCGTGACACAGAAGAAAACCGGCGCTCGGGCGCCGGTTTTTTTTCGTCTATCGACTGGCCGCCCCAAATTTCACGATGTAAAAAATTTTTTTGCGTCGTAAAAAATCATGCTGCAAAGCACAAGAAGGACTATTGCAACAGGGAAAATATCGTTTCTTATCGCGAAAAGTAGGCATCAAGTCATTGATTTTATATAAAAATAAATATTGGAAAAACGCTTTGCGGCGTCTATTGTGCGTCCTTCGATTTGCCTAGACTCTTATATAAGACTTCACGAAACAGAACGCCTCTCCGGGCCCGACGCTTCGAGAAGACAGAGTCACCCATCCTCCATAACTGGCATCGAAGGAGCACATCATGACCATGACCCGCGAACAGCAAGTGCAGCAACTCAAGCAGCAATGGGAATCGGACCCGCGTTGGAAAGGTGTCAAGCGCACCTACTCGGCCGAAGACGTGGTGCGTCTGCGCGGCTCGGTGCAACCTGAGCACACGCTCGCGAAGCGCGGCGCGGAAAAGCTGTGGGCCGCCGTCAACAACGAGCCGTTCGTCAACTCGCTCGGCGCGCTGACCGGCAACCAGGCGATGCAGCAGGTGAAGGCTGGTCTGAAGGCAATCTATCTGTCGGGCTGGCAGGTCGCGGGCGATGCCAACGTCGCCGGTGAAATGTACCCGGACCAGTCGCTGTATCCGGCCAACTCGGTGCCCCTCGTCGTCAAGCGCATCAACAACACGCTGACGCGCGCCGACCAGATCCAGTGGTCGGAAGGCAAGAACCCGGGCGATGAAGGCTACGTCGATTACTTCGCGCCGATCGTGGCCGACGCGGAAGCCGGTTTCGGCGGCGTGCTGAACGCGTTCGAACTGATGAAGGCGATGATCGAAGCGGGCGCGTCCGGCGTGCACTTCGAAGACCAGCTCGCATCGGTCAAGAAGTGCGGTCACATGGGTGGCAAGGTGCTCGTGCCGACCCGCGAAGCCGTCGCGAAGCTGACAGCCGCGCGTCTGGCCGCCGATGTGTCGGGCGTGCCGACCGTGCTGCTCGCCCGCACCGACGCGGAAGCCGCCGACCTCGTGACCTCGGACATCGACGACAACGACCGCCCGTTCCTGACCGGCGAGCGTACCGTCGAAGGCTTCTACCGCACGAAGCCCGGTCTCGAGCAGGCAATCTCGCGCGGCCTCGCCTATGCGCCGTACGCAGACATGATCTGGTGCGAAACCGGCAAGCCGGACCTCGAGTTCGCCAAGAAATTCGCCGACGCGATCCACAAGGAGTACCCGGACCAACTGCTGTCGTACAACTGCTCGCCGTCGTTCAACTGGAAGAAGAACCTCGACGACGCGACGATCGCGAAGTTCCAGCGCGAACTCGGCGCGATGGGCTACAAGTTCCAGTTCATCACGCTGGCCGGCTTCCACGCGCTGAACTACTCGATGTTCAACCTCGCGTACGGCTATGCGCGCAACCAGATGACCGCGTTCGTCGAAATGCAGCAGGCGGAGTTCGCGGCGGCCGAAAAGGGCTTCACCGCGGTCAAGCATCAGCGCGAAGTCGGCACCGGCTACTTCGACGCGGTCACGCAGACGGTCGAGCGCGAAGCATCGACGACCGCGCTGCACGGTTCGACGGAAAACGAGCAGTTCTTCGACAAGAAGGTCGCCTGAGATCAGCCAGTCGGGTTATGCAGTCCCGTGGCCTGAGCGCAGGAACGATCGGCAAACGTCGAGCGGCACCACCAGAGTGCCGCCGACGCAGGGAGGGCCGTGCCGTGCTGGATTGGCAGGAGCGTCAGCGCGAACGCCGACGGCCGGAGAGTCTCAAAGAAGCCAGCACGCGGCAAGCGTGCGGCGAACCTGAACGCGCCGGCAGCGCCGCCGGCGCGCTTTTTTTCGAAGGCGGTGCGTGCCGGCACGCTGCCGGCAGTGCCAAGCGATTCAGCGATAGACGATCACAGGAATTTTCGTATGCGTGAGCACGCGCTGCGTTTCACTGCCGATCAGCAGGCTGCCGAGCCCGCGCCGCCCATGCGATGCCATGAAGATCACGTCGCAGCGCCCCTGCTCCGCCGCTTCGATGATGCCGAGATACGGCGCCGGATGCACGCTCGTGCGGCTCTCGACACTGACGCCGACGCGGCGCGCCGCATGCTCGACTTCGCGCAGATGCACGCGCGCCTCGCGCTCGCTGCGTTGCAGGAACTCGCCGGGCGGTTCGACCACGACATCGGAGAACGGCGAGTACGGATATTGCGGCAGACAGGCGTATGCGGTAACGCGGGCGCCCACGGCCTGCGCGAGGTCGATCGCGCCCGCTATCGCCTTGCGTGACAGATCTGAACCATCGGTCGGAACCAGGATGTGCCTGAACATGATCCCCTCCGTCGCCGGCTGCCCGCAGCACGGCGTCAGCGTCCAACAAAGCCCAGGGTGCAGGCTGCTCGAAACGATTGTAATGCGTATGAATGCGGGTATTCGCGTCTGTCTGGAGATTGGCGCATCAGTCCCAGTAACCGGGTTCGCCGTACGTATGCTTGAGAAAGTCCAGAAACAGCCGCACCCGCAGCGGCAGATGACGGCGCTGCGGGAACACCGCGTGGATGCCGATCGGCGGCGCGGCGAATTCGTCGAGCACGCTGACGAGGCGGCCCGCCGCGATCTCCGCGCCGACCTCCCACCACGAGCGCCACGCGAGCCCGTGTCCGGCGAGACACCATTCGTGCAGCACCGCGCCGTCCGAGCACTCCATCGTGCCGGACACCTTGATCGACGCGACCTTGCCGTCGTGCTGAAACATCCAGCCGCGCTGCTGGTTCGCGCTGGCGCCGAGCGCGAGGCAGTTGTGGCGCGCGAGATCGGCCAGGCTGTGCGGCGCGCCGCGCCGGCTCAGATACGCGGGCGACGCGACGCATACGCGCCGGTTCTCCGCGAGCTTCAGCGACACCAGCGACGAATCGGGCAACTCGCCGAGCCGCACCGCGCAATCGAAGCCTTCGTTGACGAGGTCGACGAGGCGGTCGGACAGATCGAGCGTGATCGACACGTCCGGATGCGCGACCGTGAACGCGGGCACCAGTGGCGCCACGTGCCGGCGCCCGAAGCCGGCCGGCGCCGACAGCCGGAGATGGCCGCTCGCCTTCACGCCGCCCGCCGACACGCTCGCCTCGGCGTTCTGCATGTCGTGAAGAATGCGCTGGCAGTCTTCGAGAAAGGCCGAGCCTTCGAAGGTCAGCGTGAGCTTGCGCGTCGTGCGCACGAGCAGCTTGACGCCGAGGCGCTCCTCCAGTGCGTCGATGCGCCGGCCGATGATCGCGGGCGCGACGCCCTCGGCGAGCGCCGCCGCGGACAGACTCCCTTTGGCCGCGACAGTGGCGAAGGTCTCGATCTGCTTGAAACGGTCCATGAACGATACGCGCCGCGGCGAGGCGGAACAGTGAGCAGTGCGCCTCAGATTAGGCACGCAAAAGTAAAAGATCAAGTGATCTTTAGCCTATTTTTTAGCACCTAAGGTAAGCAATACAATCGATCCCGACCTCTGACAGGAGCGCATGGCAATGTCGGCCACAACGACACCTTCCCCGCGAGCAGTGATTTTCGACGCCTACGGCACGTTGTTCGACGTGCATTCGGTGATCGCCGCCGCGGAGCAACTGTTCCCCGGCCACGGCGACGCGCTGTCGCAGCTGTGGCGCCAGAAGCAGATCGAATACACGCAATTGCGCACGCTCGCCGCGCGCAGCGATGCCCCCGGCGAACATTACCGCCCGTTCTGGGACATCACGCTCGACGCGCTGCGCTTCGCCGCGAAAAGACTGCAGCTCACGCTCGGCCGCGCGGCCGAAAAGCGGCTGATGGACGAATACGCGTGCCTGTCCGCATTTCCCGACGCGGTGCCCGTGCTGCGTGCGTTGCGCGAGGCCGCCGCCGCGCCACGCGTGGGGCTCGCGATTCTGTCAAACGGCAATCCGCAAATGCTCGATATCGCGGTCAAGAGCGCCGGCATGAACACCCTCTTCGATCACGTGCTGTCGGTCGACGCCGTGCGCGCGTACAAACCCTCGCCTGCCGCGTATGCGCTCGGCCCCGACGCGTTCGGCGTGGCCGCGCGCGAGATCGTGTTCGTGTCGTCGAACGGCTGGGACGTCGCGGGCGCGACATGGTTCGGCTTCACGACGTTCTGGCTGAACCGGCAGAACCTGCCCGTCGAAGAGCTCGGCGTGACGCCGCATGGCACCGGTAGCGGCATGAACGATCTGCTGGACTTTCTGCGCACACTCGCGACGTCGTCACGTTCGAGCGGCGGCCGTCGAACGAAAGTTCCTGGCAGTGGCAGTCGCAAGCGCGCCGGCCCGCGCGTATGACGGCGCCCCTCGCATTCGGCAATCCACTTCCCCCTTTTCAACCTTCGCATTTTTGCAATCTGACCGACCAAGGAAAAAACATGGCTAATCCGCTGTCGTTGCCGCAAGGCATGGAAATCACCGGCGACATCAAGCCCGGCTTTGAAGCGATCCTCACCCGCGAAGCGCTGGAACTCGTCGCGGCCTTGCACCGTACCTTCGAGCCGCGCCGTCAGCAGTTGCTGCAGGCGCGCGTCGAGCGCGCGAAGCGGCTCGACGCGGGCGAGCGGCCCGACTTCCTCGCCGCCACGAAGAGCGTGCGCGAAGGCGACTGGAAGATCGCGCCGCTGCCGCAGGATCTGCAGTGCCGGCGCGTCGAGATCACCGGCCCCGTCGAGCGCAAGATGATCATCAACGCGCTCAATTCGGGCGCCGACTCCTACATGACCGACTTCGAGGATTCGAACGCGCCGAGCTGGGACAATCAGATCACCGGTCATATCAATCTGAAGGACGCGGTGCGCCGCACGATCTCGCTCGAACAGAACGGCAAGTCGTACCGGCTCAACGACAGGACCGCGACGCTGATCGTACGTCCGCGCGGCTGGCATCTCGACGAGAAGCACGTGAAGGTCGACGGCCAGCGCGTGTCGGGTGGCATCTTCGATTTCGCGCTGTACATGGTGCACAACGCGAAGGAGTTGATCGCGCGCGGCTCGGGTCCGTACTTCTATCTGCCGAAGATGGAGAGCCATCTCGAAGCGCGGCTGTGGAACGACCTCTTCGTCGCCGCGCAGGAAGCGGTCGGCGTGCCGCGCGGCACGATTCGCGCGACGGTGCTGATCGAGACGATCGTCGCCGCGTTCGAAATGGACGAGATCCTGTACGAGCTGCGTGAACATAGCTCGGGCCTGAACGCGGGCCGCTGGGACTACATCTTCTCGGCGATCAAGAAGTTCAAGAGCGACCGCGACTTCTGCCTCGCCGATCGCTCGCAGATCACGATGACCTCGCCGTTCATGCGCGCGTACGCGTTGCTGCTGCTGAAGACCTGCCATCGCCGCAACGCGCCGGCGATCGGCGGCATGAGCGCGCTGATTCCGATCAGGAACGATGCGGCCGCGAACGACAAGGCGATGGCCGGCGTGCGTTCAGACAAGGCGCGCGACGCGGGCGACGGCTACGACGGCGGCTGGGTCGCGCACCCGGGCCTCGTGCCGGTCGCGATGGAAGAGTTCGTCAAGGTGCTCGGCGATCGGCCGAACCAGATCGGCAAGCAGCGCGTCGACGTGCTCGTGAGCGCGACCGACCTGCTCGACTTCCGCCCGGAAACGCCGATCACCGAAGCGGGCTTGCGCAACAACATCAACGTCGGCATTCACTACCTCGGTTCGTGGCTCGCGGGCAATGGCTGTGTGCCGATTCACAACCTGATGGAAGATGCGGCCACCGCCGAGATTTCGCGCTCGCAGGTCTGGCAGTGGATCCGCTCGCCGAAGGGCAAACTCGACGACGGTCGCAAGGTGACGGTCGAACTGGTGCGCGAGCTCGCGGCGCAGGAGCTCGACAAGGTCAAACAGACGGTGGGCGAAGATACGAAGCCGTATGAGCGTGCCGCGCAGATCTTCGAGCAGATGTCGACCGCGGAGCAGTTCACCGATTTTCTGACGCTGCCGCTTTACGAAGAGATTTGATGGTGTTGATGATGCGGGCTCGAGCGCCTTGGGCCTGCTCGAGCCAGGTGATCGCGTCGGCTTGAACGACGGCACGCCGCGGACATACGTGGCGCGCCGTTTTTTTGCTCGCCTTCGTGGACCAGCTCAGCGCGTGCGCCGATGTTCGACCCAATCTCCTGAACGGATCTCGGGCAGCCCTTTTACGGCGCTCGGAGCGACCGGATAGAAGCGGCAATTCACGACGTTGCCGTCCACTTTGACCATCACCTCACGTGTCAGAAAACGATCCTCGACGCCCGGATACACGGCTTCGATTTCGTCGAGCACCGCGACGAGCGCATCGTCGATTTCATAGACGTCGCCGCGCACGTCGATACCCGCTTCGTCGACGACGAGACCCGGATAGTCGCCAAAATCGAACAGATGGCCGCGCACGGTGGTACTGCCGAGCAGGCTCGGTGCGGGGATGTCGTTGCGCGCGGCGGCTTCGCTGATGTCGTTGGTTTCACCGGCACGCAGCGTGCCGTAGACAAAGACGGTCTGCATCGTCGTTGAGTCTCCATGGTCAGAGGTGATGTCGGTGGCTCGGGGGCCATCGGGACATTATGCAACGGCGGCCCGTCGGCAACAGAAACTGGGCACGGCCTACAATGCTTGATGCCCGCGGCGGTGAATGGCCTCGACCGCGCTTCGCCGTTGCCAGCTCCGTGATCCGAACCGACCTTGCCATGACCTCGTCCTCCGACTCCGACTTGTTGAGCCGCGTGCGTTTCGCCGACATACCGCCCGAGTTCGCGCCGAACGAGATGCATCCGATCCGCGTGCGCTCGCGGCCAATGCCGGCGGGCTGGCATATCGCGCGTCATACGCATGCCTGGGCGCAGGTCGCGTATGCGTCGCGCGGCGTACTGCGGGTAGCAACGACGGGCACGACATGGATGGTGCCGCCATCGCGCGCAATCTGGTTGCCGCCGCATGTGACGCACGAAGTGGTCGCCGTCGAGGATGCGTTCCTGCGCACGCTGTACATCACCGAGAGTACGGTGCCGGCCGGGCTCGATACGCCGCGCGTCGTCGAAGTATCGAACCTGTTGCGCGAGGTGATTGCCGCGCTCGATACGCCTGGCCTGTCCGCCGCGCGCGAGCAGCTGCTCGGCGCGCTCGCGCTCGATGAACTGACGCGCTCCGAGCCGTTGCCGCTGTCCGTGCCGATGCCCAGCGAAAAGCGCCTGCGCGCGCTGTGCGAGGCCGTGATCGCCGACCCGATGCATGGCGAGTCGCTCGAGCAGTGGGCATCGACGGTGGGCGCGAGCACGCGCACGATCGCGCGGCTGTTCCGCCAGGAGCTGGGTGTGAGTTTTTCGCAGTGGCGTCAGCAGGCGATTCTCGCGCGCGCCATTCCATTGTTGAGCCAGGGACGGCCGCTGTCGCACGTCGCGCAGGAACTGGGCTATCAGAGCCAGAGCGCCTTCTCCGCGATGTTCCGGCGTGCGTTCGGCGCGAGTCCACGCGCGTTTATCGAACGAGGCGCCGAGCATCGCGCGAGCAACGGCGAGCATGATGACGCGCAAACGGATGAAGAAACGGCACAGGATCAAGCCGGTTCGACGGACGTCGCCGAGCGGTGAATGGCGACAACTAGCGGTGCGCGTCGGCCATCAATGCGGGGCACGCCTCAAACCCGCCGCGCCAGATGACGGATTGCGCCTAGCTGCGCGAGCCGCGGCCCGGTGAGCTTATAGCCCTTGCGCAGATAGAGCCGCGCCGCCGGATTGTCGACAAACACGCGCAACTGCAACTCGCGCAGCCCGCGCTCGCGCGCCCATTGATGCGAGATGTCGAGCAGGAACGTACCGGCGCCAAGCCGACGATATCCTTCGGCGATCTGCACGTCGCGGATATGCAGCGAATCACCCTCTTCGGTGATACGCAGCACGCCCATCGGCACGCCATCCACTTCGAGAATGAAATTCTCCGATTCGCGCCAGCTGCCGAGAAACAGATCGCTGCGCCACACCAGATGATGCCGGCGATAGTAGCCGCCCATGTTGTTGCGGGTCAGCGCCTCGGCAAACTCGAAATCGTCCATGCTGGCCGTGCGCAGATGAAACGGTGACGGAGCTTCGGTGGGATCGAACATGGCAGGACCGCGAGGATGAGTCGGATAAACGGTAAAACAGGCCGCGCGCGCTGGCAATGGCTGTTTGTCCCGAGCCTTCCGGGAGGCGGCTGGCAACGGCAGTAGAAACGGAGCGGTTACGGTCCTATGTGCAGGCGCCATCACCCGCTCACCAGCACGACGGCTGCGGATATACACGTTCGCATTGTCGGCACAGCGCACGAAGCAGTGGCCGCGCCGTTCCAGTTCCTTGTCCACCACGTCGAGCAACACGTTGGCCAGCAACGGCGGATCAACCGGATCACGCTGGCCTCCCCAATTCGTTTTCTGTAGACGGTCAATCAGGATGTCGTGGTTGACCTCCGACCGGTTTGGGGATCGTCACCCGACATACCGGAGCGGGCCGGTACGTCCCCTCTGCAACTGTTCATAAATCGCCGCGTCGTGCGCACGCCGTCCGGGCCGGAAGCCGTAGGTAAGAGCGCACTCGTTCATGGCACAGCCGCCGCATTTACGCCGCTTCGCCCTGGTCACGAGAGCTCCGCGGTCTATTACCCGCCCGCCCTGCTTGGCAACGCCTTCTATGCGGTTCTCGTTTATCGGCTCGCGACTTACGCTCCACGCTTCCTTCCCACATTCGGCCGCCGTCATGCAGTTGCGCTTCACTTCATTCGCTGTGACCAGCTCATGGCGGGACTTGCACTCGCAGGAGTGCGCCCATGCTGGGCGCACAATAAAAAAAGCCCACTTCTTGCGAAGTGGGCTTTCTCAAATCTGGCGGAGCGGACGGGACTCGAACCCGCGACCCCCGGCGTGACAGGCCGGTATTCTAACCAACTGAACTACCGCTCCAGATTTTGCATCGCAGCCTGCGAGCCATACTCTCAGCTTGCTGCACCGTTCAAACTTCCAACCGAACGACGCCGATGTTCTGGCGTCCCCTAGGGGATTCGAACCCCTGTACTCACCGTGAAAGGGTGATGTCCTAGGCCTCTAGACGAAGGGGACAACGTACTGCTTACACCTTTAATGAAAAAGCCCGTTCAAGTATGTGTGAACGGGCTTTGTCTGGCGGAGTGGACGGGACTCGAACCCGCGACCCCCGGCGTGACAGGCCGGTATTCTAACCGACTGAACTACCACTCCAGTCTTTACACCCTGCTTGCGAGCGTCGGTTAATTCTCTGCAAGCTGCGCTGCTTTACTACTACTCGAATACTAAAGCGACGCTGATGTTTGGCGTCCCCTAGGGGATTCGAACCCCTGTACTCACCGTGAAAGGGTGATGTCCTAGGCCTCTAGACGAAGGGGACAAAATCTTTTCAGATCCGTCTCAATTCGCTTTTGACTTGATCAACTCGCGCTAACTTTTCAGTTAATTCGCCAAGCTATTTTCAGGTCAACAGCGAAGACCGCTACTTTAACTACATTTCAGCGATTTGTGAAGTCTTTTTTCTACAACTATCAGACTTCTTAACCACTTTCACCTCTTTGCTCTGTTGGTGGAGGTAAGCGGGATCGAACCGCTGACCTCTTGCATGCCATGCAAGCGCTCTCCCAGCTGAGCTATACCCCCGCGCACATCAGAGAAACGAGATTTTAGAGGGCGATCTGCGCTTTGTAAATACCCTTTGAGCGATTACATGCGGATTTTTCCGGCGGCATGCGAAACCTCTGACGCACGCCGCCAACGGATTAGCCAAGCGCTTTTTCGATGCGGCTAACGACGACGTCGCGACCGAACAGCATCAGCACGCTATCGATCGACGGTGTATGCGTCGTACCCGCCACCAGCAGACGCACCGGCATCGCGAGCTGCGGCATCTTCAGCTTGTGCGTGCCGAGCGTCGCTTTCAGCGCGGCAGCGATCGCCTCCTTGGTCCATTCGACCGTCTTCAATGCAGCGGCCAGATCAGCGAGCGCCGGACGAACCGCGTCGGTGACGTGCTGTGCAAGCGACTCAGCGTCGGGTGCCGGGGTGCGATAGAACATCGCGGCGTTCTGCGCGATCTCCTTCACGGTCGACGCCCGATCCTTCATCAGGCCCACCACGCCCGTCAGATCCGGACCTTGGGCGAGTGTGGCTTCGTCGATGTCGAGCTCCGCGAAGAACGGTTTCGCCAGTTCGGCGAGGCGTGCGTTGTCGGCTTCCTTGATGTAGTGCGCGTTGAGCCAGTTCAGCTTGTCATGGTCGTACTGCGCCGGCGACTTGCCGAGGTGCTCGAGATCGAACCACTCGACGAACTGCTCGCGCGTGAAAATCTCCGCGTCACCATGCGACCAGCCGAGGCGCGCCAGATAGTTGACGACCGCTTCCGGCAGATACCCCGCATCGCGATAACCCATCACGCTCATTGCGCCGTGGCGCTTGCTCATCTTCTCGCCCTGCTCGTTCAGCACGGTCGGCAGGTGTGCATACACCGGCGGCTCGCCACCGAGCGCGCGCAGTATGTTGATCTGGCGCGGCGTGTTGTTGACGTGGTCGTCGCCACGAATCACGTGAGTGATGCGCATGTCGAGATCGTCGACGACGACGCAGAAGTTATACGTCGGCGTGCCGTCCGGACGCGCGATCACGAGGTCGTCGAGTTCTTCGTTCGAGATTTCGATGCGGCCTTTCACCGCGTCATCCCACGCGACCACGCCGGTCAGCGGATTGCGAAACCTTAGCACCGGCTTCACGCCCACGGGCGGCTCCGGCAGCACCTTGCCCGGCTCCGGGCGCCACGTGCCGTCGTAGCGCGGCTTTTCGCCTGCTTCGCGCTGGCGCTCGCGCAGCGCGTCGAGCTCTTCGGTCGACATGTAGCACGGATAGACGAGCCCCGCCTCCTGCATCTGCTTCAGCACTTCGCGGTAGCGGTCCATGCGCTGCATCTGGTAGAACGGGCCTTCGTCGAAATCGAGGCCGAGCCACGCCATGCCTTCGAGAATCGCGTCGACGGATTCGGTCGTGGAGCGCTCGAGGTCGGTGTCCTCGACCCGCAGCACGAAGGTCCCTTTCATCTTGCGCGCGAACGCCCACGGATACAGCGCGGAGCGGATGTTGCCGAGGTGGATGAAGCCGGTGGGACTCGGTGCGAAACGGGTACGAACGGAGGTGGTCATTGGCGGTTACTCGGAAAACAGGCGCCGGCGCTCAGGCGAACATGACTGCGAAGCGCGGCAGCGAAGCGTGCCCATGCTGCGCGCGACGTCGCGCACGGCCACGAGGGAATAAGTGCAAGAGCCGAATTATACCTTCCGCACGCGGGTTGCCGCCCTCGTCCGAACGGCCTATGGCGCATGGGCGAACGGCGTCCGGACATCTGCGTACGCACCTTCCCGGCGCTCGCCCAACTCATCTTGAAAAAGCGCCGCGTCAGTTCCGAATACTTCCTCTGCAACGTTTCATTACAGCGGACCGCGCGAGCCGATCGTTTGCATTAAGATGTGCGCGCGCTGCGATGCGGGCTTACCGCACATCGATCCGATCCGGAGCGAACACCGCTGCAAGCGCGCGCAATCGCCGTCGGCGATCCGCCCGGTCTGACCTCAGCCTGATCGCGGTACGCGCGACGCCGCTCGCGTCGCGCGCGCCGTTGCTGGAGAACTCGTTGAAACCCTCATCCCCGAACTTGAGCCGCCGCAGCTTTTCGCTAGCGGCCGCATCCGCGGTGCTTGCCGCCTGCACCACGACCGCCGGCAAACTCGATGGCGCGCCGATCACCGCTACGCCCGCCGTTCCCCCGCCGCCTGAAAAAGCGCAACAGAAGCCGGTTCGCGTCGCGCTCGCTCTCGGCGGCGGCGCCGCGCGCGGCTTTGCGCACATCGGCGTCATCAAGGCTCTCGAGGCGCGCAATATCCAGATCGACCTGATTGCCGGCACGAGCGCCGGCTCCGTCGTCGGCGCGCTGTACGCGTCGGGCATGAACGGCTTCGCGCTGAACAAGCTCGCGCTGTCGATGGACGAAGCGTCGATCAGCGACTGGGCGATGCCGTTTCGTACGCGCGGCTTCCTGCAGGGCGTCGCGCTGCAGAACTACCTGAACACGACGCTGAACAACCGCCCGATCGAGAAGATGGCGAGGCCGCTCGGCGTGGTCGCGACCGATCTGCAAACCGGCCAGCCGATCCTGTTCCAGCGTGGCAACACCGGCATCGCCGTGCGCGCGTCATGCAGCGTGCCGTCGATTTTCGAGCCGGTGAAGATCGGCGGTCACGAGTACGTGGATGGGGGTCTCGTGAGTCCGGTACCGGCGTCGTTCGCGCGCAAGATGGGCGCGGATTTCGTGATCGCCGTCGATATCTCCCAGCGACCGGAAAACGGCGTCACGGCAAGCTCGTTCGACGTGTTGATGCAGACCTTCACGATCATGGGCCAGACGATCAAGGCCTACGAGCTCGACAAGTACGCCGACGTGGTGATCCGGCCGAATCTCGCGGCGATGAGCGGCAGCGATTTCTCACAGCGCAACGCCGCGATCCTCGCCGGCGAGGAAGCGGTCGCGAAGATGATGCCGGAGTTGCAGCGCAAGCTCGCCGCGCGGCGCATGGGAGCCTGAAAGCCCGGCGACGCACGGTCGCTGTGCGTCGCCATGGCAAAAAAGCACGCATCAAACGCAAAAAGCCTGCTTCGAACGAAGCAGGCTTTTTTATCGCCAGGCCTGGCGCCGAATCAGTTATTCCCGCCGATCGTCGCCGTCACGCGCTTGCGCAGATCGTCGGCCTGATACGAGGTCTCGATCCGACGCGCACCCGTAAAGCGCTTTTCCCAGTAGCCGTCATCCATGTCGTCGACGCGGATCGTGCTGCCGGTGGACGGCGAGTGCACGAACTTGTTGTCGCCGATATAGATGCCGACGTGCGAGAACGTGCGGCGCATCGTATTGAAGAACACCAGATCGCCCGGCTTCAGGTCGCTTACCCGCACCTTCTCGCCTAGGCGACTCATTTCCTCGGCGCGGCGCGGCAGCGCGAGACCGAGCGTGTCCTGGAACACGTAGCGCACGAAACCGCTGCAATCGAGCCCCGAATCAGGCGTATTGCCGCCCCAACGGTAGCGAACGCCGATCATGTTCAACGCGCCGACCACCACGTCGCCCGCTTTGCCGGCCATGCCCGAAAGGAACGATTTGGCGCTGCCGCTTTCGCCGCCTGCGGCCTTGGTTTGGGGAGTGAGAAGGGAGAGAGGATCCGAGCCGGTGGTGGGCGGATATGAGGCATTCTGATTAAAACCGCTTACTTCGTCGGCGAACGCGCCGGGAGCTGCTGCCATCAAGACGCCAATGAACATCCCGGCGACGACGCGCGTGCAAGCCTGGGTGAAGTTTCTGTGCTGCATTGGTCGGTAGTTTTTGCCAAAAAATCAGGGGTCTAGAAAAAAAGTTTGCTCGATACTAGCCAGTAAGTATTTGCCTGTCAAAAGGAATAGGAAAAATCAATCGACAGACGCACTCAATTGGGGAAAGGGTGAAAAATCAACGATCAAGCGCCGCTTTCAGCAGCTTTCGCGTGTAAGGATGCACGGGTGCAGCAAAAATTTTCTCGACTTCGCCGGTCTCGACGATCGATCCGTTTTGCATCACCACGACTCGGTGCGCCATCGCCCCGATCACTTCCAGGTCGTGGCTGATGAATACGAAGCCGAGGTTGTATTTGTGCTGCAAACCGGTGAGCAGCTTGAGCACCTGCTGCTGGATCGATACGTCGAGCGCGCTGGTCGGTTCGTCGAGGATCAGCACGCGCGGCTCCAGTACCAGCGCGCGCGCAATCGCGATGCGCTGCCGCTGCCCGCCCGAAAATTCATGCGGGTAGCGATACAGCGCGGTCCGGTCGATGCCGACTTCGCGCAGCACCGCGACGACCTTGTCGCGCCGCGCCTGCGGAGTCATCTGCGGCCGATGCAGCGCGAGCCCCTCACCGACGATCCGCTCGATCGTCTGCCGCGGCGAAAGCGAACTAAAAGGGTCTTGAAAGACGACCTGCATATTCGAGCGCAGCGCGGTCTTTTCGGCGCCGCGATAGCTCGCGAGCGCCCTGCCCTGAAACTGGATCTCGCCATGCGCGGTGCGCTGCAGACCGAGCAGTGCCATCGCGAGCGTCGACTTGCCCGATCCCGATTCACCGACGATCCCGAGCGTCTCGCCCTGGCGCACCGACACATTCGCCGCGTCGACCGCGCGAAACCGCCCCGCGCCGAACCAGCCACGCAGGCCGGTCAGTTTCGTTCTGAAGTCGACCGCCACATCGCGCGCTTCGAGCAGCACCGGCGAGATCGGCAGCACCGGCACGACCTCGCGCTGCGGCCGGCTCGCGAGCAGCCGCTGGGTATACGGATGGCGCGGCGCCTCGAACACCTGCTCGACCGTGCCGGTTTCGATCAGCACGCCTCGCTCCATCACCGCGACGCGCTGCGCGAAGTGACGCACGAGGTTCAGGTCGTGCGTGATCAGCAGCACGGCCATGCCGCGCTTTTTTGCTTCGTCGCGCTGCAGTTCCAGCAGAAGCTCGACGATTTGCGCGCGAATCGTCACGTCGAGCGCGGTGGTCGGCTCGTCGGCGAGCAACAGGCGCGGCCGGCAGGCGAGCGCCATCGCGATCATCGCGCGCTGCCGCTGCCCGCCCGAGAGCTGATGCGGGTAGCTGTTGATGCGCTTCTCCGGCTCGGTGATGCCGGTGCGCGCGAGCAGCGCGACCGCCCGCCTGCACGCTTCGGTCGCGCTGACGCCGTCATGCACGACGATCGTTTCCGCAATCTGGTCGCCGATCGTATACAGCGGATTGAGCGCGGTCATCGGTTCCTGGAAGATCATCGCGATGTCCGAGCCGCGCAGGCCACGCATCGCACGCTCGCTCTTCGCGAGCAGATCTTTGCCATCGAAGCGGATCGCCCCGCTCACCTGCGCGTCGTTCAGCAGGCGCAGCACCGACAGCGCGGTCACGCTCTTGCCCGAGCCCGACTCGCCGACGAGCGCGACGCGTTCACCGCGCGCGATCGCGAGCGTGACGTCGTCGACGGCCACGGTGTCGCCGAACGCGACACGCAGATGGTCGAGTTCGAGCAGCGGCGTGTCCGTCGATCGCGGATCGATTTGCGGCAGCGCGCTCATTGACCACCTCCGGCGTGTATCGCATCGGAGATACGCGTGTCGAGCGCGTTGCGCAGCGCGTCGCCCATGAAGGTCAATAGCAGCAGCATCGCCACCAGCACGCCGAAGGTCGACACCGAGATCCACCACGCGTCGAGATTCGCCTTGCCCTGAGCGAGCAGTTCGCCCAGGCTCGGCGTCGGCGGCGGCACGCCGAGGCCGAGGAAGTCGAGACTCGTCAGCGCGAGAATCGCGCTGCTCATGCTGAACGGCAGGAACGTGATGACCGACGTCAGACTGTTCGGCAACACGTGACGCCACATGATCTGCCAATGCGACAGGCCCATCGCGCGCGCGGCGCGCACGTAGTCCTGCTGGCGATTGCGCAGGAACTCGGCGCGCACGTAGTCGGACAGGCCGATCCAGTTGAACAGCGACAGCAGCACGATCAAAAGAGCGAAGCTGCGCTCGAAGATCGATGAAAAGATGATCAGCAGATAGAGCTGCGGCATCGCGTTCCAGATCTCGATCAGACGCTGCCCGACGATGTCCGTTCGCCCTCCGAAGTAACCTTGCACCGCCCCCGCGGCGATGCCGACGATCGTGCTGATCACGGTCAGCACGAGGCCGAACACGACCGACACGCCGAAGCCGTACAGCAGACGCGCGAACAGATCGCGGCCGCGATCGTCGGTGCCGAGCCAGTTCTCGCGCGACGGTGGCGCCGGGTTGGGCGTCTTCGAAAAGTAATTGAGCGTGTCGTAGTAGTAATGATTCGGCGGATACAGCGCGAAGTTGCCCGGCGCATCGAAGCGGTGACGGATGTACGGATCGAGATAATCGGCCGGCGTGGGGAAGTCGCCACCGAAGGTGGTCTCGGCGTAGGTCTTGACGAGCGGGAAATACAGATGGCCGTCGTAGCGCACGACGACCGGCTTGTCGTTCGACCACAGCGGCCCCACGAGGCTCGCCGCGAACGCGACGACGAAGATGATCAGGCTCCAGTAGCCGAGACGCTGCTGGCGAAAACGCTGCCACACGCGACGCGCCGGCGACGGCGACATCAGTGCCCGCGCCGGTTCGGTGCGCGCCGCCGCGTCGGCGGAAAGCCGGGCTCGATTCATCAGCGCTCCAGTTGTTCGAATTGGATGCGGGGATCGACCCACACATAGCAAAGGTCGGAGATCAGCCGCGTGACGAGGCCGATCAGCGTGAACAGATACAACGTGCCGAGCACGACCGGATAGTCCCGCCGCATCACCGATTCATACGACAGCAACCCGAGCCCGTCGAGCGAGAACAGCGTTTCGATCAGCAGGCTGCCGGTGAAGAACGCGCCGATGAACGCGCCCGGGAAATTGACGATCAGCGGCAGCAGCGCATTGCGAAACACGTGCTTCCACAACACGCGCCGCTCGGACAAACCTTTGGCACGCGCGGTCAGCACGTACTGCTTGCGGATTTCGTCGAGGAACGCGTTTTTCGTCAGCATCGTGACGACCGCGAAGCTGCCCACCACCGACGCCGTGATCGGCAGCGTGATATGCCATAGATAGTCGAGGATCTTGCCGACGAGGCTCAACTGGTCCCAGTTGTCGGAAGTGAGGTTGCGCAGCGGAAACAGCTGCAGGAACGTGCCGCCGCCGAACAGCACGAGCAGCAGCACGCCGAGCACGAAGCCCGGAATCGCGTAGCCGACCAGCACGACGAGGCTCGTCGCGATATCGAAGTGCGAGCCGTTGCGCACCGCCTTCGCGATGCCGAGCGGCACCGATATCAGATAGGTGAGAAAGAACGTCCACAGGCCGATGCTGATCGACACCGGCAGCTTCGACACGATCAGCGACAATACGCTCTGGTGACGGAAATAGCTCTGGCCGAGATCGAAGGTCGCGAAGCGCTTGAGCATCAGCACGTAGCGTTCGAGCGGCGGTTTGTCGAAGCCGTACAGCTGCTTCAGTTGCGCGATCTGTTGCGCATCGACGCCGCTATGCGAGCGCAGCCCGAACGGCGAGGCGCCCTCCGCGCCCTTGCGCAGTTCGTGCTGCATCTGCTCGACGGGGCCGCCCGGCACGAACTGGATCACGACGAAGGTCAGCGTCAGCACGCCGAGCAGCGTCGGGATCATCAGCAGCAGGCGTTTGAGGATGTAGCTCCACATAGGCGGTGTTCCAGTGCGAACGCGTTGGTGGGGGCGATGGATCTGCGGATCAGTCGGCGCTGCCCGTGGGCGTGCGCGCCCGCGGATCCTCGTACCACCACATCGTCGTGATCCAGCCCTCCGCACCATAGTACAGCGGCAAAGTCTTCGGCCACGCGAGCCCGCGCTTGAACGCGACGCGATGGGTGCCGCTGTACCAGTGCGGCACCACATAGTAGCCATGCATCAGCAGACGGTCGAGCGCGTGCGCGGCATCGGTCAGTTGCTCGCGCGTTTGCGCATGCACGAGCGCGTTCAACACCGCGTCGACGGCCGGCGACTTCAGGCCGATCGCGTTGTCCGAGCCGGGGGTATCGGCGGCCTTGCTGCCGAAGCGGGTGATCTGCTCGGAGCCCGGCACCTGCACGTCGGGCATGCGAATCGTCGTCACGTCGAAGTCGAATGCGTCGAGCCGCTTCTGATAGACCGCGAAGTCGGTGGTGCGGAAGTTCGCGGTAATGCCGAGCTTTTGCAGATTGCGCGTGAAGGTCGCGATGATCGGCTCCATCGACGAGGCCGAACCCGAGTCGTCGAGTATCTCGAACTGGAACGGCTCGCCCTTCGCGTTGCGCAGCGCGCCGTCACGATAGGTCCAGCCGGCCTGCTGCAGCAGATCGCGCGCCTGCAGCAGATTCGCGCGCAGCGAGCCGGGCGGATCGGTATCGGGCTGCTTCGGCGGCGGCCCGAATACCGCCGGGTCGAGTTGGGCGCGAAACGGCTCCAGCAGCGCGAGTTCGCCAGGCGAAGGCAGCCCCTTCGCCTGCCATTCGGTATTGGCGAAATAGCTGTCGATGCGCGTGTACTGGTTGAAAAACAGCTGGCGGTTCAGCCACTGAAAGTCGAGCGCGAGATCGAGCGCCTTGCGCACCCGCACATCCTGGAACAGCGGCCGGCGCGTGTTCAGGAAAAAGCCCTGCATGCCGGTGCCGTTGTGCTGCGCAAACTCGCGCTTGATCAACTCGCCACTGTCGAACTTCTTGCCGACGTCGCGCCGCACCCAGTTGCGCGCGATATATTCGACCAGCGCGTCGTACTCGCCAGCCTTGAACGCCTCGAGCCGCGCGGTGCTATCGGCATACAGCTTGTAGACGATGCGATCGAAGTTGTTCATGCCGACGCGCACCGGCAGATCGGCGCCCCAATAGTGCGGGTCGCGTTTGAACGTGATCGTGCGGCCGTTGTCGTAGCTGTCGATCAGATACGGCCCGCTGCCGACTGGCTTTTCGAATGCGAGCTGGTCGAATGGAACACGGCTGCCGTCGGGCTTCATCCCCCACTTGCGCGAGAACACCGGCATGCTGCCCGCGAGCAGCGGCAACTCGCGATCGCGATCGCGAAACTCGAAGCGCACCGTGGCCGGATCGACGACGACCGCACGCTTGATCTCGCTGAAAAGCGATGCGAACTGTGGCGCGGCCTGCGGGCTCTTCAGCGTGTCGAGAGAGAACTTGACGTCGTCGGCGGTCACAGGGTCGCCGTTCGAAAAGCGCGCGCGCGGATTGATGTGAAACGTGACCGACAGGCCGTCGGGCGCGACGACGATGTCGTCGGCGAGCAGCCCGTAGGCGGACGCGACTTCGTCGCTGCTGCCGATCGTCAGGCTCTCGAACATCAATTCGAGGCCGGGCGCCGCATTGCCACGCAGAGTGAACGGATTGAACTTGTCGAAGCTCGTTAGACGGCTCGGGTTCGCGAGCACGAGCGTGCCGCCTTTCGGCGCATCGGGATTGACGTAGTCGAAGTGCTTGAAGCCGGCCGGATATTTGGGCTCGCCGTATTGCGCGATCGCATGCGCGGCATGCGCGTGCGGCGCGACGAGCAGACTCGCGCACAGCAACGCGACGGCGAGCGCGGCGCGCAAGGGTCCGTGGATCACGCTGTGTCGAAGTCCCTCAGGCGTTTGAACCCGTCGCGAGCCAGTTGTCATGGAGTCGTGCTGGTAAATGGGCAGTGGCGATGTGGGGGATTCTACCCAATTAGCTTGCGCGATCTGGCGGGCGACTGCGACGAAATGCGTCAGCGACGGATGTTTCAGCACAAAAAACAAAACCGCCCTCCAAGGGCGGTTCTGTCATCGCTGCGGCCGGTTGGCGCGCTTCAGCGCTGACGCAGTGGCGACTCAGTGCCAGCCGCGATGTTGGTCGTAGTGACCCCGCGCATAGTCGCCGCGGCCCGGCGGATGGTGGCGATACCAGTCGTTGCGCGCCCAGTAGCGATGGCCGTCCCAGTAACGGTCGCCATGCCAGCCGATCACGATTTGCGGACCGCCGTAGTACACGGGAGCCGGCTGATAGACGACGGGCGGCGGCGGAGGCGGCGGCGGTGCGTAGACCGGCGCCGGTGCGACGTAGACCGGCGCGGGAATGCCGATATTGACCCCAACGTTGAGCCCCGCGGCCATCGCGGCACCCGATGCAGCCAACGTCAACACGCCGAACACAAGCGGAACAAGACGAGCGGACTTCATTGATCACCTTTGTAGGAACATGTTTTGTTGGCGGAAATATAACGCAAAGGCAGCAACACGCGTATTTCAACTTTGTAATAACTGATGCTGAAAATCGCCTCGCCGGCGGCGGCGTAATGTCTGGTTACACACGCCAGACGGCGGTGAAAAGCACCCTCCGCGCGGGCGCCGGCTCGCGGCCTGACTGACATCCCGAAAACGAACATTTTAAAGTTCGAAAGAACATATCTGTTCGATATTCCTCACCACAGTCATCCGATCACCGCTCGGAGACGTGGCAAAAAAAATATTAAATTATCGAGAAAAATCAAGGAATCACGTGGCACCGCCTATGGTTTTCCCCGATATCCAGGTCGTTTCCAAGTGATAGGATGACTGCCATTGAAAACCAATAAATGTTCGAATTCGCGCATGCCCGAGCACTGCGTCGGAAGCAACCGCTCAATGCGCCACGGAGACTGATTTTGAAAACGATCAAGGGATTGCGCTGGTGGATCATCGCCCTCGTGTGCGTTGGGACGATCGTCAACTATCTGTCGCGCAACGCGCTCGGCGTGATGGCGCCCGAGCTGATGAAACTGCTGCACATGAACACGCGGCAGTACTCGTACGTGGTCGGCGCGTTCCAGGTCGGCTATACGGTGATGCAGCCCGTCTGCGGCCTGATCATCGATCTGATCGGCCTGCGCCTCGGCTTCGCGCTGTTCGCGTGCCTGTGGTCGCTGACCGGCGTGTTCCATGGTTTCGCGGGCAGCTGGTTTTCGCTCGCGGCGCTGCGCGGCTTCATGGGCCTGTCCGAAGCGGTCGCGATTCCGGCCGGCATGAAGGTCGTCGCCGAATGGTTTCCCGATCGCGAGAAATCCGTCGCGGTCGGCTACTTCAATGCGGGCACCTCGCTCGGCTCGCTGCTCGCGCCGCCGCTCGTCGTTTTCCTGTCGCTGCGCTACGGCTGGCAGAGCGCGTTCGCGGTGACCGGCGCGCTCGGCTTCGTGTGGGCCGCCGCATGGTTCGTGCTGTACCGCTCGCCCGCCGAGCACAAGCGCGTGAGCGATGCCGAGCGCGCCGCGATCGTCGAAGGCCAGGCACCGCCCGCCGCGCGCCGCGCGAGCGTGCGTGAAGTGCTGCGCACGCGCCGCTTCTGGGCGATCGCGCAAGCGCGCTTTTTCGCCGAGCCCGCGTGGCAGACGTTCAGCTTCTGGATTCCCCTGTATCTCGCCACGCAGCGTCATATGGATCTGAAGCAGATCGCGATGTTCGCGTGGCTGCCGTTTCTCGCCGCGGACCTGGGCGGTCTGTTCGGCGGCTATCTGTCGCCATTCCTGATGAAGCATTTTCGCGTGCCGCTGATCTGGTCGCGCATCTCGGGCGTCGTGCTCGGCGCGCTGATGATGATCGGGCCGGCATCGATCGGTCTCGTCGCGTCGCCCTACCAGGCCATCGCCCTCTTCTGCGTCGGCGGCTTCGCGCACCAGATGATCTCGGCGCTCGTCAACACGCTCGCCGCCGACGTATTCGATCCGGGCGAAGTCGGCACCGTCGCCGGCTTCGCGGGCATGGCCGCGTGGATCGGCGGCCTCGGCTTCTCGCTGATGGTCGGCGCGCTCGCCGATTCGATCGGCTACACGCCGCTGTTCGGTGCGCTCGGCGCATTCGACATCATCGGCGCGACGCTGCTGATCATCCTGATGCGCGGTGTGCCGCGCCACGGCCGCGCGCGCCGCGCCGAACTGAGCGTCAACACGGCTGCCTGACCTTCCTGGAAGACTCATCATGCGTTCACATATCAATCTCAAATATCCGCCGCGCTTCGCGCTCGTCTCCCACGCTGGCAACCCGGCGGCCAACCCGGTCGTGCTAAGCGCGCAGCCGAATTGCCGCATCGAGCTGTTCGTGCTCGCCGAGGACATCATCCGCGTGCTCGTGCTGCCGGACGGCAAAACGCGCGGCCCGCGCACATGGGCGATCGCGCCCGGGATGGACGACGTGCCGCTCGAAGGCCGCGAGCGCCGCGACCTGAGCGGCTTCACGCCGCCGCCGTTCACGGTGAACGAAGCAGCCGGTCACATCGTGATCGAAACGGCGCGCGTGCGCGTGAGCGTGGCGCTCGAAGGCGGCGCCTGCGCCTGGGACATCCTGCACGAAGGCACATGGCATCGCGTGATGAGCGATCGCAAGACCCAGGCGTACAACTTCGGCTGGTGGGACTCGCGCGTCTATCACTACGTCGAGCGGCGCCGCGACGAAATGTACGTGGGCCTCGGCGAGCGTGCCGGCTCGCTCGATCGCGCGCGGCAAAGCTACGAGATGCGCAACATCGACGCGATGGGCTACAGCGCGCGCACCACGGACCCGCTGTACAAGCACATCCCGTTCTACGTGACGTGGCAGCCGCAGACGTCGACGGGCTTCGGCCTGTTCTACGACACGCTCGCCGATTGCCGCTTCGACATGGGGCGCGAGCTCGACAACTATCACGGCCACTATCGGCACTTCATCGCCGAGCATGGCGATCTCGACTACTACTTCATCGCATCGCCCGGCTCGCCACTCGACGCGGTGCGCCGCTTCACGTGGCTCACCGGACGTCCCACGTGGATGCCGAAGTGGGGCCTCGGCTACTCGGGCTCGACGATGAGCTATACCGACGCGCCGGACGCGCAACAGCAGATGGGCAAATTCATCGAGCGTTGCCGCGAACACGACGTGCTGTGCGATTCGTTCCATCTGTCGTCGGGCTATACGTCGATCGGGCCGAAGCGCTACGTGTTCAACTGGAATCACGACAAGTTTCCGGACATCGACGGCTTCGTGCGGAGCTATCTCGATCACGGCGTGCGTCTGTGCGCGAACATCAAGCCGTGTCTGCTGCAAGACCACCCAGCGTTCGACGACGTCGCCCACGCCGGCCTGTTGATCGAAGCGCCCGATGGCGAGCCCGCATGGGTGCAGTTCTGGGACGAAGTCGGCGCGTACCTCGACTTCACGAATCCCGCGACGATCGACTGGTGGAAAGCTCGCGTGAAGGACGCACTGCTCAAATACGGCATCGCGGCCACCTGGAACGACAACAACGAGTTCGAGATCTGGTCGCCGCATGCGATCGCGCGCGGCTTCGGCAAGCCGTATCCGGCACACCAGGCGAAGGTGCTGCAGACGCAGCTGATGATGCGCGCGTCGCACGACGCGCAGCGCGAGCACGCGCCTGACAGGCGCCCGTTCCTCGTGTCGCGCTCGGGCGGCGTCGGCATGCATCGCTACGTGCAGACGTGGTCGGGCGACAACTACACGTCGTGGGAAACGCTGCGCTTCAATCTGAAGATGGGTCTCGGGCTCGCGATGTCGGGCGTGTCGAATAGCGGTCACGACATCGGCGGCTTCTCGGGTCCGGCGCCGGAGCCGGAGCTGTTGGCGCGCTGGGTCGCGTTCGGCATCTTCCTGCCGCGCTTTTCGATTCACTCGTGGAACGACGACGGCACCGTCAACGAGCCGTGGATGCATCCCGAAGTCACGCGGCACGTGGCAGACCTGATCAAGCTGCGCTATCGCCTGATCCCTTATCTCTACGAGCTGCTGTGGCAATCGCATAGCGCGTACGAGCCGGTGCTGCGGCCGCTGTTCGCGGAGTTTCCGCACGATCCGCGCTGCCTCGTCGATGGCGACGACATGATGCTCGGCTCGTCGATGCTGGTCGCGCCAGTGGTCGATCCGGGCCAGAGCACGCGCGCCGTGTATCTACCGGCCGGTTCGCGCTGGGTGTCGTACTGGAGCGGCGAAACATTCGACGGCGGCCAGACCGTCACGTTGCCCGCGCCGTTCGAGCGGCCGGTGTTCCTGCTGCGTGAAGGCAGCGTGATTCCGCTCAACATCGCCGAGCAGCATTTTGGCCGCCCTGCCGACGAACGCGCATTCCTCGCGGTGCCGTATGCCGACGCGGGCACCGCGCAAGGCGGCTCGATCGAGGACGACGGCGAGACCGAAGCCTGGCGCGACGGCGAGCAAGGCCGCTGGAACGTCGCGCTGACGGGCGACGCAAACACTTTGCGGGTGACGCTAGAGCGTTCGCAATGGATGCCGCGCGTGCAGCCGCAAGTGCGCGTGTTCGTGCCGATGCGCGAAACACGCGCGGTCGTCTGCGCTAACGGCACGCTCGTCACCGATCACACCGCGCACGGCTGGCGCTGCCTGACGATTTCGGTGCCGCACTGAACAACACACCGCACCGGCCTGAGGGATCAGGCCGACCCATCAGTCTGGAGACATCCCAACATGAAAATAAACCAGCGCGCGCGCACCCGCGCGTTCGTCCTCTGCTGCCTGCCGTTTGCGGGCACCGCGTTGTCCACCAGCGCATCGGCGCAAAGCAGCGTCACGCTGTATGGCGTCGTCGACAATGCGTTCGCCTATGCCAGCAACCAGAAGGGGCATTCGAATTTCTATATGAGCCAGGGCAACCTGCAGGCGAGCAAGTTCGGCTTCCTCGGCTCGGAAGATCTCGGCGGCGGCACGAAGGCGATCTTCCGGCTCGAGAGCGGCTTCAATTCGCTGACTGGCGCGCAAAGCACCGCGGGCTACCTGTTCAACCGCCAGGCCTATGTCGGCCTCGCGAACGACCGCTACGGCACGGTGACGCTCGGCCGCCAGTACACACCCTACTTCCAGATGGTCGGCGCGCTCGGACCGACCGGCGTGCTGACCGGCGCGACCGGCGCGCACCCCGGCGATCTCGACGCCCTCGACACGACGCTGCGCTTCAATAATTCGGTAACCTACCTATCGCCGACGATCGGGGGCCTGCAGGCAAGCGCGCAGTATGGTCTCGGCGGCGTGCCCGGCAGCGTCGCGAACGGCAGCCTGTTCAGCGCGGCGCTGCGTTATGACTTCCAGCCCGTGTCGCTCGCAGCCGGCTACGTGAAGCTGAAGGACATTTCGACGAGCGCGGCGCTCGGCAGCTTCGCGATCAACTCGCCGGTCAACAACGGTTACGCGAGCGCGCGCAGCGCGCAGCTGTTCGCCGCGGCGGGTCGCTATACGTGGCACGATCTGATGGTGGGCCTCAACTACTCGAATGTGCAGTACGCGCCGGGCCACGGCTCGCTGTTCTTCGACAAGGCCGTGTTCAACACGTACGGGGCGATCGCGACGTACCGGATCACGCCGAGCGTGACGGTCGGCGGCGGCTATAGCTTCACCCAGGCAAGCAAGGCGAACGGCATCAGCGATCCGGCGCACTATCATCAGATCTCGCTCGAACAGACCTACAACCTGTCGACGCGCACCACGCTGTACGCGCTCGAGGCCTATCAGCATGCAGGCGGCAAGTCGCTGATCTCGTCGGGCAGCGGTGTGACCATCGCCGACGCGGTCGCGGTGGTCGGCGACTCGCAGAACACGACGCCGTCATCGGGTCCGTCTCAGTTCGTCGGCATGGTGGGGTTGCGGCACGCGTTCTAAGCGAGGCGGTCTCGGTCAGCGGCACGACGGGATCAGTCATGCGGACTCCTTGCCTGCCGCGCCGGATCTGGCGCGGTTTTCTGCGGACCAGCGTGGCGGCCTAACGGCGCCATGCATTGATCAGCAGACCTGCCTATTCACGTAGGACGTGGTCACACGCTGGAGGGCTGGGAATGCCGCTGACATCGCTGAAGTATCGAGCGAGATCAAAATCAAGCCGCGCAAAAACAAAAACCCCGCAGAGCCTAGACTCTGCGGGGTTTCGCCACCATTGCTGGCGGAGACGGAGGGATGCAAAATCGCCCGCAAACCCTTGACCAGAAAGGCTCTGAGAAAACGCTTTTCCACTACCCATACTTCTACCCATATTCAAAAAGCCTCGTTTTTTCGCTGTCGGGGACGGCCCGATTCCCGATTTCAACCTGCCGAAAGACGGTTCGAATCCCGATTCAGGACAGCGCCCACGGATCGATGACGGCTATATCGCACCCGGTGAAATCCTTCACATTACGTGTGGCCAGCGCCGCCCCTCTGGATCGCGTAGTAGCAGCGATCATTGCGTCGAACTGGCTGATCGGCCGGCCGTCGTTTCTGCGCGACACCGCAATCCTGGCGTACTCCTCCGCGGCATCACTGTCGAAGCTCAGGAGCCGGCCGCTAAAATCCTCGGTGAAAATCGCATCGACTGCTGCGGACAGTGCTCTCCTCCGGGTGCCATCCGGCAGGAGACCAAGGCCGTAAAGGATTTCGGCACGGGTTACTGTCGTCGTGAAAAGCGCCGCGCGCGGCTGGGCAGCAAGCCACGCCATTACTCTGGCGTCGGGTAGAGGTCGCAACGTTTCCGACAGAACATTGGTATCCAGGACGATCATGCGCCCAGATCCATCTGTTCCCGAATCGCATCGCGCTCGGGCAACTCCAGGTCGATACCGCCAAGCGGTTCGATCCGGCTCCGGATCGATTCAGCCAGGTTGCGCTGCCCCCCGGTCGATTCGGTCGAGAGCGCCGCACGGAGAATGTCGCGAGCCTCGTCCTCCATTGACCGTCCATGCTGCGCCGCCTGAACGCGCAAACGCGCCTTTAGCTGGTCGTCGATGTTACGAATTGTCATGCTGGCCATGTTCGCCTCCAATCATTGATGGCATTTTAATCAATGATGGCAAGCTTTTCAACCACCTCGGCATCTGGACAACTCGAAATTCCAGAGAGCAGAAATCTGTCGTTGGGCGTAACTCCTTATCTGATAGGGGTTACGAGGCTTATCATCGCTATTAGATGCGCCTCGGAGGAGACCATGTAGCTACCATAGGCGTTCCAGAGCACCGCTGCTCCATTGCAATCAATTTGCTTGTCGTGAGGCATCGCCAAGCTGTCTTGCCTTCAGCCCCATGATCGACACGCACCATCGCTGAAGAGGTGCCGGCCCATCCGAAAAGCGAGCGCTGACAGCACACCGACTTATGCCATTCGAATCGCCGACCTGACCTGATCTGGCGATCTGGCATAGCTGGCGCAGCGCCGTTACCGAGCTAGTGCTACCCTGGATATACTCGTGAGCCTCGGGCGGGTACGGCGTGAGTTCACTGCTAGCGCCGAGCAGTTCACAGATAATACGAACGTCGCATTCACTACGGGGAATTTCGTGGCAGAAACTAGCAAGATTGCGCAGATGGCGGTGAAGCTATCTGACGAGGTGTTCGCCGAGTTCTTTTGGGAAAAAGTTGGACCGGAAGACCAAAACTGGCCGTGCGAAGACCCGGATAATCACAAGGTAGCCACACATCCAGCCGATGTCGTTTTCTACTACGACGAGCCTTATTCGCTGAAGCGCACATTCGTCCACTGTGACCTGAAGAGCTACGCGAAGAGCACGATCACAGCTAACGCTGTTCACGGAGCCGTTGAAAGTCTTGCGAAACAAGTCGCCTGCGCCGAGAAGAGCGAAACTTGGCGCAACCTGTACATGCACGGCGACGTCACTCCCGACGTGTGTGGTCTCCTGTTTGTCTATAACCACGATGGTGGTTACGAGAAAGACTTTTCCGCCCATCTCAGCACTGTAAAGGACGATCGCCTACCCCTTCCCCCAGGGGCAAGACTGTTCGTTCTCGGTCCAGAAGACATCTTCTGGCTCGACAATGTCCGCTATGACATACGACAGTTGCGAGGCGCTGCGGGTGGAACAACGCTTCCGGGTGCCCAGTATTGCAAGTACTTCTATCCGCAGCTCGATGGACGCGCGAATTTGCAGCCCGATAAGGCGCGTGCTGCAACGCTTGAGATGCTTACGTCACCTTGGATCGTCCTCGAGTACAAGTACGGATCGGGTCATAGCGAGCGTGGCTGTCTCGTGTATTACCGTCGTCCAGGTAGCACCGAGGAGGAGTTTATGTACCTGCTAGATTACTTGCGGCACTATCAGGTTCTTGACGAGACCACGAAGGTTGAGGTGCGAATGCTTGAAGGGGATGCGGCTGCCTCCGCGCGCTTTCAACGTGCAAAGCAGCGCTACATCGAAGGCCTCGGGGACGATGCACAAACGACGGAGCTTGCGGCTAAGGTTAAGGGCATCAAGTACTCCAAGATGACCCAAATCATCACTGATTTTTCCTCGATCGACATCGGATTGGATTATGCGTGACCTGAGCCAATTGTACTACGCCACTAACCTCGAGATTCGCGATCTGATTCTCTCCGCAAAGCAAAAGATTACTGAGAATGTCTTGCACGAACTCTTACGAGATCGTGGAATGTTCTGTTCTCCGCGCGACTCACGTGAAGCTCTGGCCGAACGACTCTCGATGTTGACACACGACTACGCTGACGTATGTGGGATCCTTGAGCGTCGCGAAACGTCCAAGCGGGGCGAAAAGACGGCGACGGTAAGTATCAACACCGACCTCACACCTGCCGAGCTCAAGGAGGTTGTAGAAGAGTACCAAAACGATGAGACCCAGGAGAAAATCCACCACCACCAAAAAGGCGCCGCGGGATTTGTCATGAATGTGACTTACTCGGACTTCGACTACTCCAAGACCAGGCTGTTGCAGAGGCAGGAGAGAGACGCCACTATCGAGTTCGTGAAGAAGGAAGGGCGCATGGAACTTCGGCTTCCAGCAACCGATAAAGCCCGTGCAATTGTCGAGAACCTTAAGGGGCGCATAGAGGAAAAGACAAAGCAGGAAATCAAACTTGAAGAAATTGAGTTGACCGAACTTACTTCTCCCGAAGATCGAACGACATTCTTCACACGCCTCATTTCGTCGCTGCCGCAGTTCCCGCTTGAGAACGTCTCGCGTTTGCGGGTTGCCCATTCCAACAGTGAACAGGTTGACGATCTCGACATTGAAAATGAAGAGGTCGAAGACGCCGCGGAACAGATGCTGGGCGTTGTAGAAAACGTTGCACTAACCGGCGAGAATCTGGTGGCATCGGAAATGTATCAGGAGTTGAAGGAAAAGGGATTCTTCATCACATCCATCACGTGGAGGGCTCGTCAGACCGTAGATCCCTACTCCATTGTTGAGTTCGACGCCGGCTTCGAGGACAAACAGGCAGCGAAGAGATTCAGGTACTCCGTACACGGTGCCCGTAGATTCAAGAATGGTAGCTACACCAAGCATAACCGGCCGGTCGAGGAGGTCGAGAAAGCTCAATTGCTGGACATGATCGAAGAAACTGCGCGCAAAGTGCTCGCGGAATTGTTGGCAAAAACATCGGCAGCCGAACCAGATGGAGACAACAAATGAAGCGCTACCGTTGGCTGAAGGCCAAGTGGCCTATCTCGATGCGAGTGCTTGCCAAACGGCTAAAGGCCAAGAGTTTCGAGGAGGATTCAACGGAAGGTTTTGTCATCGATCGGGTTCGCGATGACTATATCGAGGCAAGATTTGTCGAACGGGTTGAGTACGATGACACAATCACCGATCCGTTTGGCAAGGAGCTGTCCTTTCATCGTGTTGAATACAAACAGTGCGAATTCCGGGCGTCGGCCGACGGTCCTGGACTCGAATTGATTGATGCACCAAGAGCTGTTCAAGCAATGATCAGCAGGCTTGCTGAAGCGACTGATTTTGGCCTCGCTATTAGCCCAGTATCGATCAACGCCGTAGAATGGGCCAAAGGAGTGCAAAGATTTCTCAACGTTAATGGATTTGTCGATTCACTCCAAATTGGATCTCTTGAGCTGGCCCCCGGAGTAGAGGCAAAGGTACTGGTCCGCAGTTCGAAAGATGTATTGGGTGCATCCAACCGCCTCGTCGACGGCAAGAAGCACGTTATTGAGAAGGTCCAACTGAAATTGCCGGCGGCGCGCAAAACCGTGCTCATTCTGTCAAGGAACGGAACTGTCCGCATCGATGCCGATACCCCAGCCGACACTCTGCCGTCCGTTCGGGCGGCTTTGCTGGAGCAGCTAGCGGGCCCTTGAGAATTCGCTTATGGGCTGCGCGATCCTGCGGCGTAAACGCTGCGCATCGTTAAGATGCGCATTCAAGTCAAGTGGATACACGGTCGTCAGGATGGCAGGCTGCTCCGTTCTGCCTGAACTCATCGTAAGCCGGATGGTGGTTCGTCCTGCCGTCATTGCCCCGCCTCTCTGCTGTGTTCGTGTTACTGTCCGCTTTAACACAGCTTGCGAGTATCACGAATTCGCTCTTGGCTTGCGCATACCGCCTGGGCGCTGATCGGGAAAACCGGTCTCCCGCAGCCCTCCCGACAGCTTGCCCCCGAACGGGCAATGCGCCTCGTCCCCGATCTGCTGAATCTCAGGCGCCAATGCCGTCATCACGACCTGGTCGAACGCCGCGCAGACCTGCGCGAACTGAGCCCGTCGCTTGATGTCGTGTACATGCGCGCACGGTCACGCGGCCGGAACGCACGTCGTGCGCAACCTCGCGCCTGTATTCAGGCCACCACTTCGCAGATGCCCCAGCGCGTATCGAGAGTCGCACCCGCCGGCGCGATGACCGCCCCCACCGATCGCGCGCGGAAGGTCACTCTACGGCCCGGCCCCTGCCCGAAGGGTCCAATTTCGACCACTACCAATTCGTGGTCCCGGATCCTGATGCAGGATCCGGTGAAAGCGCTGGTGCGAGAACGCCCGGACATCTGGCCACGCTGTCGCGTCGCATCCAGGGCATTCATGCTCACATCCGCGAGCAGTTCAACATCGACTGGCAAAGGCATGGGTCGCAACGGTCCGTTCTTCAGTCCGGCATTCTAGCAACGATGCCGGAAGCTACGTCACTGCGATCCCAACGCCCGCACGGGGCACCCCCTCCGCTTGCGCTGCGGGCGGGCTTTCATTCTTCGCACCGGGCCGCCTGCGGCGTCCCGGCCCTCGCGGGCTTCAATCCCTGGTGCAAAACCTCAACCCCCGACACCCAACACCTTTAACCCCCAGTCAGGTGAAGGCCGCAGGCGGCCTCCACATTCGCGCTCGCCGCGCGGCGGCTCATCCCGGTCAAACCCGAAGCTTCACATCCACCAGTCCCCTGAGTTCCCGCCCGAACCCCGCGACAGTAGCCGATGGCGGGCAAACGTCAAGGGGCGAGGGACCGTGTTGCCCGCACCCCTCCCTCGCCTTTTTCCTTGACGTTTGCCCGCCATCGGCTCCTTGAGTCGCACGGGCGCGAACTCAGGAGACTGGCGGCAGTAAAGCCAGCCCCGGGTTCCACCGGGACGAGCCCAATCCCTACGAGGCGGGCGGAATCTTGGAGCCCGGTCAGCGCAACACCGTTCAACCCTTTTTGTTGTGGAGAGTGCCATGCAACTCGCTTCCTCCTTCCGTTACGGCTCCCCGATGCTCCGCTCCGACTCGCCCCTGTCGGATGACCAGATCCGCCGTGTCGCCCCTTCAATTTTCGCCGAAGGCAAGCACGACAGCCGCTCCGAGCGCTACACCTACATTCCCACCATCGACGTGCTGCGCGGCCTGCGCAATGAAGGCTTTCAGCCTTTCATGGTCTGCCAGACCCGAGTGCGTGATCAGGACAAGCGTGAATTCACGAAGCATCTCATCCGCATGCGCCCCGCGAACGAAATCACGGGCGAGGACGTCAACGAAATCATCCTCCTCAATTCGCACGATGGGACAAGCTCGTATCAAATGCTGGGTGGCATCTACAGGTTTGTTTGCCAGAACGGCATTGTCGCGGGCGAAACCGTCGGCGAAGTACGTGTTCCCCACAAGGGCTCCATTGTGCAGAACGTCATCAACGGCGCATTCGAGGTGCTCGACGGCTTCGACCTGATCCGCGAACAGAAGGACGGCATGCGCGCCGTGACGCTCACCCGCGACGAACAGCACGCGTTCGCGCGCTCCGCCCTCGCGCTGCGTTACGACCCGACCGACGCGGACGCGCCCGCCCCGATCACCGAAAGCCAACTGCTCAACGTGCGGCGCTTCGAGGACCGCCGCGATGACCTCTGGACGGTTTTTAATCGGATTCAGGAATCTTTAACCAAAGGTGGACTGCACGGGCGCTCGCGCAGCGGACGCTCCATGTCCACCCGCCCCATCACCGGCATCGACCAGAACGTGAAACTGAACCGCGCGCTCTGGATGCTCGCAGATGCGATGCGCCAGATGAAGGCATAAGCAGGGCACGGGCGGCTGCCCATTGCCGCTCGATTCCGTTTCATACCATCAGGACTCCTATCCGGGCCCAGTCCTGACTGGTATCCCGTAACACCGAGACCCGGAACTTTCCTTTTCAACTTTCTGGAGTGAACCATGCAATCCGACGTCAACACGCAAGCAATCGACACCGCAACGGAACCCTCCGCCGCAGACGTGACGGCTACCGCTGCCCCCCTGCTTGAAACCAGTTTCGGTAACGAGCAGCCGGTCGTGACCGTGCCGTATTCCAGCCTGCGGCGCTCGCCGCTTAATGCCCGGACGAAACCGCTCACGGATATTCCCGCCCTTGCCGTTAGCATCCGCGCAAAGGGCCTGCTGCAAAACCTCGTTGTCCATGAGCTGAAGGGGTTGCGCGGCAAACATCGCAAGCTTGGCGTCTGTGCCGGTCAGCGCCGGCAGGCCGCACTCGATCTGCTGTTCGAGCAGAAAGACATTACCGCCGATTACCCGGTCCCGGTGCGGATAGTCAGCGAAGGCGAAGCCCTTGCGATCAGCCTGATCGAGAACAGTGAACGCGAAGGGCTCGACCCGTTCGACGTGCTGCGCTCCTACAGGCTGCTCGCTGAGGAAGGTCGCAGCGCCGACTACATCGCCCTCTTATTCTCGGCCGCGCCGATCACGATCAAACGACGCATGAAGCTCGCCAGCGCCTCCCCGAGGCTGCTCGCCCTGCTGCGCGAGGACGCGATCACGCTTGACCAGCTTGCCGCGCTCGCGCTCACCGATGACCACGAGACGCAGGAGAGTATCTGGTTCGATGCCAACGAGTGGCAGCGCCAGCCCAACTATCTGCGGCAGGCCATCACGCGCACCGAGATCGACGCGAGCCGCAGCCGTCTGGTTCGCTTCGTCGGACTGAACACCTACGAGGCAGCGGGCGGCTTCGTGCGCCGCGATCTCTTCAGCGACGACGAAAACGCCGGATACATTGCCGACGCCCAACTGCTGCAACGCCTTGCCGCCGCGAAGCTCGACGCCGCCGCCGAAGAAGTCCGCCGTGAGGGCTGGGGTTGGACCGAACAGCGTATCGAGCGCGATGTGTTGGAACTGAATCGCTACGGCAGGCTGCAACCGGTGCAGCGCGCCCTCACCGCCGAGGAACAGCGGGAAATGGACGCGCTCACCGCGCAGCAGAACCAGTTGGCCGAACAGTTTGATGCGCTCGGGGAGGACGATGAAAACGCGTACGAAGAAGCCGAACGGCTCGAAACCGAAATCGACAAGGTGAACGCCGCGCTCATCGCGCTCGAAAGCCTCACGCAAACATGGGACGCGCAGCAGATGACCGAGGCGGGCGCATTCGTGATGCTCAGCCCGCAGGGGGAACTCGTGATCGAGCGCGGGCTGGTGCGCCGCGAAAACAGCGCAGCACTCGATGCGGCAGGTGCGACCGTGACCGGCACGCCCGAAGCCGAACGCGCATCCGAAGCGACCGAGGAACCCGAGGCGAAGGAGAAGCCGGTCCACAGCGCCAAGCTCTGCCAGCGCCTGAGCGCGCATCGTACCGCCGCCGTTCATGCTGAACTGATCGCGCAGCCCTCCGTCGCGCTCGCCGCCCTCCTGCAACGCCTGATTCCGGCAGTCTTTCCGGAACGGTATGGGATCGGCTTCGCGCCGCACACGCTGGCACTGTCCTGCGACAGCAACCGCGAAAGGCTGCTCGGCGCGGCGGACGACCTGCCCGCCAGTACCGCGTGGAGTGTCATCGAGACGCAGCGCGAGCGGTGGGGCCACGAACTCCCCGCGCGCCGCGCGGACCTGTTGCCGTGGCTGATCGAACAGGACCCCGGCACGACCCTGCTCGACCTGCTCGCGTTCTGCACTGGCACGCTGCTCGACGGCATCGCCGGGGAAGAAAAGCCCCACGCCATCAATGCGCTCGTCAGCGCGCTGAACCTTGACATGACGCAGTACTGGACGCCCACGCGTGCCTCGTATTTCGATCATGTCAGCAAGGCGCGCATCGCCGAAGTCATCGCCAGCGCCGTGTCACCGAAGATCGCCGCCGACATCGGCAAGATGAAGAAGGTCGATGCGGCTGCCGCCGCCGAACTGCGGCTCGCGAAGTCCGCATGGTTGCCGGAAATCCTCACCGACCGCGAAGTCCCGGCAGCGCGCTCTTACGGCGTCGCCCATGACGCGGATGAGGATGACGACGAGGAAGGGGACCCCGGCGATGAAGCGCAGGAGGACGTCGACGCTCACGGCGATGACCACGCCAACGAGCACGCTAATGAGCCCGGTAATGACCGGATCAACGGCACGGAACCCGCCGAAGGCACAGGAACTTCATCGCCGGTGGACGGCCCGACCGTGGCACAGGAGCCCGCCCCGACAGGCAGCAACAGTGCGCTGCCCGCGTGGCCCTTCCCGACTGCCGCAACCGCTGCGACCGCTGCGACCGGCGCACCCTCAACGCGGCCTGACGACGCGTCCACGACGCAGGACGCGGCGTAATCCGTGCGGGTTCCGCCGGTCAGCCCGGTGGAACCCGCTGACCGGGCGCAGCCCCGCAGGACCACGCTCCTATCCCGCGTGCCGCCAGCGGCACGCGTATCCAGACAGAGCTCATCATGAAAAAAATCCATCAAGGTCACCGTGATCACAATCAACGACGGGGCTGGCCACGTTTTCACGACTGCCGTTGACGTGACCGATGACGAATACGGCAACGGCGAACACGTCCGCGTCGCAGTCACCCGGACCAGGCTTCGTATCTCCCATGCTGGCTCTGGAGGCCGACGATCTGGTCAGGCTGCTGATGGACATCAGGACATCCATCGCACGGCGCAACGCCATGCACTAACCCATCACGCGACGGGCCGGGAATCCCCTTCCTCCCTCTCGCGCCTGTCGCGCCGGTTTGTTATCCCCGCCATACGGTCAGCCACACAGCGATCGCTGCCGCACCGCCCAGCAGCACTGTCAGCACGAGCGCCAGCACGGCCCCCAGCGCGCGCCAGTACCGGCGCTCTAGTGTTTGCGCCCCGACCTGCGCCTGCCGCCCTGCTTCCCGCGTCGCCCGCTCGAAAGCCGCAACGGCCCCGTCAAGTCGCGCGTGCTGCTCGCGTGCCGCGATGGCGAACGCGCCCACCAGGCGGTTACCCGCAGCATGTGCGATCCGGTTAGTGGCGCGCTCTACCAGCGCATCGAGCGCGGCCTCGTTCAGCCCCGCGAGAGCGGCCCGGTGTCGCTCCTCATGCTCGCGGATCATGTGCTCGGCAAGCCTTATCGTTTCCTTGCAGCGCGCGAGCGCATCACGGTGCTGCGTCATCAGCACATCCGTCGCTTCCCTGGCTTCGGAGCGAACCGTGTCAAGGCTGCCCTCGCCCGCTTTCCTGATGCGATCCGGCATCGCCTCGTACAGCCGCGCATAGTATTCGAGCACGGCGAGCACTGACCAAAGCGCATCGTTATCGTGAAGATTCAGCGCCGCCGACACCCGTCGCATGCGCGCGATGCTCGCGTCGTCCGGGATTTCGCCCGACACGTCGAGGAACAGGCGTGCAAGCGGATCGGGCGGGCGGGCGCGCCGCGCGCGACGCGGACGTCCCGGGCGTGTCCAGGCACTGGATGTTGCGTCAGTCATCGATAATGACACCGGCAAACATTGTGTCATAGAGCGAGCGCCAGCGCAGCAGTTCGGCACGTTGCCCGATGGGCAGCGTCTCTGCCGCCTTGCGCGCCGACAGACGCTGGCTGCGCAGGTCATCGGCCACCCGATCCGCAAGGTCCGGAAAATCCAGAGACAGCCCTTTCGCTTCAATACTCTTGCGAATGTTCGAATCCTGATAGAGCGTGAACTTGTCGGCAGTGCCAAAGTAAGCATTGCGCACGACGTGGGTGGTCGCATCGGGAAACGTCGCACCGAACTCGCGCAGCAGTTCGAGACTGTCGCGCTGCCGGTTGATGACCCAGAACACAACGAGCCGCCGCGCCAGTTCATCAAGCGTACTCGCTAGTGTCGCGCCATACCGCGCCACGCCCGCCTGATTGCGCGCCGCCGTATTGACGATCACGATTGCATCGCGCTTCGCATCGCAGTAGTTGACCAGTCCAATCCAGCCGTCCGCCTCGTCGAGGTCGAACGCTGCACATTCGATCTCGCCGTGGACCGCTTTCATGACATCCGGATTTGACGTGTCCGTCTCGACCAGTACGAGGCTCGCGTGGCGCCGTTGCAGGTGGTCGGCCAGCGCCAGCGCAACAATGCTTTTGCCCACGCCGCCCTTGCTGCCGCCTACCAGATAGATGGGGTTGAGGGTCGTTGCCATTACCGTCCTTTACAGGTCGTCGGTATCGGGTTTGATCGCAAATACGAGCGAACCCTGTACCGGCATGGGTTGTGATTTGACTTCTGCCTTTCCCCCATGCGCACGCGCTTCAGTGCGCCCCTCAGTACGTCCGTCTGCACGCCCTTCTGTGCGCGGGCGGTTCGTGCGTGACGCGCCACCCTGCACGGTCGCATGCGCGCGCGGCAGTGTCGTTACCATGCCCGGCGCAGGCGCTCCAGTCCCCGAACGTACCATGTTGCCTGTGCTGTTTGCCTTTCCCGCGCCGTTTCCCTTTCCTCCGGAACGCAGCGCATAGCGGATCGTGCCAGCCGTAATATCGATGCCCGCCTGTTTTGCCTGCTCCGCGATCTGCTCCAGCGTATATCCCTTGCCTTGCGCATGACGGATATGGGCACGCACGTCTTTCATCGCATCGCGAACACTCAGGCCCCGTTCGGTCTCCGGTTTTTCCGGCAGCGCATCAAGCGTCCGGGCAAACGCATCCCATTGCGATTTCGTATAGACCCTGGCAACAGGCATCGCCACCTCCAGCGCACATTGGTACGCACCGCCTGCGCACCATCCTGCTCACGCATAACGCACCTGTCAACGCCGCCCTTTTGTATCGCAAGACACCGTAGGAACTCCAGGGAACTCGTGGGATCACGGGAGAACAACGCACTTTTTTTCGTGTGTCGTACACACGCAACGCTTCCGCCCAGAAGCACGGCTGTTCGCCGAGATTACGCACGCGGTTTGCGTCGGTCACGGACAACTTGCCGCCACCGTTACGCACTCCGTTTACGCTGAACCCGGCCCCCTTGACGCATCAATATCGCCGACGGTAACGCAACCGGTTTGCACATTGTCGTGAACCCTCGACGCGCGAGATTTGCCAGCGGTTCGCCATTTCTACGCTCATATCACGCTCACGTTGTGCCTTGTGTTGCACACGGCGCCGGACAAGTCCAATATCCGCCCTGCGCAGAAGATACGCTTTCGCCTGTGTTCGGGTGCGCCGCCGGAACGCATTGCATTGTTCCGGCAAAGCGCATTTTTAACGCATGCGGTTTGCGCCTAGTGTGACCACCTTGACGCACGAGGCACACGCACTGATACGCATCTCTGTACGCACGCGGTTTAATCTAAAACGGGATGGCATGACGCACGGGGTTGCGCATTTTTTGCGAACCTTGAAGCGCACGGCGTTTACGCTTTCACGGGGACCGTTACGCCATTTCTTCGCACGGGTTACGCAACGTTTCTATAGGGCCTGATCTGTCATTTGCGTGAAAGCCGCCCCCCTGCGCAAAACGTTTACTCCGGGCGACAAAAAGCGCAATGAAAATGAGTGATTGCAGGATAGGCTTGCGCCGGTTTTGGGCGCCCAAGGGGCCAACGCTTGAATTCCAGAGGGTCGTCCGCGCTGCCTCCGCATCGTCATAGTGGTCGTGCGCGTCGTATTCGTCGCCGACGCACTGAACTGGATGTCACACTGGGCCTACAAGGAACACGACAATCTCATGTTGCCGCTACAAGTCACGCCACGTAGCTGATGATGTCCGGCGGAAATCGATGGCCCTTGAACGAAATCGGCGCCTCGGCCGACGGCAAAACGGAGGCGGAAGCTTTCTTCATGCCCCATTATATTCGTCGACCCGGCTTCAACTTGACAATACCAAGCTCGCTCAAACCGCCCGGTCGGCGCACGCTCGCTCCTGTCGGCCCGGAGTACGGCGGATCGCCGCCGCAACGCGATGGCGCTTATCATTAAGGTATTGGCTGGCCACGGTTGATGGGGCCGTTCGTCGAAGCTGGTTGCGCGTTGGCGCGAAGCGGGCATCCCCCGCCGCGGTCAGCTTCGAAGCGGCGCGTGTGTGTTTTCTCGCGTCGCTGTATGCCCACCTCGATTCCGCAGGGCTCGTTCACGTCAGCGAATCCGCCGACGGCGACCCGGCGCAAGCGCCGCGCGGCACCCCGGTTTCAGGCGTGGTCGCTCGGTGAACGGTTGCGCATCGAGAGGATGTTGAGCACCTGATGCGGCGCGCACACGGCGCTCGCGATGGAAAAGGACAGACTGTTCATGCACTTGACTTGCTGGATGGTCGGTTTCGGGTCGGGAGGTTCCATGCCACCGCTACGCGCTATCAATCTTCTCCAGTCGATGGAAGGTGCCCGGCTCCATGGTCCGGGGCTCGACCGATGGCGCCGCTGGGGACCTTATCTGAGCGAGCGGCAATGGGGCACTGTTCGCGAAGACTACAGCGAATACGGCACCGCATGGGACTATTTTCCACACGATCATGCGCGCAGCCGCATGTACCGCTGGGGTGAGGACGGCATTGCCGGATTCGGCAACGACCCGCTCGACTGGTGCGTCTCGCTCGCGCTCTGGAACGGGCACGATCCGATCATCAAGGAACGGCTCTTCGGGTTGACGAATGCCGAAGGCAATCACGGCGAGGACGTCAAGGAGCTTTACTTCTATCTCGACGGCACGCCGACGCATTCGTACATGAAAATGCTGTACAAATATCCTCACGACGCGTACCCGTACCAGGACCTGATCGACGAAAATCTGCGGCGCGGCACCGATCAGCCCGAATATGAAATCCTCGATACGGGCGTGTTCGACGATAACCGCTACTTCGACGTCTGCGTCGAGTATGCGAAGCACACACCCGACGATATCGTGATGCGCGTTACCGTCGAGAACCGCGCGGATCAGCGCGCGACGCTTCATGTGTTGCCGCAATTCTGGGCGCGCAACCGATGGGCGTGGTCGGGCAAGCCCGGCAAGCCGTCGCTCACGCTGGAGCCGAATGCAGAAGAAGGCGCGCGCGTGGTCGCGCACAATCCCGCGCTCGGAACGATGATCGTGACGGCGTCGGCGCAACAGCCGATCGAGTGGCTCTTCTGCGAAAACGAAACGAATGTACGCCGCATTTTCGGCTTCGAAGGAACGGGGCCGTTCAAGGACGGCTTCAATGACTACCTCGTCGACGGCGACGAGCAGGCAATCCGGCGCGACAGGGGCACCCGCGCCGCTGCGCATGTGTACCTGCAGTTCGCGCCTCATGGGCGCTCGGTGCTGTATCTGCGCTGGCGTCCCGAACTGGCTCCGGATGCCGTGCCGCTCGACATGGAAACGCTCTTCGCGCCTCGGCAGGCGGAGGCCGACGAATTCTATGCGGCGCTTCAGCACGATATCGCCGACGCCGATGCGCGGCTCGTGCAGCGTCAGGCGCTCGCCGGCATGCTGTGGACCAAGCAGTACTACCAGTTCGACGTGACGCGCTGGCACGACGGTGACCCGGGTCAACCGAAGCCACCGCGAGCACGCAGGCACGGTCGCAACGCGGACTGGCGGCACATGTGCAATGGCGACATCGTGTCGATGCCCGACAAGTGGGAGTACCCATGGTACGCGTCGTGGGACCTCGCATTTCATGCGGCCGCGTTCGCCATGATCGATCCCGACTTCGCGAAGAAGCAATTGCTGCTGCTCGTGAAGGAGCGCTACATGCATCCGAACGGGCAATTGCCCGCCTACGAGTGGGCGTTCGGCGATGCGAATCCGCCGGTTCATGCGTGGGCAACATGGCGTGTGTACGAACTCGACCGCGAGGTGACGGGCGTTGGCGATCACGAGTTTCTGGAAGTCATGTTCCACAAGCTGCTGCTCAATTTCTCCTGGTGGGTCAACCGCAAGGACGCCGATGACCGCAACATCTTTCAGGGCGGCTTTCTCGGGCTCGACAACGTGGGCATCTTCGACCGGTCTTCGCCGCTACCGACCGCAGGCCGCATCGATCAGGCCGATGGCACGGCATGGATGGCCTCCTACGCGCTCGACCTGATGCAGATCGGCCTCGAACTGGCGATGACGAACAACGCGTACGTCGAAATCGCGGTGAAGTTCTTCGAGCACTTTCTGTATATCGCGGAAGCGGTCAGTTGCAGCGAAGGCTGCAGGACAGGGTTATGGGACGGACACGACGAATTCTTCTACGACGTACTGCACCTTCCGGACGGTACCCGTGTGCCGATGCGCATTCGTTCGATCGTCGGGCTGATTCCGCTGTTCGCCGTTCACGTGCTCGAGGAGCGGGTGTACGGCCATCTGCCGGGATTGCGCGAACGGCTCGCGTGGTTTCTTGATCATCGGCCGAATCTGGCAAAGCTGGTGTCGCGCTGGACCGAACCCGGCAAGGGTAACACCACGCTGCTGTCGTTGTTGCGGGGAGACCGGATGACAGCGCTGCTGCGCCGCGTGCTCGATGAAAACGAGTTTCTCTCCGGGCACGGCGTGCGGGCGCTGTCCCGTGTGCATCGCGATGCACCGTATGTCTTCGACCATGGCGGCGTGAGCGTCTGCATCAAGTACCTGCCTGCCGAATCGGACTCGCGCGTGTTCGGCGGCAATTCGAACTGGCGCGGGCCAGTCTGGATACCGGTCAACTACCTGTTGATCGAATCGCTGTATGAGTTCTATCGCTACTACGGCGATGAGTTTCGGGTCGAATATCCGACGGGATCGGGCAACCGTTTTTCGCTGAGCGACATTGCCGACGACCTCGCACGGCGCGTCACGACGCTCTTTCTCAAAGATGCACAAGGCGCGCGGCCCGTGATGGCGGCCTATCCGATCCTGCAAGCTGACCCGCGTTCGCAGGATCTCATACTGTTCCATGAGTACTTTCACGGCGACAACGGACGCGGCGTCGGCGCTTCGCATCAGACCGGCTGGAGCGGGCTCGTCGCGCTGCTGCTCCAGCCGCGCATGATGAAGCTGTCCCACGTGGCGCCTGATGCTGCTTCGGTGGCCGCGCCATTGACCGAAGACACCGCACCGGCCATGGCGCGGTAGCGTTTCGGCTGCTGGAAGAGCAGCACGATTCACGATGAATTGTTCGACCGATTCGAGCCGATTCTTCCGGTAACCGGCGTCGTGGCCATGCCCCCGAGCGGCAGCGTCACCCGGAACGTTGTCTGTCCGGGACGCGAATCGACCTGAATCGTTCCGCCGTGCCGACTGACCACGATGCGGTGTGCGATGTGCAAACCCAGACCCCGCGCGTGACCCTTGTTCGCCGGCTTCGACGTAAAGAAAGGCTCGAACAGGTGCGGCACGGCTTGCGGCGCAATCCCGGGGCCGTTGTCGCTGATCTCGACCACCGCGCAGTCCGTGCCACGGCGCGTGCGGATCGTGAGTTCGCCCTGCCCGTTCATCGCATCGATCGCGTTCTCGACGATCCGGGTCCACACCTGATTCAGCTCGCTGCCGTACACCTGCAGACGCGGCAGGCCGCGATCGTAGTCGCGGGTAACCGTTACGCCCCGCTTCAGTTCGTGAGCCATGACGATCAACGTGTCTTCGATGCCGTCGTGCATGTCGACTTCCTGCTGCGGCGCCTGGTCCATATAGGAATAGGCCTTCGTCGCCCTCACGATGTCGGCGATGCGCGCCGAGCCGCGCATCGCCTCCTGCATCAGCGAGTGCAGTTCCAGTGCCTCGAGGGTCCAGCGGATGCCCGCGTCGAACTGTTCCGCGCTCAGGTTGCTGCCAAGCCGCATGAGATCATCGACGCCGATTCCGTGCGCGACGAGGCAGGGCGCAGCCAGCCACGGCCTCGCCACCCGATGGGCCCCTAGCCAGTCACCGAGTTGCGCTTCTGCTTCACTTTGCCGGAGGGAATTCGCGCCCGTCATGCCGGTTTGCACCCCCTTGCTGCGGGCAAGGATCCGCAGCGCATCGAGGGCATCGCGGGGCAGCGCGCTGCGGCCGAGCGCAAGGGACGCATCCTCCAGCGCGTCGAGTCCGTCGAGCATGCAGTCGAGCGCGCGGATCACGGCCGAAACCGGATTGTTCAGTTCGTGCGCGAGCCCGGCCGCGAGCTTGCCCAACGCGGCCAGCTTTTCGCGATTCTGTCCTGCGGCTTCGAGCGTGGTGAGCCAGTCGGCCATCACGCGCGCGACGGCCTGGTTGAACGGCCCGCTGGACATGAACAGTTCACGGAACGCGGGCTCGGCAAGCCAGGCGATGTCGCAATCGGTCGCGGCCCGGAGCGTCGACGGGTAGGGAATCGCCGCAACGAGGCACGGCGTGCCGAAGACTTCAGGCGCCATGTAGCGCTCGCTGGGAAGGTGCCCCTCCGCCCGTCTCGTCGACGTGAGCTCGCCGTTGAGCAGAAGCAGCAGGCTGGTGCACATTTCGCCTTCGTCGATGAGCACCTCGCCGGCTTTGACGGCGGACTCGGCGAGGTTGTCGCGCAGCCATTGCAGACTCTCCCTCGTGAGCTCCGCGAACACGGGCATCATGCCCAGCTTCTCGAGGTCGATCATGGTTGGCACACCTCTGCGGCGAAAAACGCGCGTCCGGAAGACGGGCGCCGCCGTCGCCCGGCCGCCTGGCTACAGGCTTATTCCCTCGCCGGCGCTTACGGCGCAAGCGGCAGGCGAACCTGAAACGTCGTGCGGCCCGGACGCGATTCGACGCGAATCTCTCCGCCATGTCTTTGCACCACCGTCTGGTACGAAAGGTCGAGACCCAGCCCGGTGCCCTGGCCCAGCGGTTTGGTGGTAAAAAACGGCTCGAACAGATGCGGCATCACTTCCGGTGCAATTCCGGGCCCGTTATCGGTGATTTCGATCACGGCATCGTTCGCGTCGCGGCGCGTGCGGATGACGATCTCCCCTTTCCCCTCCATCGCGTCGATGGCGTTGTCGATCAGGTTGGTCCATACCTGGTTGAGTTCGCTGCCATGCACCACGAGGTGCGGCAGGCTGCGGTCGTATTCCCTGCGCACGGTGACACCATGCTTGAGCCGGTGCTGCATGATGGTGAGGGTATCGTCGATGCCATCATGGAGATCGACCGCCTGCTGGGGAGCCTGGTCCATGTACGAGTAAGACTTCATCGCCTTGACGATCTCGGAGATGCGCACCGCGCCGCGCCTCGTTTCCTCGACCAGCGAGCGCAGTTCCAGCGTCGCTGCGAGCCACCGGATGCTCGCCGCAAACTGTTCGTCGTTCAGCCGGCCCGCAATCGGCTCGAGGTCCGCGGGCGTGATCCCGATTCGCGCGAGGCAGGGAGCCTTCAGCCATGGCTGCTCGACGCCGCGCTTGCCTAGCCACTCATGTAACGCATCCTCGGCCGCGCTCTGCTGCAACGCGTTTGTGGCGATGCCGCTCCCCGATCCCTGGCGCGCGCCCAGGCTGTCGAGGGCGCTCATCGCTTCGGAGGGAATCGCGCTGTGGCCGAGCGCGACCGCCGCGTCCTTCAGCATCGCGAGGGTGGCGACCGCGCAGTCCGCCGTGCGCGCCACCGCCGCGGACGGATTGTTGAGCTCATGCGCGAGGCCGGCTGCGAGGGTGCCCAATGCGGCCAGTTTCTCCCGATTGCGCACAGTCGCCTCGAGGGCGGTGAGACGATCGAGGCTGCTACGGAAAATGACCCGGCTGAAAGCCTCGGAGGCCACCAGCAGTTCCCGGAACGCGCGCTCTGGAAGCAGTGCCAGGTGGCTGTCCGTCGCGGCGGTCGCCGTGCCCGGGGAAGGTCTGCCCGCGAGCAGGGATGCGCCCCCAAAGAAGCTTGGCGCGACGAACCGGTTAGTGGGAATCTGCCTGGCTCCGGAAGACGTCATGGCCCGGACCTCTCCTTCCAGCACGAGGAAAAAGACGGACATCGTTTCGCCCTCGCGCACGATGGCGTCCCCCGCTTTTACATAGCTTTCCGTCAGGTGTTCGCCGAGCCACCGCAACCGTTCGTCCGACAGATCCACGAAAAGCGGCACCGTGCGCAGTTTGTCAAAGTCGATCATAGGGTGGCCAGGTATTGATGCACCAGATGCACAGTGGTCGAGCCTTCGCCCACGGCTGCCGCGACCCGCTTGATCGAGCCGGCGCGCACGTCGCCCGCCGCGAAGATGCCGGGCACGCTCGTCTCCAGCAGGAAGGGGTCGCGAGCCAGTGGCCAGCCCGTTGGGCGCTTGCCGTCCGTCAGCATGGCGCGGCCGGTCACCACGAAGCCGTTGTCGTCGCGCTGGACGACATTGCTGAGCCATTCGGTCCGAGGCTCGGCACCGATGCAGATGAACAGTGCGCCGGCCGGGACAACTTCGATCGCGCCGGAGTTGACATCGCGCAGCGTAATTTCCGACAGATGACCTTGCCCGTCGACGCTGGCCACCATGGTGTGAGGGCGCACACTGACGTTCGGCGTCTCGTCGATCTCATCGATCAGGTAGCGCGAGACGCCGGCACTGAGAGAAGAGCCGCGGCACACGATCACCACATTGCGCGCGTACTTGCAGAGGAACATCGCGGCCTGGCCGGCAGAATTGCTCGCGCCGACCACATAGAGATCCTGATTCGCGCAACAGACGGCTTCGGTGATCGCCGCACCATAGTAGACCCCCGCTCCCGTGAGGCGCTCCACGCCGGGTGCGTCCAGCTGCCGGTACGACACGCCGCTCGCCACCACGAGCGCATGGCAACTCACCTCTGAGCCGTCGGACAACGTGACGAACTTGTACGGGCCTTCCACCCGCGTGCCGACCGCTCGCTGGGTCAGGATGATCTCGGCGCCGAAACGCCTCGCCTGGGTGAGCGCACGCCGCGACAGCTCCGCGCCGCTCACCCCGGACGGGAATCCGAGGTAGTTCTCGATGCGGGATGTGGTGCCCGCCTGTCCGCCCGGCGCTTCGTGCTCGATGATGGCCGACTTCAAGCCCTCCGACGCACCGTACACGGCAGCGGCCAGCCCCGCTGGTCCGCCTCCCACGATCAGCATGTCGTAAAAGGGCGTGGTCGAATGGGTGACGAGCCCCACCTTGTCGGCAATCTGCGCAATCGTCGGGCGGCAGAGCGTCGAGCCGTCCTCGAAAATCAGCACTGGAAGCTGGCTCGCGGCAGCATCGATCGAACTCAGCAATACGTCCGCCTCGCCGCCGCTCGTCACGTCTAGCCATTTGTATGGAATATGGTTGCGCGCCATAAAATCGCGTAACTGGTGGCCTTGCGGCGACCAGCGATGGTCGATCAGGCGGATCCCCTTGAAGCTGCCGCGCCACGCGGCCTGCCAGGCCTCGAGCAGATCGTCGAGCACCGGGTAGAAGCTGAGTTCCGGCGGATGCCAGGGCTTCAGCAGGTAATAGTCGAGCCTTACCTTGTTGATCGCGCGGATCGCGACATCCGTGTCGGCGTACGCCGTCAGCAGCACCCGTTTCGCTTCGGGGAACAGCGCGATCGCCTGCTCGAGGAACTCGATACCGCTCATGTGCGGCATGCGCTGGTCGACCAGGAACAACGCAACCGAGCGGTTCTGCAACCGCAGCTGATGAGCCGCTTGGAGCGCTGCCTGCCCCGACCCGGCACGCGTGATCTGATAATGCTCGCCGTACCCGAGCCGCAAGTCGCGGGCGACCGCGTCGATCACTTCAGGGTCGTCGTCGACCGCAATGATGACGGGCTTGTCCATGTCGTTTGCAGATTCGATGGAGGCACCGGCCAACGGACCGGACTTACCCTGAATGCGGGATCGGCCAGGAAACGGACGATCTGATGCGGGCGCCGCAGTGCCCATGTGACTCTACTAGCCTAGCACGTTGGTTCAGGGTTGCCAGAGCGGTCTTTGCAGGCTGCTTTATGGCCTGCTTTGCGGCCGGCGTTCCTGCCCGGCATCTGCCCGGAATGCTCGGCCCGGGCCCGTCCATTGGGCGCAACGCGTGCGCACGTCATATGTGACGGCTGTCGTTCTGCGACCGGCACCGATCCTCTACGGCTCTTCGATCCAGCGAGAAAGCAAGGGCCGCTTCAGGAGAGTGCAACGGTCATTCGCTTAGAGCGGCTAACGCGACTCTACGCCAGCCGTTCGCGTCGAACGGAGGGAGGCCGGCTACATGATTATCAGGACCGTTGGCTCTTGATGCGGTACGTTTGCGGGCATGGCGAGAAGAATAGTAAGCAAAGAATTATGGTTGGCGCTGAGCCGCTGGTTTCGGAATTCAAGCCTTCCATCGAGGTGGACGGCAGCCGTTCGGTCGATGACCGGGCGGCGCTCAACGGCATCCTGTATGTGCTGAACAATTGCGCCCGGCGATGCTCAGCTGGCTGCGAGAGCACGGTCAAATCGACCGGAGTCGCGCAAGCGTTGAACAAGCTTCATGCTGATAAGGCTTGCGATTATAAGCGCTGCAGGAGCGATTTTTGCTCAAGGTCATCGCGCGCATCGCACGCCGCAATCATCTGTTCGCGCTTTGTCGATGACTTGCGTTAGCGAGTTTTAGGCGGAAGCTGAAACGGCCGGTAGTTCGACGGGCGCAGCGACGTCACTAATTTTTATTCCGCTCCGACGAGGAGACGACAATGATGACGATGGCGTTAGGCCTACGGTTAGCGTCGGCAGCTGTGTTAGCGATCGGCCTCGCCGGGTGCGGCGGTGGTGGCGATTCCGCCAGTACGGATGCCGGTGCATCGGCAAAGGCGTTAGCCGCCACCGGCAGCCCCACCGCGGACGGTGGATCGGTCGCGTCCACGATCGTTAAACTTCAGCGCTACCGGATCGACCCGACGAAGGTCTTCGTCGCCGGTATTTCGTCTGGCGGTTTCGCGGCGGTGCAGATGCACGTTGCCCACTCTTCGACCTTCAAAGGGGCCGCCGTTTACGCGGGCGGGGTGTACTGGTGTGCCGCCGCCGGAGGCGCGGCGACAGCTTTGACAAACTGTGGCGGCTTGACGCTTCCGTCGAATCAAGCGTCGTACAACAGCACGCTGACGACATCCGAGGTGTACCTGGACGCGCAGTCGTCCCTCGGGACCATCGACCCGGCGACGAATCTGCGTGAACAGCCCGTCTACCTCTGGTCCGGCACGCAAGACCAGGTTCGTCAATCCGCTCGAGATGGCCGACCTCAACTCGGAATATCGGCGTTATGGGGCCAATGTTCACTTCGACAATGCGTATCCCGCCGAGCACGGCTGGGAATCGCCTGACGGCGAACTGGCATGCGGCACGCTCGGGAGCCCCTACATGGTGCGCTGCTCGGCGAATGGCGCGGTCTACGATTCAGTAAAAACGTGGCTGACGATGTTCCTCGGCCCATTGAAACCGCGCAACGACGGAAAGCTGTCGGGTACGCTGTCAGCATTCGATCAAACGGAGTTCGGGGCGTCGCCAAACGTTTCGATGAGTTCAACTGGGAGCGTCTTTGTTCCCAAAGCCTGCGCGCAAGGGAACAAGTGCGGATTCGTGCTCGCCCTGCACGGCTGCCTGCAGGAGGCATCACTTATCGGAAACCGCTGGGTCACCGAGGCCGGCATCGATGAATGGGCCGACACGAACAAACTCGTGGTCGTGTATCCCGACACGATCGCGTCGTCTGGTCCGGGGCCGACCAACCCGAACGCATGCTTCGACTGGTGGGGCTACTCCAATCAATACGACCCGAACTACGCACTCAGGAGCGGTTTGCAGATGTCCGTGCTCTACGCGATGGTGCAGCGCGTGACTGGCCGACCGTAGGGCCGTCGGGGCACGGTTCGAATCGGGCGGCCGGTCGCCGCTGGCAGGATGAAGGTGGGGCCGTCGAGGGCCGGCTTTTGACGTTCAACCGATGGAGTTTTTGGGCATTCCAGCGCCGCTCGACATAGCACCGCTCGCATTCGCCCGCCCCGACTGGACCTGCCCGTCACTGGGCCATCAGCCGCCACGTTTACACGCGTGGCTCGACGACGGTTACTAGTATTCTGGATGTTGCTGCGCGAGCAGCGCGCACTCGTGGAGCGACACGCCGAAGGTCATCACGGGCTAAAGAAATCGCCGGGCGGTCTGCAGGCATCACAATCCGGCGCGTTGCTTCGATCCATCGATCGGCGGACACTGCTAAGCGAAGCTCGGGGGCTCGCTCGGATGGGGCGGATCGCTACACATCTGATCATCCATGAAGTTGCTATGAATTGCAGATACTTTGAACGGCTCCGTCTGAATGTGCGCGTTCCCGAACAGATCCTCGATCGCTCAATCGCCACTCACGAGTGCAGGCCGACCCTTCACAATTCGCGACGGATATGAACCCGTCAGGCCGCTCGTCCGTCGGGATCGTCATCATCGCTTGGCGCAGCGATGTCCCGCCCAATGGCAGGCGATATGGTGATGGCTCGAGAGGATGTCGATAATCCCGAGACGGCTGCTGTGGTCGTAGGACATGCTCCCACAGTCTCAACTGCCGCGCGAAGCGAATCGTTGCAATGAGACCTGTTTCCTCAGCGTCACGGGGCACATGAAAGCCAGCTCCGACATCAAGGTTGCTCGCGACCATCCGGCTTTCCCAACTCGCGTCGAGCGGGGTAAACTCCATGTAGAGCCACGCGTTGCGATTATCCTCTGCAGTGTATAACCGCTTACCTTGTTCATACCTCGCAAAGATCTTGAAAGGGCTGGGACTTGCACCCCTAAGCCGTTGCGCATGCTCGGCGCAACACTTACTAAGGAAACGCTGATCAATGGGTTCGCCGCCACCGTTGTCGACGAGTCAGTTTGAAGGCGTCAGAACGGCGAACGAATTTTTTGCTGTGACCGGGATGAGTTTTGCTCGAATACGGGCCAACTGCTCGCGTTTTTCATACACATGACGGACTTTCCCTATGTGTCGAGCGCAGTCGGTTCTTCGCGATCACCAGATTGGCCAAGGCGAACAGACTGAACAGTTGCGCCGTGTTCTTGGCTAGACCTTTGTAGCGGACCTTGCGATGGCGGAACAGATTCTTGACGACATGAAACGGATGCTCGACCCGTGCGCGAATCTGCGCCTTGGTTCGCTCGACCTGGATCAGCAGATCCTTCAGCGCACCGTCACGCATTGCCTTGATTTTTCCGCGCTTGACAGCCACACGCCACTGCACCGGATTGCCGTGCATCTCGTCGCGCTTTTCCACGCCCGTGTAGCCGGCATCGCCGAACGCTTCCTGCTCATGCCCGTGCAACAAAGCATGGGCTTGCGATACGTCCGATACGTTGGCCGATGTACCCACCAGGCTATGCACCAGACCCGAGTCGGCATCGACGCCGATATGCGCCTTCATGCCAAAATGCCATTCGTTGCCCTTCTTCGTTTGATGCATCTCGGGATCGCGGCTGTGCCCGGCGTTCCTGGTCGACGGCGGCGCCTCGATAATCGTCGCATCGACCAACGTGCCTTCCTTCATCAGCAAGCCGCGTTCGCACAGCGAAATGCCGATCTCGTCGAACAGCTTGCGCGTCAAGTCATGCTCGACCAGCAGGCGGCGGAACTTCAACAACGTGGTCGCGTCTGGCACGTCCTCGACCGCCAGATCGATGCCGGCAAACGCACGCATCGCGATGCTGTCATACAGCGCGTCTTCCAACCCTTCGTCCGACAGCCCGTACCACTGTTGCAGGCAGTAGATTCTCAGCATACGTTCCAGGCCAATCGGCGGTCGGCCCCGCTTGCCCTTCGGGTAGTACGGCTCGATGGCCGACAGCAAACGTGGCCACGGAACAACCTTCTCCATCTCCACCAGAAAGCGCTGCCGCCTGGTTACGCGCTTCGCGCCCTTGCTTTCCGCTTCTGCGAAACCGATCTGCCGCTTCATCGCCGTGGATCCGTGCCGTGAGCCTCTTTTTACAACGTCCTCGGTGGCCGATGCGATGACCGCCGAGCCGAATAAATCAGCGTTTCCCTAACCAGTGCATAAGTAGGCGAACGTAAATCGACGCCATCGTCTAAGCTTAAACGGTCTTGAGAAAGGGTCTTGAGGAGAGACGTGATGCGCGGGGACGACGGTCGACAGCTTTCACACGCAACACTTGAAGAGATCCGCATTCGCGCGGTCAAGCGTGTCGAAGCTGGCGAGTTGCCTGAGGACGTGATCCGGACATTGGGATTCTCGAGAGCGCGTATTTACGAGTGGTTGGCGGCCTGGCGCGAAGGAGGTATTGAAGCCTTACGGGCCAAGCCTGTTCCGGGCCGGCCGACGAAGCTGTCGTCCGAGGCTATCCGCTTTGTCTATCGGACGGTCACAACGAAGAATCCAATGCAGATGAAGTTCGAGTTTGCGTTGTGGACGCGAGACATGGTGCGGGAGTTGATTCGCGAACATTTCAACGTCCGGCTCTCTGAGGTATCGGCCGGCCGGCTGCTCAGGAAGCTCGGACTTTCACCGCAGCGGCCGCTGGCGCGTGCTTACCAACGCGACCCTGAACTGGTCGAGTCATGGATGCGAGACGAATATCCGGCGATTGTCAGGCAGGCCAAACGCTGTGGGGCACAGATTTTCTTCGTCGACGAATCGACGGTGCGCTCGGACTATCACAGCGGCACGACCTGGGCACCGATCGGCCAGACACCCGTTGTCGAAACCACTGGCGCTCGCTTCAAAGTGAACCTGATCTCGGCGATCAGTCCGCGCGGTCAACTCCGTTTCATGTGTTTTGAAGGCAGCTTCAGGATTGCGGCATACGTCGATTTCGTCAGGCGACTGGTACTCAATTCCGATGCCCCCGTCTTCCTGATTGCAGATGGTCATCCAGTTCATCGTTGCAAAGCGATCCGCCAGCTTGCCGCAGCATCAGATGGACGCCTTTGTCTTTTCTTCCTGCCTGCTTACTCGCCGGATCTGAATCCGGATGAGCTCGTGTGGGGTTATCTCAAACATCACAAGATCGGCAAGCTTGCTATCAAAGGTCCCGGGCATCTTAAGCAGCGTGTTCGAGCAGTTCTGCGCTCGTTGCAGAGAATTCCGGCTTTGGTCCGATCCATGTTTCAGCATCCGTCAGTTCGTTACGCGGCATGATCCATGTCCGGTTACTTTGTTTCGGCTTAGTAAGAGGTGCATCAGCACCTCTTAAGATGCTAGTCGTTATCCTAAATATCAGAACTTGTGGCGGATACCGATGCGAGCCATGAACTGGTTCTGGTTCGCCGAGGGGGTAATGCTGGCGATAGATGCGGTTGCGTTGACTGTTGCACCCGTTGCGCTCAGCGTTTCGCCCAGAGCGTGCTGGTACACGCCGATCAGGTACACGTCGGTACGCTTTGAGAGGAAGTAGTCCACGCCGACCGCGCCTTGGTGGTACTGGGCGCGCGACGTGTTGGCGATTTCCGCGCCGCGCGTGTAGTCATACGCTGCGCCGACCAGCAATGCCGGGGTCAACTGGTACTTGAAGTTGATTTCGCCGTTGTTGAACGTAGCCGTTTGACCCGCGAACGGCGACGCGAACGTCTTGCCCAGATTGCCGAAGCGGACGTTCGAGTACGTCAGGCCAACCGTTGCCGCGCCGAACGTGTAGGCGCCGCCTGCGCCGACGACCTGGTACGTGTTAGCCGACGCGAAGCCAGCGTAGACGGGGAACGTCACCGCAGCGTTCGCTGTTGCTGCCGTGCCGCTGCTGTTGAACAGGCCGCCCGGAGCTGCCGGGGTGCGTGCGTTCAGGTAACCAACGCCAAGCACGAGAGGACCGTTGTTGTACCCTGCGCCCAGCGACCAGATCTGGTTGCCCGTGAAGTTGCCGGCGACGCCGCCGATGCTATACGTGCCGCCGAACGTCAGGCCGTTGTAGTCAACGCTCGAGTACTTGACCGTGTTGTTGGTACGGTACGTGTTGTTGAAGTTGTCGAGGTCGTTCGGGTGAGCTGCGATGGAGCCGCCCCATTGATCGCCGGCTTCCAGCGGACCGACGTGGTCGACCAGGGAGTCGTACTGACGACCCAGCGTGACCGTGCCGAACTGGCTCGACAGGCCGACATAAGCTTGACGACCGAACAACAGGCCGCCTTGACCCAGCTTGCCGTTGGTCACGTCAAAGCCGTTTTCCAACACGAAGATCGCCTTCAGACCACCGCCCAGGTCTTCCGTCCCACGCAGGCCGAAACGCGAGCCTTGCAGAACGCTGCTGGACATGTCGTACTTATGACTGCCACCCGCGTTGGTGTTCATGTTGAAGCCAACGTCAACGATACCGTACAGGGTCACGCTGCTCTGCGCGTGTGCGATGCCTGCGAATGCGCCGAGGGCTGCGAGAGCTAGAAGCGACTTTTTCATCGAATGATCTCCAAGGATTATTTTTGCGTCTTCGTGTTTATTTCAGGGCCGACTTTTGCTGCTCATCAGCAGGGTTTCTGTTCGCCACACGCGTTCTCGTGTTTGGCCTGGCGCTCCGCTTCCCTACGTCGCCACGGCTTCTTCGCGCATATCATCCGTCAAGGGTAGTTCTTGAGAAGGACGCAATAGACGGGCGTTCTCTGAAACATGGTGACTCGTCGTCATATATTCCTCCTGGGTGTCCCTGGCCCTGATCTCGCGGCGAGAATCTGGGGACCGGTCACTTCGGAATCGAGTTCCTCGAAGGTTGCCGTGGACGTCTCGCGTGCCAGGCTGATGGCGATCAGGCTGATACCGGCGATCAGTGCAATGTAGACGACTATCCACCCGAAGTGAGGCGGGCCGCCCGCGACCGTGAGCAGCGCCGTTGCGATGAGCGGAAAAACCCCTGCCCCAAGGCTTGCTATCTGGAATCCGACCGATATACCGCCGTACCGAAACCTCGTGGGGAAAAGTTCTGCCATCCATGTGCTGACAGGTCCGTATGCGACGCTGTGTGCGATGACCGGCATGACAGCCCCGGCCACGGCCCATGAGTAGGAATGTGCTCCCAGCGCGCTAAAGGCGCCCCAAGCGGAAAATGGAATAAGGATGACCCCGATCAAAGCGACGCGCTTTCGTCCTACATAATCGGAAAGCCAGGCAAAAGTAGGAACGAGCACGAGACCCGTACAGACTCCGATGAGGGTGAGGGAGAGAGCCTCTGATCTGCTGAACCCCATACGGATGGAGTACATCGGTACGATCGACAGGTTCAGAGCCGAGATGGTCGTGACAACGATCGCGACTGCAACGACAGTCAGGAGAGTCCTCCATTGCGTTCTGAACAGCCCCATGACTGGCCTGTCGGCCAGTCGGTGCTCTCGCTTGGCCTGCTCGAACACGGGGGTTTCATCGACCTTGGAGCGCAGCCAGATCGTGATCACCATGAGGACAGCAGTGAGAAGGAAAGGGACTCGCCATCCCCAGGCAAGAAACGCATCGTTCGGCAGCAACGTGGCGAGCAGCAGCGCGACGTTCGCCAGGATAATGCCTGAGTAGAGACCCATCTGGGGGGCTGCCGCTGCGATTCCTCGTCGATTGCTGTTCGCATGCTCAAGCGCCATGAGGACACCTCCGCCGTACTCCCCGCCCGCAGCAAGGCCCTGCAAAAATCGAAGGATGACGAGCAGTGTGGGGGCCCAGACCCCAATCGCAGCATACGGCGGAAGTAGACCGATAAGGATGGAAGCGATTCCCATCCCGGCCACACTGATGAGGAGTGCGACTCGTCGGCCAATCCGGTCGCCGATGGCAGACATCGCGACGGCCCCAAGCGGACGTGCGACATAACCGGTCGCGAGAGTTGCGAACGAAGCCAGAAGTCCGGTCAGCGGACCTACGTTCGGAAAGAACAGGGGAGCGAACGCGACGACCGCCAGCAGGCTATAAAGGAAGAAGTCATAGTATTCGATGAGAGTGCCGAGATACGCCGACCACGTCGCCATGCGGCGTTGGCTGCGCGTTCTCGTTGACGGAGGAGTGATTTCGAGGGATGCCTGAGCGGGTGTCATCATGATGATCGCGCCTTTGCACGCGGTTCTTTGGCTTTCCGGTTTGACAAGATGAGGAGTGCGCCGTCTGAAGACGCGGGGGTTCCTCAAGGGAGTTCCGAGCAACTCCACAAAAGTCTTTGTAGGTTTGCAGTTGTGTGAATCGCATTTCGCGCGTGGCAGGGAGTTAGAGGCATTCCACGCGCTCACCTTGAAGTCCCAATCGGGCACGACTCCACTCGGCGAAGCGAGCGATAGTCGCGTCCGCTTCCGGATCGTTTCCAGCGGCGATCGTGTAGATGTGCTGGCGCTCGTGCCCGACGTCCAGCGTGAGATCGACCCCCGCCTGACGAGCTTTCTCCGCGTACCGCAACGCGCCCCCGAGAAGGTTCTCGTATCCGCCCATCACCAAGTACACCGGCGGCATCCCTGCTAGGTCACCATACTGTGGACTGAGGAGCGGATCGTCGATTCGCGTCTCACCGATGAACAACTGAACGAGTCGCGAGACCCCTGCCGCGGTCAGGGAGACGTCGTTTCCCTTGTTCGCGTCCATGAACTCGCACTCCCAATCCAGCCCTGGCGAGATCGCGAGGACCACGGCGGGTTGCGAAGTTCCGATGTCACGAAGCTTGAGGGGAAGGGCCAATGCCAGCGTTCCTCCCGCAGAGTCTCCGCAGCACGCGATGTTCTCGGGGTGATAGCCATTCCCGAGGAGCCAGTGATAAGCGTTAACGGCGTCGTCGAGTTGTGCAGGATACACATGTTCAGGGGCCAGACGGTAGTCGATCAGGAGCGTTCGCGCGCCTACGGCCTTCGCGAGATGACCGCCGAACTTGCGGTGTGTAGCGAGCGAGCCCGCCACGAAGGCACCTGCGTGGAAAAAGAGCAGGACGCGGTCGCGGGGCACGCCAAGTGGAGAGCACCACAGTGCTCGGCGATCACCGCTCACTGTCTCCTCGTAGCAGACATCGGTGGGCTCGGTCGTCACCGTGTGCCACGCTTCGCGCATCTCGCGCATCTCTCGGATCGGCATGTCGGGGCGTTCCCGCATGCGATCGCTCCACCCGATGAGCAAGGAGCGCAGGAGCTCATCTGGCCTATCGTTCGTCTCGTTCATCTTGTGCCCCCTGTACGATCGCTCGGCTCTCGCTCGTGGTGCGTGTTTCCCGCGTTGCCAACGCGTTCCCAGCGCGCGATGAACTCGTAGGCTGCTGCGCTACACTCCTCCCAATGTGACATGGCGATACCGTGCCTGCTGTCAGGGATCGTCACATTCTCGAGCTGACGCACGAATGACCCCAGATTTCGCGGATTCTTCCTGTCTACGACCGGACTGCCACCTGTGATATTGAGTACCGGACACTCGATGTCAGGCAATATCCCTTCTAGATTTTCCCTCTTGGTCGCTTCGAAATATGAACAGACGTCCTCAGGGCGCATCGAGCGCTGTGCGGTTCGCATCCAGGAAATGAACTGAGGCTCACGCTCGCGATAGGGGTCCGTGAAGAAAGCGTCCAGAACCTCGTCGGACCAAGGCTCGGTCCCTTCGGTGCGAAGAAGGTCGATCCATCGATCGAGGCCACGTACCCAGTCACCGCGATACGGCGCAGAGCAGGTGGTCAGCGTCGCGACGCGCGGCGCGGCGGTTGCCGCAAGGTAGTAGCCCAGCATGCCGCCGAATGACGATCCGATGTAGTGAATCTTGCTGATTCCGAGTTCGTCTAGGACCCCAATCAGATCGCGGCGCCCCTGCTCCAATGTGAAGTTGGCCAGAGACGCATCTCGAGAGCTGCCATGTCCGCGCAGGTCGACCGCGATGACCGGCCGCGAGTGAAGCGCATCAGCAAGCCAGTTCGACCACGTGGCCCGTCCGTCGCCGATGCCATGCTGGAACAGGACAGGGGTCCCGGTTGTTGTCCAGGGGGCCGACAGACTGATGTACTCGTAGCCGATCCCGTCTCTTGTGCGTGAAACCTTGTAGTCCATTGCGGTATCCTCCAATGTTGTGTCTTCCATTGCCGTATTAATCCGCCCTCGGGCGATATCGATCGTGAAGCAGAAACGTCAGTTGGCCCATTCTGAAACTCACGAAATCGAAAAGCCTCCGTCGATCGGAAAGATCTGACTGGTCGTCGTTTTCCATTCGTCGGAAGCGAGATGGAGCGCCGTCATTGCGACATCGTTCGGCTCGATCAGGCAATTCACCCGGATGCAATGCGGCGCATACTCGACGGCCATCGAGCGCGTGATGGACGATATCCCGCCCTTCGCTGCTGTATAGGCATCCTTCGCGCGTGCCGACGAGCGCGAACGCCGAACTGCAATTAATGACCGAGCCGCCGCCCGTCTTCACCATCGCGGCAATGCCGTACTTACAGGTAATCCACATGCCGAACAGATCGAGCTTGATTGCGCGCCAGAATTCTTCGGCCGGGCAGTCGATCACCTGAGCGTCGATCGCGGTCGAAGCGCCAGCGTTGTTGTAGAGCACGTCAATCCGGCCGGTGAACTGGACTGCGGCGTCGATTGATTCGCGCACCTTTTCCTCGCTCGTTACGTCCGTTCGAACGAACTTCGCCTTTCCGCCAGCAGCGTTGATCGCATCGGCAACGGCCTGGCCTTTACCAGTATTGAATTCCGCGATGATTACAGTTGCGCGTATGCGTGCGAATAGCTCCGCCGCTGCACGACCGATGCCCGCGCCAGCGCCTGTGATGTATGCGATCTTGCCTGACAGTCGTCCCTTGGCGTCACTCATGCTGCGTCTTCGACAGCTTCTCTGGAGGATTCAAGGTATGCGTCGCCGCCATGGGTCAGCAAGAATCCCGGATAGCCCGCCGCCGCGATTTCGTCGCACTTTTTGCGGTACGTGCCATGGCCGCCCAGATACGGCAGAAACACGTGCGGCTTGCCCGGCACGTTCGCACCGATATACCAGGAATTCGCCTTCAGATACAGCGTGCCAGACACGACGTCCTGCACATGCTGCATCCAGTTTCCTTCGGCCTCCGGCTCCGCATCTATCCGCTGGATATCATGGTCGCGCAGGTAGGTCATACACCCGGTGATCCAGTCGATATGCTGCTCGATACTCATCGACATGTTCGCAAGCGGCCCGGGGCTGCCCGGCCCCGTGACCGTGAACAGATTTGGGAATCCGCTCGTCATCAGGCCGATGTAGGTCTTCGCGCCGCTGGCCCACTTGTCGGTGAGCTTGCGCCCCTCCACGCCACGCACGTCGATATGCATGAGCGCGCCGGTGAGCGCGTCGTAGCCGGTCGCGTAGATCAGGCAGTCGAGTTCGTGCAAACCGTCGTTTGTTACGACGCCCTCGGGCACGATGCGTTCGATGGGGGCGGACTTCAGGTCGACGAGCGTCACGTCGTCGCGGTTGTACACACTGTAATACGTATCGCCGAGACATGGGCGCTTCGTGCCGAACGGGAAGCCGCGAGGTAACAGCTTCTCGGCGATTTCCGGATTCGTCACCGTGTCGCGGATCTTGCCGCGAATAAACTCGGCGACCGTCTCATTAGACGCCTCGTTCGACAGAATGTCGCCGTAGCACATCCGAAAGCCCAGCAACTGGCTATTCTCCCAGGCGTTTTCGTACTTCCGGCTGCGTTCCTCTGGCGTCGCGTCGAGCGCTGACTCGACGGGGAACGGCACGGCGATGCCGAAGCGCGTGAGTCGGCTGACCGCACGCCGCTCTGGGTAGGTTGCGCGCACTCGGGCACGCATCTGCGGCGTCAGCGGATGATTCTTGGCTGGGACGACATAGACGGATGTGCGCTGGAACACGGTCAAGTGCTTGCACTTGCCAGCAAGTGCCTGGATCACCTGAATGCCCGACGAGCCAGTGCCGATTACGCCGACGCGCTTCGTGCTGAAATCGACTTCGTGGTGCGGCCAGCGGCCAGTGTGATAGCTCTCACCCTTGAACGATTCCAGACCTGGGATTTCGGGTGGCTTCGGCACCGACAAGACGCCCGTCGCCGGCACGAAAAAGCGTGCCTTCGTGACCTTGCCGTCGGAGGTCGTCACGGCCCAAAGGTTCTCGCGCTCATCGAACACGGCCGATTCGACCTTGGTGTTGAACCGGATGTGCTGACGCAGTTCGAAGCGGTCGGCGACATGATTCAGGTACTTCATCAACTCCGAGGACGCCGGGTAGCGCTCAGGCCAGTCCCAATCGTCCTGGAGTTCGGGGGAAAACGAGTAGGAGTAGTCCCAGCACTCGAGATCGACGCGCGCGCCCGGGTAGCGATTCCAATACCACGTACCGCCCACCCCATCGCCCGATTCGAATGCCTGGATCGCAAAACCCGCGTCGGTCAGCCGCTTGATTGCGTATAGTCCGCCAAAACCGGCGCCCACGATTACGGCGTCCAGAACATTTGAGTCGTGGTTCATTTGGATCATTCCTTTCGTCTCCTGAACTGTGCTGCTTCTTGAGAAGCTATTGAACGGCGGATGCCAACTCGTCGCAATCGGAATGGCTCCACGTTCCCGTACTTTGAAATCCGGTTCGGGGTTCCGGTGGTCCGGCTTCCTGCGAAACAGCGTCCACGCCTCCTTGACCAACTCACCTGGTATTTACGCTTAAAACCAAGCGCCCGGTCACGGGGCAAAATTTCAAAGTACGGAAAACGGGTGTTGCTCGCCTTGACGCGGCATATGCCGATCTTCATCGTTGATACGGAAATCGCACCGACCATCGGTCGCGCCGTTCATACCCCCGCCTTGACCGAACCGTTCGCCACTCGCTCGTTGTCAAGCTCCGATCGGCGGTGATTCTGGCTTCGCCGAAAAGTGATGCTGAAGGATCCGCCACTCGCCATCCTGTAACACGATAACGAGCGTCGTCCGCAAATGGGACCGCGTCATCCGATTGCCACTAAGCGTGAACGAGAAGTTGCCATACCCTTGTGCGAGAAAGCAGCCGGCCCCGAGCTCAATCAGGTGTTGTTCCACCAGCTCCAGCGCGGCGGATTCGATAACGCCCTGGTAGGAAGCGAAGTAGTCCCGAATCGCGTCGGTGCCGACCGAATGGCCTGGTCTTCCGCCGAAGAAAAGTGCGTCCTTGGTATAAACGCGAGTCAGTGCGTCCGAGTCCCAGTTTTGGGCGCCTACGTTCCACGCGGCCTGCACGCTGGCCAGCGCCACGTTGCCAGCAGCGATCAATCGATTCATCGCCTTGTCCTCCATTTAGTAGGATCGCTAATTACAGAAATCGCTTGCAATGGCTTCGATCATCACGCTCCTTCTCCCTGCCGTCAGGTTGCAATCCGCAGGCACCTGTCTTTGACAGGCGGATAGCGAGGTCATTTTTCTCGTTACCGGTGCTGTATCTCGACGGCTTGAATGTGTGCCCTTATTGGCAACCGCCGCAAAAGCTAGGCCGAGACATTCAGGGGTAGCGACTGCGCCTATGTCTCTGCAGTACACTGAATCGATTGCAACACCACCGTCTTAGGGCGTCAACGCGGCTTCCACGACTGTTCCGTACTCTGACGTTATAAATGAAGGTCCAGCGTTCCGCTTGATGTACTCCCTGCATACGAGATATAGGAGCTGCGCCGAAGTCTTCGCGCGCACAAGCTCTGGATTGCCATTACATAAACCGCTATTCGCTCTCTCGTCCAGATCGTCGCGCCATGTGTCGAGCAGTGCGATGCCTGCGGCCATCGTTTCAACCGCAGATTCGCTCTGCATCGGGTTGTTTACCATTTCTGACTCCTTTGAGGGTCTTGATTGTCGGCCGCCCCTTAGCCCATTTCGGATAGTTGAAAACACAATAAGTGAAAACACAGCGTGAAAAAACCGCACGAAGAGACACAATCCTTCGGATTGGTTTCAGCAGGAACCGGCGGCGTACTCGTCGAGCGAGAACCGCGCTAGCAGCGGCATCTCCGCGTTGGCGTGCCCCACCGCACCCCGTTCGCCTCCGGTGACTGGTTCAATGGCGCACCATAGGAATACTCCCGGCGGCAGCTGGAATGCTGACGCAAAAACAAGTGGGCAAGCATGTCTACCGATATCCACACACCCCAAAGATTGCTCTGCCGCGTCCCATCGAATTGTCGTAGGGCGGGCAACTTGAAGACAATCAGCTCACCCAGCCTCGCGATACGCATTTAACCCGTTACGGGGCCGCCGTCGTCCTGCTTCATCACCAGCGCGAGCGAGGACGAAAGGATCGATTTGCAACGCCCGTCAGCCTCCAAACTGCTGCAACTGGCTGACCGCGTCGTACGCGACTGAATACACGGGCGGCTTCGGCGCTCCAGCGTCATCACCGAGTTCGGTGAATCGGTTCACGTTACTTCTCGCAAGCTGCCCGGAGATTGCTGCCGTAAAGGTTGTCCGACGCGGCGAGTCTCCAAGAATGGCACGCCGATTCACGCAGCCCAGAAAGAAACATTTGCGCATGATCATCTTATTTCAGCCGGTACCATGAGCAGCCGTCCGAATGGAGTTCCATCTCCGCTTCGCCGCGCTGCAGGAGGTAATTCAGGTGCGCGATGCTTTCACCAGTAGCCATGCCGAGCAAGTCTGGCTCAAATCCTATCGGGCGGGAGAAAAGCTCTGCGAACACATCGACCGTGCGCTTGGGCTGTGTCAGCGCATCCCTTAGCCGATCCAGCGCTGCATGCTGACTGCGGGTCAAGTATTCCAAGCGGGCGTGAAGTCCTCGGAAAGGCTCATTGTGTGCCGGTAGGACGAGCACATCATCTGGAATGATCTGCCTAAGCTTTTCAAGCGACGCTAACCAGTCTGCCATAGGATCGGCGTCCGGCTCGGTCGGAAAAACTGATACGTTTGACGAGATCCGCGGCAAAACTTGGTCCCCTGAGATTAATAGCTTCAACTCGGCGCAGTAGAAGCAGGCGTGCTCCGGCGAGTGCCCGTTTCCAGTCACCACTCGCCAACGATGTCCCCCGATGTCCAGCAACTCGCCATCTTGCAGCCGGCGGTAGCTATCAGGTAGCGCATGAACAAACTTGCCAAAGCCGCCGAAGCGAGCACGATAGGTCTCGATTGCGTCGTCGTGCCAGCCCGCTCGCTGATAGAAGCGCACCCCGTCCTCCGGTGCTTCACGCCCAGTATCCGCGGCCAAGACCCGGCACATCAAATATTCCAGCCTAGTCATCCAAAGCCGACAACCAAACTTGCGTGTGAGCCAGCCTGCCATGCCAATATGATCTGGATGCATGTGCGTTACGAAGAGGCTGTCAGCCGGCTCTGCGCCAAAGCGCCGTCCTGGGCAAATAAGGTGCGCCAGGCTGTAGCGGTGTCGCTGATCTGCAGGCCGGCGTCGACCCCAGCCCACCCGTCGCCGTCGCGTAACGCCCACAGATTGATGTGATTGAGCCCGAGCGGCATTGGCATGCGCAACCACAGTACACCGGGCGCGATCACTCTGATCATGGCCGGTGCCGGCGCTTCTCCACAAGGGTAAACCAGCACGGGCTTCTCCTCAGGAGGCGTGATTAGAGTTTTGTCGCTCATAGGTGACCAGATCCTTCCATCGAGCCTAGCGGTTTCGAGATCAATATTTGGCTCCCCATCGGCTGCGCGGATGTTGCTTCGCGCAAAGGCCGCTTCCTACATATTTGGATAATTCGGCCCGCTTCCTTCCGGCGTGACCTAGAAGATGTTTTGCGTCGGGTCCTTGATATCGCACGTCTTGCAATGCACGCAGTTCTGCGCATTGATCACGAGCCGCTCGCTGCCGTCGTCGTTCTTCAGGAACTCATACACCGCGGCGGGGCAATAGCGCGACTCCGGGCCGGCGTAGGTCTGCCTGTTCACGTTCACCGGCACCGACGGGTCTTTCAGAGTCAGGTGAGCCGGCTGATTCTCCTCGTGATTCGTGTTCGAGATGAACACCGAAGAGAGCCGATCGAACGTGAGCTTGCCGTCGGGTTTCGGATAGACAATCGGCTTGCATTGCGAGGCGGGCTTGAGCATTTCGTGGTCCCAGTGCCGGTGATGGAGCGTCCAAGGCACGTTGCCGCCGAGCAACTTCTGCTCGATGCCGACCATCAGCGTGCCGAGATACAGGCCCTTGCTCATCCACTGCTTGAAATTGCGCGCGCGCTAGAGTTCTTCATGCAGCCACGAGATCTTGAATGACTCGGGGTACGCGCTCAATTCGTCGCTTTGGCGGCCTGCCTGCACCGCGTCGAACGCACGCATCCGGCAATCCGCGCGATCCTCGAAGGCGGCAAGCGCGTGTCATACGGCGCGCGCGCGATCACGGCGGGCGGCCTGATGTCATTGCCGAAGCTCGTATTTCCGGGCGGGGCACTCCTCGGCGACGATGCGGGCTTTCTTAACGCCTCTCGCATCAAGGGCAGCCACGCCGCAATCAAGACCGGCATACTCGCGGCCGAAGCTCCCGCAAAAGTGTTTGCGCCGACAGTGCGCAACGGTTCACGTCAGAGCGTGACCCGCCCGAAATCCCCGACCGCGAGACGACTCGCCAACAATGCTTCGCCGACTACTGCATGCCAGTACTGCTCCGATCCATGTGCAATTCGCCACGCATGCATCCGTCGCGTGAACAGTTGCAAATCGTATTCACGGGTCACTCCGATGGCGCCGTGCAGCGCGTGGGCGGTGGCCGCGACGGTCGTCACAGCCTCGCTCGTGCGTGCCTTCGCAGTCGCGGCACGCAGCAAGCTGGGCAATCCGGTTTCGTCGGCGCTAAAGCCGCGTTCAGCGGCGATCGTCGCAGCGGCCACCTGCGCGGCCATCATGGCCAGTTGCTGTTGGACCGCCTGGAATTTTCCGATCGGTTTGCCGAACTGCGCGCGATCATTCGCATATTGGAGCGTCATTGCGAACACGCGGTTCATCGCCCCAGCAAGCAGCGCCGCATGAACGCTCGCGGCGCACGCGTGCAGCGCCCTCGCTCCCCGGGCCACGCGGACGATCGGTTCGACCGGTTCGTCCCAGCGCAATGTCGAGCACTGACTGCCGTGCACGCCGGTGGGAATGCGCGTCGCGCGCGCGCACGACAACACAACGAGATCGTCGTCCTGGTCGGCGAGTACGACTTCCGCGATTTGACCATCGGGCGTTAGCGGACAATGCATTGTCCCGCGACCGTCAAACCGATACGACGATGCAAATGCGATCATCGCTTCGTCAACCAACAGGTCTGAAACAGCCACGCCGTACGCCCCCAACAACGCGCGGCTGACGATCGTCTGCGCGACAGGCACCGGCACCGCATACCGACCGATGCATTCGATCACCGGAAAGGCCACATCGAGCGTCAAACCGGCGCCGCCGTGCGCTTCCGGCGCGAGTAGTTCCAAGAATCCCGAATCCACAATCGTGCGCCACAACGGCGCGGGCGAGGCGCCGTCGTCAATTGTGCGAACGACCGACGGCGCGCAGTGATCGTTCAGGATCGCTTCGATAGCTTCGACAAACATGGTCTCTTGTTTCCTTTCAGTCCGATGATGACGTGGGCGTTCAGCGCAGCCCTAGGCCGCGCGCGATCATCCCGCGCAGGATTTCGCGCGTGCCGCCCCGCAGCGAAAAGGTCGGCGCGATCTGGCTCAGATATGCGACAGTACGGTAAAGCTCCGCGTCGATTTCTTCGCCCGGATCCGCGGAGATCGCCGCTTCGAGCGCGGCCGGAATCGCTTGCTCGAACTCGGTTCCGATATCCTTGACGAGCGCCGCCTCAACGACCGGGCTTTCGCCGCGCGCGAGCTTCGCGGTCACCGCGATCGACAGGTTGCGCAACGTCGCGAGGTGGGTCGCGAATCGCCCTGCGAGAGCCACGTCGGCTGCACGCGCGCCGCCGCGCCGCAGGCACGTGAGCCAGCGGTCGAGGAGAACGATGCTCGAATAGATGCGCTCTGGGCCGCTGCGCTCAAACGCCAGTTCCGCGTTAACCTGTGCCCAGCCACTGCCTTCGTCGCCGACTAGCGCGTCGGCCGGCAGCAGTACGTCGTCGAACGTTACTTCTGAAAAGTGCGCATCGCCGGCCAGATCGTGGATCGGCCGAACGTCGACTCCCGGTCGTTTAAGATCGACGATGAACTGAGACAGTCCCTTGTGTCGGTCCTCCGGAGTGCCTGACGTGCGCATGAGGGCGATCATGTAGTCGCAGCGGTCCGCGTTGGTCGTCCAGATCTTGCGGCCGTTCAGCCGCCAGCCGTCGTCGACACACTTCGCGCGGCTGCGTATGCTCGCGAGGTCCGAGCCTGAATTTGGCTCGCTCATGCCAATGCAGAAGAATGCCTGAGCCGCGCAGATACGCGGCAAATAGAATCGCTTTTGCGCATCGGTACCGAACTTAAGGATCAGCGGGCCGCTCTGGCGATCGGCAATCCAGTGCGCGGATACGGGTGCACCGACCGCAAGCAGCTCCTCGACCAGCACGAAGCGGCGGAACGCGTCCATGCCGGCACCGCCGTATTCGACCGGCAGGGTCACGCCAACCCAACCACGCTCCGCGAGCCGGCGGCTGAATGCAGCGTCGAATCCCATCCAGGTACGCGCACGCATATCGCTCGGCATGTCGGGCATCTGTTCGCGCAGGAAGGCTTTCACTTCGTCGCGGAAAGCCTCGGCTTCGGGCGGCAATACGGCGAGCCGAAAGACATTCAGTAAATTCTGCAAAACGGTGACTCCTAGGTGGGTAACGGACGTAGGCGCGGACGCAGCCGCGCATGCAACCGTGACGGCTGCGTTATCCGCCCTCAAACACCGGCTTGCGTTTTTCCAGGAATGCGGCGACGGCCTCACGATGATCGGCGGTGTGGTGTGACAGCGCTTGGAACGTCGACGACAGTTCGAGCAGGCTGTCGAGTCGCGTATGTTGCGCCTCGCGTAGCAGCCGCTTTGACAATCGCACGGCATGCGGCGGATTCGCCGCAATGCGTGCGGCGATCTCGTGCGCGACCGGCAGCAATTGCTCGTGCGGTACGACGCGCGACACGAGATTCCATTCGAGCGCCGTCGCTGCGTCGATCGCGTCGCCCGTGAATGTGAGCTCCGCCGCCCGCGAAGGGCCGACGATCCGCTGCAGCAGCCACGCGCCGCCATCGCCCGGAATGATTCCGAGCTTCACGAAACTCTCGGCGAACTGCGCGCGTTCCGACGCGATTCGAATGTCGCACATGCATGCAAGATCGAGCCCGGCGCCCATCGCCGCACCGTTGACGGCCGCGATTACCGGGACATCAAGATTGAACAGCGCGAGCGGCAGCCTCTGGATGCCGTCGCGATACTCTTCACGGATCTGCAAACCCGACACTTCACCTCTCGCATGCCGCTCCATGTCGCGGATATTGCCGCCGGTCGAAAAGGCCTTTCCCGTGCCGGTGACGATAACGACGCGAACGCCAGCATCGCGGCGAATGCGCTCGGTCACATCGACGAATTCCGCGACCGCCGTATTACCTGTCAGCGGATTGCGCCGGTCGGGATCGTTCATCGTCAGGGTCACGACATGGCCGCGTTGTTCGTACAGCAGGAATGGATTCATCGTGTTCTCCAGTGTGTCGAGCGGCGCGCGTGCGACTACTCGGACTGCCTCGTTCGTTCCGATTTTAGACTTGCGTTCTGATGCCGTGAACAACCTCAAATGCGGATCTTGTCGCGCCTGACTTGAACGCCATTCCGTTCGCGATCCCAGGTGTCGTCGGTGACGCCCTCCTGGCGCAGGCGGTACTTCTCGATCTTCTGCGTCGGCGTATGCGGCAGCGCCTCGAGGACCCGTACATAACGCGGTAACATAAAATGCGCAAGGCGAGGTGTCAGAAACGCGAGAAGCTCGGCTGGGTCGATCCCGCCGCCAGGTACCGGGCATACCACGGCGAGGACATCATCCTCGGACTCTGCAGACACCGCAACCACGGCGCACTCGCGCACTGCTGGGTGCGCCAGGATCTCCGTTTCCACCTCAAATGACGAGATATTTTCGCCCCGGCGACGGATCGCATCCTTCATCCGGTCGACGAAAAAGTAGTTGCCGTCCCGATCGCACCGCATGGCATCCCCGGTATGGAACCAGCCATTGCGCCATGCCTGCACCGTAGCTTCGTCGTTCCGAAAGTAGCCCGAATTCAGCCGCCAAGGCGAGTCGGTGCGAACCTGCAATTCGCCCGCAGCTCCCGGTGGAACCTCGCAGTCGAATGCATCGACGATTCGCAACTCGGTCCCCGGCCTGCGACGGCCGCATGTTCCGGCGACGGTCGGATTTGGCTCTGACATGAGCGGAAGATTCAGTTCCGTCATGTTGTACATGGTCCAGAAATTGACGTCGAAGCGGCTGGCGAAGGCCTGCGCATTCTCTGGCATTGGAATCATCATTACCTTTCGGAGCGGATGCTCGCGGTCCGCCGCTGTCGGCGGCAGCTTATAGATGAACTCGCACATCACACCGAGCAGGATCGCAAAGGTCGCCCCGACAGCACGCACGTCATCCCAGAAACGATCCGTACGGAACTCGGCAAAGGCAACAGTGCCTCCGCGATTCAGCATCGCTGTTACCGGTATCGTACCCGCGATGTGGAAGAGCGGGCCGAAGACCATGGCGCAGTCGTGTCCGTCAAGCATGTAGAAGCTGCGCTCGCCGCTGGTCTCCCAGAGCTGCGCGTAACAAGTCACCACGCCTTTGGACGGACCGGTGGTACCCGACGTGAAGATGATCGACTGCACGTCCCACGGCTCAATTGGCCGATCCAGCGGCGGCACTTCGCCGCCCCGCTCCACTACCGAGGCATCGAGACTCTCGATTCCTCCGAGCTCACAGCCGCTGTGGCCGAACTCAACCACCTTGCGCAGTGCAGTCAGCGATAGGCCGGTCAGGCGTGGAGTCAAGTCCTCACAGGTAACCAGCACCTTTGAGCCCGCGTTTTCCAGCACATGACGCAACAGCTCACCCTTATAGGCCGTGTTGATCGGGACATAGATCGCGCCGAGCCAATTGATGGCGAACCAGACGCGCAGCATGTCAATACCATTGGGGAGCCAGACAGTCACTGACTGGCCCTGCCGTACGCCGATCGACGCTAGACCAGCCGCGGTCTTTTGCACGGCTCTGCAGAACTCCAAGTAGGTAATCTCTTCGCCCTCGATACCACGTACAAACGCCTTGTCCGGCTGACGCTGCGCCATACGCTCAAGCACGTAGCGCTGCACGCATTCGTCACGCGGCGGAACCGTCCCGGTATAGGCGTTCGCTTGTCTAGGATCATATTCCACGGCCAGTCTCCTCTCAGTCTTGATGCTTGCCGCCCGCTGCGGCCCGCTCCCTATTTGACGAACTTCATTTACTTCTGCAGCAGCGACGCGACCGTATATCCCGCCGCGCTATACAACTTGCCCATGCCCGTCAGTCAGTCATATTCATGAAATGCGTCAGGGTGGACCCGGGCATCGTGCAACAGCTCGCACTTCATCCGGATCCGACAGCGGAAGCCGAACCGGGAAGGAACCCGGAGAGAGCTGCCTCACCGTGCCGGGAGTGCGTAATTCGACGGCCAGCTTGGCGGCCTGCCTGGCGCTCGCGCGCCGCGACGACGAATACCACCGAGCCTCCGGCAACATGACTAGTTCGAAGTTCATGACATCTTGCACCTGCGCTCCCCGCGGGAAAAATGCCTGAATTGCGGTCGGTGCCGTATTCCCCGGCATCCCGTTTAGCAGCGCTTGACCCAACGATGACCGCCCTGCCCGTTAGGACCAACGTGGCATCTGCACCGCCGGCGAACGCTGGCCAACCCCCACAGGTTTAGTACCTCGCATCTGCGCGGGCGCCGGCATGATTGCCGACGGCCGCCGTCGACGAACGCCAACTGACGCGGCGAGATCATGCCGCGCTCCAGTCGGTAAGCACTCCTTCGGTGTTTGCCTCGGTGGCACAAGGCGGGCACGGCGTGGAGGGTTGCGTACGCGAAAATCTGGGAGCAGGTGCCGGCTGCAAAACGCCGTCAAGCGACATATGTGATTGTCTTGCCACATTATGGGGATGGCGAGGCGCCTCGTCGAAATCCAGAACCGGTGCGAAGCAAGCGTCAGTGCCTTCCAGCAGCGCCGTCCATTCAGCACGAGTCTTTGTCAGGAACACCTGTTGCAGCCGATCCGACAATGCCGGCCATTGTTCGATGTCCATCTGCGGATCGAATTCCGGGACATCAGATATTCCCAGCTTGTCGCGCAACAGTGCATAAAAGTGCGACTCGACCGCCGCGACCGAAACATAGGCGCCATCTGCGCATTGATACGCGTTGTAGAAATGCGCACCACCATCGAGCAGATTGCCTCCCCTGCTCGCGGGCCAATGCCCTGCGGCACGCAAACCGACGATCGGCGCGAGCAGCGCAAGTGTGCCGTCGGTCATGGCAGCGTCGATGACCTGGCCCTGCCCTGAACGCTCACGTTCATAGAGCGCACTCAGAACGCCAAACAGAAGGAACATAGTGCCACCGCCATAGTCGCCCACCAGATTTAAGGGCGGAATCGGCTTGCCATCGCGCGGTCCGATCGCCGCCAGCGCACCGGTGAGGGCGATGTAGTTCAGATCGTGCCCTGCAGCGTGTGCAAGTGGGCCTTGTTGCCCCCAGCCGGTGATACGTCCGTAAACAAGCTTCGGGTTGATGTCGAGCAAGGCCTCCGTTCCTAGGCCCAGGCGTTCCATCACCCCGGGCCGAAAGCCTTCGATCAGCACGTCTGCCCGCTTTGCGAGCGCAAGTGCCGTTCTATACCCGGGCTCGGTTTTGAGATCCAGCACGACCGAACGCTTCCCGCGGGAAGTGACGTCGGCTGAATCGGCAGACTTCGCGGGCGGGCGGTCAATCCGCACCACATCGGCGCCCAGATCGGCCAGCAGCATACCGGCAAGGGGAGCCGGCCCCAGACCTGCAAATTCCAGTACTTTGAGGCCGACCAGCGGGCCGCGCCTTGGCTGTTTCGTATTCAGGGCTGCCTGCACGGTTCTGTGTCTCCTTCGTGAAGCGCTCATCTTCGTCGATGACCGGTCACTTTTTTGATCTCAAGGTCCGCTGACACTCCCCGCTCGCCTTCACAGCCGACGGTCAGCAACGACTATTCGTCCGCACCATACGGTACCAGCCGAGCGAGCGAGGTGCATCGCGCGCTACAGGAACCATTACGGCAAATCAGTGCGCAACCGCCGGTGTGACCTCCAGATCTTCGAGGTTTGGCGTCTTCATCACTTCCTCAAAGTATTCATACGTCCACGGCCAGGAGCTGATATTGCCGTTCTTGTCCATGTACCAGCTGCGGCATCCAGTGGTCCAAACCGTTTCGAGCATTTGTTCTTTGACCGCCGCGTTGAACGCTTTCATGGCAGCGACTTTCGGGACCACCGACTTGGCCTCGCCCGCCGCCAGCAGCTTGATCAGGTTCACCGCGTAACCACACTGGTTCTCCGCAGTCATGAGAAAAGAGAAATTGCCGATCGGGCTGTTCGGACCGCCAATCATGAAGAAGTTCGGGAACCCCGGAATGGTCACGCCGAGGTAGGCTTCATGCGCATCCTTCCAGGCCTCGTCGATCGTCACGCCGTTTTCACCGACCAGTTGCATCGGGAACAGCGTTGAATGGGCGTCGTAGCCAGTGGCGAGTATGAGCAGATCCAGCTCAAGCAGCTTGCCATCGGCCGTGCGCACGCCCCGCGACTCTATGTTTTCGATGGGATCCGTGACCAATTCGACGTTGGACTTCTGCACCGCCTCGTAGAACCCGTCTGACATCACCAGGCGCTTGCAGCCTACCTTGTAACTCGGGCGCAGCTTTTCACGCAGCACGGGATCCTTGACGCTGTTTTCCAGATTGTCGTTTGCAATTTGCACCATGCGTTCGTACACGCGGGGATTCTTGCCGACGACTGCTGCGGCAAACTTACTGTTGAACTCGTGGCTAAGCTGATCGTAGCGCGCCTGCAGGAGCTCCGGGTCGCGACGGTAGCCCTCCTTCTCCTCCTCGGGGATCACTGTGTTGGGCAAGGGCAGGATCCATTGCGGCGTTCGCTGGAACAGCGACAGCCGGCCGACACGGTCCGCGATCGCCGGCACGATCTGTGTGGCGGTAGAGCCGGTCCCTATGATTCCGACACGCTTGCCGTCCAAGGACGCCTCATCGTTCCAGCGGCCAGTATGGAACATGGTGCCGGCAAAGGTATTCAAGCCTTCAATGTTCGGCACTACTGGATAGCGCAGGATACCCATCGCGGTTATCACAGCGTCGAACGGGCCGTAGGCGCCTTCCTTAGTCTTCAGCGTCCATTTGTCGTCGTCGTAGCGCGACTCGATGACCTCGGCGTTGAACCTAACGAGCGGAGCAATTTCATGCTCGGTATAGACGTTGCGCACGTAGGCCAGGATCTCACTACCGGAGGCGCACACGCGGCTCCACTCCGCATTGGGCGCGAACGAGTAGCGATACAGGTGCGAAGGCACATCACAGGCTACACCGGGGTAGCGGTTGTCGCGCCACGTGCCACCAATGTCGGAGGCTTTCTCGAAGACCTGGATGTCGGTTTGCCCGATCTGGCGCAACTTGACCACCGCCATGATGCCCGAGACACCTGCGCCGATCACGGCGATCTTCAGTTTTCGCTGTTTGGTCATGTCAGTTCCTCGGTGTGGAATTTGTTGGACGGTCGGCGACCGATTCCGCCAGCGCGACTCGATAGAACCTAATGGTACTTATTGGTATCGTTTGATTACAAGCGAGTATACCCTAATGCCTCTTCAATAGGCGCGGGGTTATTCGTTTGTGTCATACTGAAAGCCAACATTCCCCTCTTTTCGTAGGGAGACCGGGGCGCTGTGCGCAGATCTCGACGGCTACGGAATTAATGTTTAAAAAGGGCAAGCGGTGCAGGAACAACAGACAGAAAGCGTCGAAGGCGGCGCCCGGCTGCAAATCAGGGAATACAAGGAAACCCTGATCATGAATGCCGCCGCAGATCTCTTCTATGAACGCGGTTTCCAACGCACGACGCTGGACGACATCGCAGCTGCGCTCGGAGTGACGAAGCCGTTCATCTATCGATATTTCAAGTCCAAGCACAGCATCCTTGAGCGGCTATTCGACAAGGCTTATCAGGATTTGTACGAGGCTGTCACGAGGTTGCGTGCAAATGGCGAGACAGACCCGGTACGCCGCTTCGAGCAATTCATTTCAGCGTATGTACGGGAGAATCTGGCCCGTCGTACTTTTTCCGGCATTGTTCTCGAGGAAGAAAAGAACTTCAGTGCGGATACGATTGCTGATATGCGTAGAAAGCAACGCAGCTTTGACGCACTACTGACTAGCCTGATAGGCGATGGAGTACGTGCCGGCGCTTTTGACGTCGATGACGCCGAGATAACCTCGCTTGAAATCAGTGGTATGGTGCGATGGACACATCGCTGGTATTCGCCAAAGGGCCGACTTTCCGCCGACGAACTATGTGCGCACCTCACACGCACAGCGCTTAGGATGGTCGGCTGGAATGAGCTCTACCCGGCTAGGCCATCGTCCAAATTGGAGGCCGTTACGGACCAGCGCGAGGACACCGACAAGTCTTAGCATTGCCAAAACTCTGGCTATGGCTTGACACTTCAGCACGATTCAGCATCGTTCACGCAGCAGTCAGCGACTTAGTCGCCGCGTCATTACAGCGCGTACAGCGACTTTTGCTCGATTCCAGCCGGCGCCATCATCACCTATCGGCGGAGCCCCTTGATTCTCAGGACACCCGGCACCTCTTAAATTAGAGGGTAGTCTTGTGACTGGATTTAATCCCAGGCATAGCGTGGAAAGCGTTGAGATTTTGAGTGAACCGGAGCACCGTCGTCGGCGTTCCGTCGAAGAGAAGTGATCCATCGTGCAGGAGATGTTTCGCACCGGGCGAGACAGTCTGCGGAGTGCCGCGTCGGCACGGCAACGGAAGGCCAAACTGCAGACCAGCCGACTCATTGGATGCGTGTCGGTCATCGTGCCGACGCTCACACCCATCACCTCGATACAGAAGTCGCTGGTTCACCTCGACCGTTACGATCCGGCTACTTTCGCTCATCGGTTGCAAACGATTCTCCATTCGATGTGCTGAAACTATCGCTTACGGTCAAGTCGAGACTTATCGGCCTGTCCAGACCGGCTTGCGTTTCTCCGCGAATGCCGTCGCTCCTTCGTGGGCGTCGGCAGAGGCAAAGACAGGATCAATAAGCGGCTTCTGTAGCGCAAACATTTCTTCGTGAATCCAGTCGCCGGACTGTGCGATCACCTGTTTGCTGGCTGCGATGGCCAGCGGCCCGTTGGCACCCACGGCGGCTGCCAGTTTCAACGCCTCGTCGAGCGCACCGTTGGGCTCGGTCAGGCGATTGACCAGGCCGAGTTCATAAGCGCGAACGGCCGACAGCATGTCGCCCGTCAATGCATATTCCATCGCCACGTGGTATGGAATGTGGCGCGGCAGTCGCATAAGTCCACCGGCCGCGGCGGCGAGCCCGCGCTTTACTTCGGGTAGGCCAAACTTGGCCGTGCTCGACGCGACGACGAGGTCGCATGCCAGTACGAGTTCGAAGCCACCGGCCAGCGCGTAACCTTCGACTGCGGCAATGAGTACCTTGCGCGGCGGTCGTTCGGTCACCCCGCCGAAGCCCCGGCCCGGGATGCTTGGGCGCTTTCCGGCAAGGAAGCCTTTCAGGTCCATGCCGGAGCAGAAGGTGCCACCCGCACCGGTCAGCACGGCGATACTCAGGTCGTCGCGCGCATCAAGTTGGTCTAGTGCTGCAGCTATTGCTGTGGCCGTCTCGAAGTCCATTGCATTTCGGGCTTCGAAACGGTTGATGGTAAGAACCATCGAGTTGCCTCGGATTTCCATTAGAAGGGTATCGTCCACGGTTCTCTCCCTGAAGTCCTTGGGTACTCAGCGGGCGGCCATGCGGATGGCGCCGTCCAAGCGGATGGTTTCGCCGTTGAGCATGGAATTTTCAAGAATATGCAGCGCGGTAGAGGCATACTCGTCCGGCGCGCCTAGGCGGGCTGGGTGCGGCACCATGGCGCCCAGCGAATTGCGGACGTTCTCTGGCAGCTTGTCCAGCAGCGGGGTATCGAACAGGCCGGGGGCGATAGTGCACACCCGGATCTGGTGCTGGGCAAGGTCACGTGCCGCCACCAGCGTCATTCCAACGACGCCCGCTTTGGCCGACGCATAGGGAATCTGACCTATTTGGCCCTCAAAGGCGGCTACCGATGCGGTCAGCACGCAAGCGCCGCGCTCGCCGGATACGGGCTCGTTTCTGGCCATGCGCGCCGCTGCCAGGCGCAGCGTGTTGAACGTGCCGATAAGGTTGATTCGTACGATTCGCTCATAGACTTCGAGCGAGCCTGGCGAGCCGTCCTTTTCCACCAATCGCACACGGCCACCCAAGCCGGCACAGTGAATCAGCGCGCGCAGTGGCGCAATGGCCTCAGCTGCGTCGTAGGCGGCATTCATCTGGTCGGCGTCGGTCACGTCGGCCTTGACGAAGCGGACTTTGCCACCGAATTCATCCGTTACCGCGTTGCCGCGCTCTTCGTTCAGGTCGGCGATGACCACGCAGACACCACGCCCGGCCAGGCTACGGGTACATGCCAAACCTAGGCCGGAGGCGCCGCCGGTGACTACGGCGGACATGTTTTCGAGTTTCATAAAGGATATCCTTTGATTCTTGACTGAAAGGGCGACGTTGGCCGTCATTTCCGCGACGCGTGAACGCAGCATCCTGGAAGTTCGCTGGGATTCCCGACTTCGGGAAATGACGGAATGGGGTGTTACACACGCTCGATAATGGTGGCGTTGGCCATGCCGCCGGCTTCACACATGGACTGCAGGCCGTAGCGGCCGCCCCCGTCTTCTAGGGCATGCAGCATTGTGGTCATCAGCCTCACTCCCGACGCGCCCAGTGGGTGGCCCAACGCAATTGCGCCGCCACGCGGGTTCAGGCGGGCCGGGTCGGCATTGAGCGCCTTCTGCCATGCCAACGGTACGCAGGCAAACGCTTCGTTGATTTCGTAGTGGTCAACCTGATGTAACTTGAGGCCGCTCTTCTTCATGGCGCGCTGGCTGGCCGGGATCGGCGCGGTCAGCATCAGCAGCGGATCGTCTCCATACACGTCGAATGCCACGAAGCGCGCGCGCGGCTTCAGTCCCAGGCGCTGCGCCGCCGACTCGCTCATCAGCAACATGGCCGAGGCGCCATCGCTAATCTGTGAGGCGTTACCCGCCGTCACATTCCATCGGATCTGTGGGAAGCGCGCGCTGAGCTCGTCATTACGGAATGAGGCCTGCAGCGCCTGGAGCTTTTCCACCGAAGTGCCCGGACGGATGGTCTCGTCGTGCTCGACCACGCCGTTGGGCGTCGCGATCGGCAGAATCTCGCGGCGAAAGGCTCCGGCTTCGCGGGCCGCGGCCGCCAATTCGTGCGATCGCGCAGCGTAGGCGTCCATCTGTTTGCGCGACAGATCGTACTTCGTGGCCACCAGTTCAGCCGCTACGCCCTGCGAAACGAGACCTGGCGCATAGCGCGCTTCAAGAGACGGACCATAAGGATTCTGGCCGATGCGAGCAGAGCCCATCGGCACACGGCTCATCGACTCGATTCCGCACGCGATGACGATGTCATAGGCTCCCGCCATGATGCCCTGCGCGGCGAAGTGCACGGCCTGCTGGCTGGAGCCACACTTGCGGTCGATGGTGGTCGCGGGCACGTGGTCAGGGAAACCCGCCGCCAGCCACGCAACGCGGCCTGGACTGGCGGACTGTTCGCCGGCCTGCGTGACGCAGCCCGTAATGACGTCGTCGACCCTCCCCGGGTCCAGCTTGTTGCGTTCCACCAAGCCCTTGAGCACTTGGGCTAACAGTTCGGTGGCGTGTAGTTCGGTGAAAGCCGAACCTGGCTTTGAGCGGCCCATCGGGCTGCGGATGGCGTCAACGATGAAGGCTTGTTGCACTTTTATCTCCTGTGTAAGTGATCCGCCTCAGTTGCACACCGGCGGCGATTCCGCATGCAATACAAGTTACCCGATAGGATGCTTTGATACTATCGGGTATTCACCAATCCTCAAAGGTAACGCGAGGGTGAAGAATCTGGACATATGCCAAACCTAAATGGAGCAAATCAAATGACCCAAGCTGACCTGCCGCTGGCAGGAGTTGTCGTTGTCGAACTGAGCGACAACGCTTCCTTGCCGTTCTGCGGTCAAGTCTTGGCTGGACTTGGCGCCGAGGTGTGGAAGGTCGAGCGTCCGCAGGGTGACTGCTCGAGAGGATGGGGGCCCGGAGTCTGGCAAGGCACTGGAGTGGCATTCCACGCAGTGAATCGTGGAAAGAAGTCGGTGCGCCTTGACATCAAAGATCCCAGGCAGCTCGCCATACTTAAGAAGCTGGTGATCGGGCATGCCGATGTTTTTATGCACAACTTGCGGCCAGGCTCGGTGGAGCAGTACGGGCTCGACCCCGAATCGCTGCGTTCCCATAAGCCCGACCTGATCTGCTGCGAGCTTGGGGCTTTCGGTCATGTCGGGCCGATGAGCAAGCGGCCGGGCTATGACCCTCTGGTGCAGGCATTTTCGGGAATGATGAGCGTGACCGGCGAAGACGGACGCCCGCCCGTTCGGGCCGGTGTGCCAATTGTCGACTTCGGTAGCGCGCTCTGGACCGTAATCGGCGCGATCGCTGCGCTATATCGACGTAAGGAAACGAAAGTGGGCGCGACGGTGAACTCTTCACTGCTTGAGACAGCGATGGCATGGATGGCGTTCAGCGTCGCCAATCATGCGACAACAGCGCAGCCTGACACCCGACATGGTTCAGGTATCGCGCTCGTAGTGCCGCACCGAGTGTATGCAGTTGCGGACGGGTACCTTGGCGTGGCAAGCGCCAATGAGCGGCTGTTTGGCAGACTTTGCGATGCACTCGGCAAGACAGAATGGCTCGACAACCCAAAGTTCGCCACCAACGCCGCTCGTCTGCAAAACCGCTTGGAAATCGATGGCCTGATCGAAGCCGAACTCATGAAGCACACGCGTGCATACTGGGGCGAGCGGCTGGATGCTTGCGGTGTTCCAAACGCACCCCTCCAGACGACAGCGGAAATCTGCGCGCACGAGCAGATCATGGCGTTGGGTATTTTGGCAAAGCCGGACGAGGAGGAAGTTCCCCTCGTTGGCCTGCCAATCTCCTTCGATCGTCAGCGGCCGCCGCCATTGAGTTCGGCTCCGACACTTGGGCAGGATAACGAAAAACTTCAGGCGCTGCTTGCTTCGGAGAGTTAGGCGGACAGAATATGGTTGCTGCGTATGTGCGGTCAGAAGCGCCTGAGCAAAAGGGTGTATCCCTTCTGTCGCAGCTCCTGGCTTGCGAATTCCTTCGGAAATGGATGAAGATCATGTCTCAGATGCCGAAAGAGGTACCTGCAAGCTTCGACACGTTCACACTGTCGCGAAGATCTCTGTTGATCAAAACTCTTGCCATGACAGCCGGGGGTTGCTGTCTGCCTGGTCTTGGCTGGGGTCGAGATAAAAGCTATTCGGGAGCGCTCGCTTTGCCGCTCTACAAAGAGTTGACGGACAACATTCCGTTGATCGTCGGATTTGACAAGGGTTTTTTTGCTGACGCTGGTCTGGATCTGAAGCCCGTCAGCTACAGCGTGCCATCAGATGTTATCCGTGCAGTAACAACCAATACGGACATCGGCGCCGCTTCTGTCATCGCCGGCATTGCCGCCCGCACTCGAGGATTTGACGAGCTGCGGATCATCGGCACGCTCATGGGAAAGCTGTCGCTCGACTTCGTCGTCCCTGTCAACTCTTCAATAAGAACATCTAAGGATCTTGCGGGAAAGACAATTGGTGTCAACGTACCATCCTCCATCGTCACTTATTTCGCTAAGTCGATGCTCAGGGAAGCCGGCCTTGATCCGGAAAAGGACGTAAAACTGATCGACGTCAAGGGTGCTGGTCCGGGCGCCACTGCGCTGGAGAACGGCCTTGTCGATTGCACCTGGTCGACCGCGCCATTGCAAACCCAACTAGAATTGACCAACAAGGTTCGCTCGATCTATAAATGTGGGGAGCATTTTCCCCACATGCAGCAGACTGCGATCTACTCGACTAGCAGTTTTCTTGACAAGCACGGGGCGACGGCAACGACCTACCTTCGGATCGTGGCGAAGTGCCAGGAATTCGTGACGGCGAACCCGGAGGCGGCAGCACGTATCTACGCAAAATTCCTGGGCATCGACGAAGCCATAGCGGCAAAGGTAGTCATGGCGGTTGCCCCAGGATATGTCATTTCGGTGAGTCGCGGTGGTATGGATGCCAACATCAGAGCGGCGAAATCACTTGGTCTGCTCGAAAAACAACTGAATTACAGCGATATCGTGGACCTGCGATTTGCGCAGGCTGCAACCTGATGCAGCTTCTGACCTTTCCCATGGAAGAGACGATGTACAGTGCTGATCATTTGGAGGCGAACGCTTCCGGTATTTCCAGAACATTCGAACCGAGGCGGGCTGCCAACGAAGCTCCTGGAGATGTTGTCGTCCTTCGGGATGTCGGCATGACATATACCACCGGGTCTATGGAAATTCAGGCGATCGGCTGTATCTCAGCGAGCATCAAGCCAGGCAGATTTGTCACAATCGTTGGTCCCAGCGGATGCGGAAAGAGTACGTTGCTCGAAATTGTGGCTGGGCTGCGGCGACCCACATCAGGCGCTGTCCTGATTGATGGGAAGCCGGTAACCGGACCTACCCAACGGATGGCCATGGTTTTCCAGGAGGATTCAACGCTTCCATGGAGATCCGTTCTGGACAACGTCGCCTTTGGCCTAGAAGTCGCCGGGATGCGCCGACGCGAGCGTAACGAGAGGGCGCACGAGATGATCAGGCTCGTCGGGCTCCAGGGCTTCGAAGGCCAACGTCCGGCGCAACTCTCAGGCGGGATGAAACAAAGGGTAGCGATTGCGAGGGCGTTGGCGATGGATCCCCAGATTCTTCTCATGGACGAGCCATTTGGGGCGCTTGACCAACAAACGCGCTGGATGGTGGGCGCAGAACTGACCCGAATCTGGGAAGCTGCGCACAAGAGCGTGATGTTCGTCACTCACGACATCCAGGAGAGTGTGCTGTTGTCCGATGAGGTATGGGTGCTGTCGAAACGGCCATCGCGCATTAAGGGCATTGTCAATGTGGACCTTGAGCGACCCCGACCGTCATCACTGATCCGGTCTGCGGAGTTTCATGCATTGATCACCCAAGTCTGGGATCTGCTGAGCGAGGAATTCGACATCGTTCACAATGATCGTGCTCAACGTTGAAGGACCCAATATGGCCTATCGTGTCCTGCTCAAGCCAGGCGTTCATGCATGGCGGCTGTTACTGATCGCAGCGTTGTTTGGGCTGATGGAGTGGTGCAGCTCGGTGGGGTGGGTCAATGCCAGGACAATGCCCCCGCCTTCCGAAATCATCACAAGCATGCTGGCTATTGCCAGAACGGAGCAGTTCAGACTGGATATTGCACGCACGGGGTGGGAACTGTTAGCGTCGACAAGCTACGGTGTTTCATCCGGTCTGGCCATTGGTACGATCTTCGCGCTCAACCGTACCAGCAGAATGGCGTTCGAGCCTTTCGTGGTCACACTCTACGCAATACCGCTGATCGTCTTTTATCCGGTCATGATGGTCGTTATGGGAATCGGAGCCGGGCCTGTCATCGCGATTACAGCCGTCATGGTTGCGGTACCCGTGGCCCTCAACACTGCTGTGGCAATCAGTTCAATCCATCCCCGATTCGTGAAGATGGCCCTGTCGGTAGGCTGTTCCCGTGCACGCACGCTGTTTCGCGTTGTGATTCCAGCCTCAGGTCCTGTCCTTTTTTCCGGTATCAAGCTTGGATTCATGTACGGCATCATCGGGGTGATCGGCATGGAGTTCATCCTGTCTGACTCAGGGATCGGATTCCGCATTGGTTACGAGTATGCGAACTTTGCCGTCAGAGCGATGTGGGGATACATCGGTTTTGTAGTTGTGCTTTCGATTGGCGCCGTTGCCATTCTCGAGAGCATCGAACGATGGTTGCGGAAGGATCTAACGGGACATGGGAGCGCCTGATGAAAGCTTTTACAGAGGAATCCAAGCCGCGGTGGTGGCGCATTCGATTTCTTCAGGTGATGCTCCCGGTTGTACTGCTGCTTATCTGGCATTTCGCAGCCCTGCGTTCCCCACTGGTGCCAGCCCCGCTGGCAACGCTCGACGCGGGATGGCAGCCTGTTGCGAGCGGCGAGATCTGGGTAAGCCTGATTAATACAATCTGGCCGGTGATTGCGGGATTTGCAGCGGCTGCGACCATCGGTACGCCGCTGGGAATGCTGCTGGGTCGCTTCGAAACCGCAAGGCGGATTGCCGCGCCCATCATCACGGCGCTGTTTTCGATCCCTCGAATCGTTGTTTATCCGGTCTTGATGATTGCTTTCGGCGCGGGACTGAGTTCGAAGATCTGGCTGGCCGGTATAGGCGCAGTTTTCCCGATCCTCCTAACTACGATCGCTGCGTCCCGACTGGTGCCTGAACGTCTGATCAGAATGGCAAGAGCTTTCGGATGCAGCCCAGCAAGGATCTTCTGGTCGGTCTTTTTGCCGGCATGTCGGCCAGCCCTCGTCGCTGCCCTGCGCATTGGTGTCAGCGTCGCCTTCGTAACGGTGGTCATTGCCGAGATGTTTGCAACCGATGAAGGCTTAGGTGTCGTCGTGCAGAAGGCCTATGCGTTGCGGCAGTACGACCTCATGTTTGGCACCGTGGCTCAGTTGACCTTCATTGCACTGATTATCCACATTGCCTTTGGCATGTTCGAGCGACGTCGCCAGTGAAACAGAGCGCATGCTTCGCCCCGTCTTTTTCGCCCAGTCCCCAGAAAAGTAAGGAGAATCACATGTTGTACACCTGCGCGCACACTCCCGAGGGTATCGGGTACGAGATGCTGAATGCGTTGTCACCTTGGCGTAAGGCCCCATTGCCCGTGCTATTCCAGCATGGGCTTGGCGCGAATAGATCGGCCTGGGCGCCCTGGTGGGGCCGTATTCTCGGCTCAAGGTCGGTCGTAGGCATCGATCTTCGAGGGCATGGAAGTTCGGGCGACGCCGACATTGAAGCCTTCACGGTGGAGCGCATTGGTGCTGATATTATCGACGTGCTCGATCGGCTCGATATCGAGCGCGTTCACTACGTCGGCGAGTCATTCGGCGGTACCATGGGCCTATATCTCGCCGCCATGCATCCCGACCGTATCGCGACTGTGACGGCCTGTTCTACGCCCTACAAGGGTGCCTGGATCAACAACGCGTCGCATTGGAAGCCCATCCTGGATTCTGGGAACATGGAGGAGTGGTCGAGGCAGATCACCGCCGGGCGCTTCCTTGATACGTACTCAGACACGGAATTTCTTGCGTGGCTTCACGCGGCGCAAGTTACGGTGCGCCCACAAACCGTCTGGCGCATCGTCGAAGTGTTGCTTCAGGCGGACCTGGAACCTGTACTCGGGCGAATCAAGTGTCCGGTGCTGAACATCATGGGCAACAGCCCGTTCGTGGATCCACGAAATCCGCAGAACCTGTCCTCGCATGTTCCTCAGGTGGAGAACATCAAAATCCCAGGTACCAGGCACGGCATCATCATGTCTCATTGGAAGGAGTGCTCGTCCGCCAGTTTTGATTTTATGGATCGATGGGAGAACACTATGGCGGCCGGGTGATTCCCTCTCGGGTGGCGGACAGATGACGCCGATAAGCTTTCGACAGGTATCTTGACCGTGGCGGCTCCTACCTGTCTGCCACCGATATGTAGCCCGCGGGCCGGAAGAATCGTTGCCTCCGTAGACAGTCAATGGTCCTAGGCTGACGGTGCCGACTCCAAACGAGGGCTTTCCTGCCAGGTCGGCATGGTACGGCCCATCGATTTGCCGACGGTGAACGGCAGTTGCTTCACGGGATGAATGGATACACCGACTGACCGAAACTGGCAAAAGATGGTCTGCTCTGGAGATTGTGGCTGTCGGCGCGAGATCGCTGGAGACGGGTAGTCGAGCTGGGTTCGACCAAATAGAGATTCCAAAGCATAACGCGCCTCCATTCGGGGCGCGCCGCGGGGCCCGTTCATCCTTTACTTTGGACGGGAGGCGGGCCCGTTTCGCCGGCAAACAAACGATGTAAATTGCAGCGCGGGGACATGCGCAACTTGGAGCCACAATGCAGGCAACCAACCTCAAGGTGCGACAGGCAGCCGTTGTCGGCCTGTTGTTCATGTACATATTCATCAATTTCGCGGACAAAGCTGTCCTCGGAATTGTCGCAGTTCCAATGATGCGTGAGCTACATCTAACGCCGGCCCAGTTCGGCATGGTCGGCAGCAGTTTCTTTCTGCTTTATTCGGTGTCCGGTATTGGCTTTGGCTTTCTCGCAGATCGCCTCAAAACCAAGACTTTACTGACTTTGCTGGCGCTCATCTGGGCATTGAGTCAATTTCCGATCGCATGGTGGCCGTCCGTTACGGTGCTTATCGCATGCCGCGTTCTCCTCGGGGTCGGCGAAGGCCCTGCGTTTCCCCTCGCCGTGCATGCGGCTTACAAGTGGTTTCCTGACAAGCGGCGCAACGTAATCACTGCGGTCCTGGCCCAAGGCGGACCAACAGGGTTCGTCGTTGCGGCGCCGATTCTAACGCTGATAACCGTGAACTTCGGATGGCGAACCGCATTCGTCGTGCTTGGCGCGGCCGGGCTGGTCTGGCCAATACTCTGGTTTTTCATCGGTGCTGAAGGCCAGCATGATAAATCTGTATTGCAGGAAAGTGCCCAACTGGGCGCGAACGAATGTGGCAAGATACCGTACCGGCGGCTGCTGCTCGACCGGACGATGATCGGAACGATGATCGCAGGCTTTGCCGCGTACTGGATTCTGGTGATGGGATTCACGTGGTTGCCGCCCTATGTCCACATAGGCCTCGGTTACAGCATGGTAAACACCGGATGGCTGGTGTCAGTCATCATGGCGTGCAGCATTCCGCTTCAATTGGGTACCGCATGGTTCTCCCAGCGGTGCCTGAAAAAGGGCATATCCTCAAGAGTTGCCCGGGGCAGCATTTTCGGCGGTTTTGTTGTGTTCGGGGGATTGTTCATTTCGACTGCGGTAACGTTCGAACTCGTGCCGTTTATCAGAATTATTTTCCTCGGGCTCGGTTGCACGCTTCCGCTCGTTGCATTTTCGATTGGACCAGCGATCATCGGTGAGATAAGTCCGAGTTCGCAACGCGGCGCCCTTCTGTCGGTGAATATTTCCGTCATGACCTCTGCGGGGCTATTCGCTCCATCGGTCACAGGGTGGATTGTGCAAACAGCGCCAACGCCTGCTCTAGGATATATGTACGGATATTTGTGTGCCGCGGGTATATTGATTCTCGGCGGCTTGATTTCGCTGGTGTCGATCGATCCTGCCGGAAGTCGGGCCAATCTTCTGGGGAGTCGGCCGATCGACACCAAGTTAGCCTTTCACGAATGATCAAGCGCGATGCACCGCGAACGATAGAAGAGTAACCGCAGCATTGCGAAGATAGCTTCTGCTACTCCCTCAATATCAGACCACGCCCGGACTCAAATACGCCGTCTTGACCGTCGTGTAGAACTCGCGCGTGTAACTACCCTGCTCACGCGGGCCATAACTCGAACCCTTGCGCCCGCCAAACGGCACGTGATAGTCAACACCCGCAGTTGCCGTGTTCACCATCACCATGCCGGCCTGCACGTGGCGGCGGAAATGGCTCGCATACTTCAACGACGTCGTGCAGACGCCCGCTGAAAGCCCGAATTCCGTGTCGTTGGCAACGGTGAGCGCCTTGTTGTAGTCCTTGACCTTGATGACCGACGCCACCGGACCAAACACTTCCTCACGGTTGATGCGCATGTCCGGCATCGTATCGGTGACCAGCGCAGGCGACAGGAAATAGCCACGCGTCCCCCGCTCGACCGCTCGACCCCCCCCCGCCGAACGCGGTGCCGCCCTCTTCCCGCGCAATCGCAACGTATCGCTCGTCCAGCTGGAGCTGCTTGTCGTCGACGACCGGGCCGATATGCGTGCAGTCAGAGAGCGCATGTGAGAGTGATCGGCGCTTTGTCCGTGGTTGGCCTCGTCAGCTGCTCTTTCTGGTGGTTGTCGGGTCAGGAGGCGGAGATACCGTCATCGATCGCGATGCCGTGACCGGTGACCGTCTCCGATTCGTCCGATGCCAACCACAGGGCTGTCGTCGCGACCTCCTCCGGCTCGGTCAAGCCTCGCAGACGACACTTGCGGCGCTTGCGAAGGAGATCGGGCTGAGTCCGCAGCAGCCTCTCACCCTGTCGGTCCTTGCTATGGCCGGAGCCAGTGTGTTGACGCGGATGCGGTGCTGGGCGTATTCAACTGCCATCGAGCGGGTGATAGCCGAAATGCGCGGCCATTCTTTCCTCCAACAGTTGCGCGATCAAGGTCAGTTGCGGGCCCATTTCGCGCTCTAGGCGCACGCGCGGCATGCGCGAAGTGCGGCCTATGCACGATAGTACCCAGGGTGGGCGCCCCGGAATGCGAATCGGCGTACTCGCCGAACTTAATTCCGGCACCCATTCGCCCGGCGAAATGCAAAACCCGAGGTCATGCACTTGAGAGATTTTTTCCGCAATCCGCCGTCGCTGGGCAGTCCACTCACGCCCTGCCCTGCGCGCCAACGTTTCCTGCAAATAAGCGCGCTCTTGCTCGGGCAGCGCGGCCAGCAACGCTGCCCCCGCCACGGAGGCGGCGAGGCTCATCCGTGTGCCGGGCGTCATGTCCAGCGCGAGCATCGCCTGGCCCCCGAGAAAGCTTTCCACCACCACCACGTCGAGTCTGTCGCGCTTGCCCAGTGTCACATAAGTATCTGTGGATTCAGCGAACCTGCGCATCTCTTCACCCGCCACACTCTGTATTTCACCGTCAGCAATCGCCGCGTATCCTAGTCCCAGCGCAGCCGCCGCTAAGCGGTATTTGCGCCGTGCAGCATCATGTTGCACATAACCTAGTGCCACCAGGGACCGCAGTAGTCGCGAGACAGTCGGAGGCGCCAAACCGGTTAGCAGCGCGATCTCCTTGTTACCTTTCCAGAGCTGTTCGCGTCCGACGGCCGCCAATATGGCCAGACCCCGCGCAAGCGGCAAAACCAACGTGTCGCTATCTCCTTCTCGCGCACGCTGCGGCGGCCTCGGCCCGGAATCACCCGCTTTGAATTGGCTGTGATGGCCTCTTGGCCGCACGGCGAAAGATGGGTGTCCCATTGGATCTCCTAACTTCTGCTTGGCCTCATAGACCACGTTTGTGTCTCTACTCTGCGGGCCGGAGTGGACCGTAACAAACGTTTCCTTCCAACAAACTTGGCACGCGGATTGGGGTCGTCTCTTTGGCAGTAGCTTGCCCGCACGACGGCGGCGCTGTGCGCGATCTTTTCTCGGCGATGCTTAGCGTGACCGCTCCGGCGTCGCAGCTTTCCTTCACGGAAACCTCCAGACCGTGAGCGAGTCGGGTAAGGTCGTGTCGAGGAAGCCGGAGTTTTTCGCTGCAAGCGAAGCAAGGGACCTCCTCTCGACCGAAAATTGAAGCGCTGCTCACGGCGCGTTGTCCCTCCTATTGATCTCTTTCATAGGGCGACACCATTACTCCCATTAAATCGACGTCGCTCGCTGACGAAAAGGAGAAAGCACGATCTTTTCCGTACTTTGAATGGAGTTTTCTGCACAAACGGTGGGCAGGGGACGGCGTATACTTTTAGGCGCTGACACCCGTTGCAGCCCGTTGTTCTATCCGGATTTCCTTCCGGCTCACCAATCAGCCGTGCACATCCCGCGCAGCGTGGATCGCATTGACGAACCAGGAAGAGCGATGTCTGACTCCCCTATACCCGCCACTATGACGCTGAAGCGCGGGTTGGATTTGCTGCGCGCCTTCCGCGCCGAGAGGACGCCGCTTACCAACGCTGAACTCGTGCGACGCACGGGCCTATCGCGCTCTAGTGTGTCACGCCTCACGATTACGTTGGTTAAACTAGGCTACTTACGCCGCGTCTCGGGGGGGCGGGCACTCGAGTTATCGGTTGGCGGCTTGAGCATCGGCACCGATTATGCGAGAAGTAACCCCGTCACGCAGCGCGTCCATCCAGTCATGCAACGCCTTGCCGATCGGCTCGACGTGAGCGTGGCACTCGCAGTGCCCGACAGACTCGATATGCTCTATATCGCCTGCCGCACCAGCGCGCAGATCTCCACGCTGCGGCTCGAAGTAGGCTCGCTGCTTCCCATGGGGCGTACAGCAATCGGGAGAGCTTGGCTCTGGGCGTTGCCCGCATCCGAACGACGACGCTACATACAGGGCCTGTTAGAGGCCGCCGGTCCGGAGGCTGATGACCTGTGGCAGCGAATCAAACGAGACTTTGACCAGATAGATTCCACCGGCGCGTGCATTACCGTGGGTGAATATCAGCGCAATGCCTACGGCATCGCACTGCCAGTGCGACTTGGACGGTCCCAGACGCTGATGGCGATGAGTTGTGGCGGGGTAGGACTGGCGTTGGACATTGCGGCGATCCGCAACTGCATTGCGCCGGAACTCAAGCGCGCCTCCCGGGAAATAACGACGCTACTGCGCAATGTGGATGCAGAGCCGTGACCTGCCGTTTTATACGCGGCTCCCCTGAGTACGAGATCCTCATTTCCTCTGTCCCGAAAGCCTACGACGGCGACCACTAGCCGTAACCCGCAGCCTGGAGCGAAGGGGAACACCAAAGCTTGCGCGGGATGCTGGGTTCGCGGCTCCTGCACTTGGGACCGGACATCTTCTTGGGCGGTCGTCTGCATCGCCCCACTTCGGTAATGACGCTCTCGAGTCCAACAGAGCGGTCGGCCCCAAATATCGCCCTCCCGGCTGATTCCCGACCGCTTAAAGCAGTTCATGTGTATTCGCAGCGCCGGTGCGGAGTCCAATAGCCCGGAAGCTCAGCGCCGCATCGGCGGGTCGACGTGTGGGGGCCGGGAATGCATGCGCCGCCTCCCGTCATCTGCCGCTGCCCGACAGGCAATGTACGTCAGGGCGACTTGCGGTTACGTTGCAGGCGCCCGGGCAGCGCGCCGGTGTGCTCGCCATTGCGGTAAGTCACTTGTCCGGCCACAAGCGTTGCCACGTAGCCATCTGCCGTCTGCACCAGGCGGCGGCCGCCCGCAGGCAAATCGAATACCGGCTTCGGTGCGTACAACGTCAATCTTTGGTAATCAATCACGTTGATGTCAGCCTTGAGCCCTTCCTTCAGTTCGCCGCGATCAGTCATTCCAATCGCCTTTGCATTGTCGCTCGTCAGGCGCTTTATGGCCCACTCGAGCGGAACCCGCCCCGATGCGCGGTCGCGGGTCCAATACGCCAGCAGGGTAGTCGGATAGCTGGAGTCACAAACCATGCCATAGTGCGCGCCACCGTCGCCGAGGGCGATCAGCGTATTTTCGTCGGTGATCATCTTGCGCACCGCTTCCAGGTTTCCTTCGACCAGGTTAGACGCCGGGTTCAGCATCAGGGCGTTGCCCTCATCTTGCAATAGCAAGTCGTAGGCGACCTCGGCAGCGGTTGTGCCGGCCGCTTGCGCGATGTCGTTCAGCGTGTGGCCCGGCCCCGGTTCATAATTCGGCGGATTGCCCAACGGGAACGAAACCTCAAAGTTCGACACCAGGCGCACGTAGTGCGGATTCGAATGTGTGGGCTGCTCCGCGAGGATGGCCTTGCGGCGCTCGGGCTTGCGCATTTCGGCGACCCGTTGCGCCAGCGGCAGTTCGTGAATCGCCATGTAGCTAGGATGGAAACGGAAGGGATGCAGCGACAGCCCCAATCCGAACAACAGTCCGACTGGACGCGGGAACACCTGCGCTTTGATCGGCAAGCCCTGATCTCGCGCCTCACGCGTGAGTGCGAGCAACTGGTCAGGCAATTCACGGCTCTCAGTCTTGTGCACCAGGGAATAGCTTACCGGCCGCCCCGATGCCGTCGCCAGCTTGCGAATCAGGCTCATGATGTCCTGTGCGGTACTGCCACCGAAGAAGCCATCGGTAAGCAGTTGGAACACTCCGCTGCCGGCCTGACGCAGGCCGGCAGCCAATGCGACCAACTCGTCCTCCTTCGCCTTGATTGAGGGTGCCAGCTGACCCTCGACCGTGCGATGCCCTTCATGCTGCGAAGTGCTGACTCCGAAGGCGCCAGCACGAATGGCATCACGCACGATCGCCGACATCTGACTCATTTCCTCGGGCGAGGCGGGCTGCCCCATTTCTCCACGCTCGCCCATGACATAGACGCGTACAGGGCTATGCCCCACCTGAGTGGCGACGTCGATGTCGAAGTGGCGTTGTTCCAACGAGTCAAGGTACTCGGGGAAGGTTTCCCAGTTCCAGGGAATACCCGCCGTCATTACTACTTCGGGGATGTCCTCCACCCCCTCCATCACGCGCACAAGGGTTTCACGTTCGTGCGGACGGCATGGAGCAAAGCCCACGCCGCAATTTCCCGTGACGACGGTGGTGACACCGTGACTCGACGAAGGGATCAACCGATTCTCCCAGGTCACCTGGCCGTCATAGTGGGTATGGATGTCGACAAATCCGGGAGTCACAATTAGCCCGCGCGCATCGATTTCCTCGCGCCCGCGCTGTGACACCGTACCAATGAACGCAATCTTCCCATCCTTAACTGCTACGTCGGCCTCGCGGGACGGGCCGCCGGTACCGTCGATCACCGTGCCACCACGTATCACCACGTCGAATTCGGTTGACATCACTTGTCTCCTTTCGTGTGCAACACTCAAAGCGACATCTTCGGCAGCACACAGGCGACAGACAACATGCGGCAGCGCATCGTTCCGTACTTCGAAGCCATACTCCGACGCAATCAGACTCGTTCCAAAGTACGGGACAGAGCCACGGGTCCTATTGGATTCCTGTGCGGTTTGCTCGCTAATAGGAACAAGACAAAGCCTATGCGGAGACAAACCGATGAGCCTCGACGCTGAAACTCGGACCTTCCTCGACAGGGTTGCCGCCAGCAATACCAAGCCACGCCATCTGATGACGCCAGAGGAGGCCCGCGCCGCCTTTAGCGGTTTGCGCTCCGTCGTCGCGCGCGGCCCGTACGTGCGCACTGTGCGCGACCTGAAGATCCCCGTGGAAGGTGCGGCCCTGCCCTGCCGTCTGTTCGTTCCGAGCGCAACGCCACGCGCTTTGCTGGTGTATTTTCATGGCGGCGGCTGGGTCGTTGGCAGTGTCGAGGAATTCGACGCGTTGTGCCGCGAAATCGCGGTGGGCGCCGATGTGGCGGTGGCTCTGGTCGAATATCGCAAGGCGCCCGAACACCGCTTTCCCGGCCCGGTGAATGACGCGTGTACGGCTGTCGCCTGGCTGCACGCATCTCGCGCGACACTCCTGGGATCCGAGCTGACGCTGGTTGTCGGTGGGGACAGCGCCGGGGCCAACCTTGCCATTGCCGTGACGTTGCAAACGCGGCGACTAGGCGGCCCCGCGTTGGCCGGTCAGCTCCTGATCTACCCGGTCACCGATTGCCGATTCGACCGACCGTCCTATGTCGATCGCGACAACCAATTGCTAACAAACCGCGACACCATGCAGTGGTACTGGTCGCACTACTTGCCCGACCCGTCCGAGCGGCTTTCTAGTTTGGCATCCCCGTGCCGCGAAGCCGATCTTTCCGGCCTGCCCGAGGCCATCGTCCTCACCGCCGAGCACGACGTGCTGCGCGACGAGGGCGAGGAGTACGCACAACGGCTGAAAGCGGCCGGTGTGGTCGTCCACCATTGGCGCGCGCCGCAACAAATGCATGGTTTTCTGATGATGTTGGGCTTACTGCCCGGCAGCCGTGATGGCCTGCAATTCGTTTGCGGGCAACTTCGACAGCTTACAGCCGCAGCATGAACCCGCATTTAGCGGCTTACCTCTTCACTTCCGATCCAGGAGTAGCCTGATGAGTCAAGAAGTCAAAATCGTCGACGCCGTAGTCATCGGCGCCGGCTTTGCAGGGCTTTATGCCATTAAGCGCCTGCGCGATGCAGGTTTTTCGGTGCAGGCATTCGAGGCCGGCGACGGCATTGGCGGCACGTGGTACTGGAACCACTACCCTGGCGCCCGCGTCGATCTGGAATGCTGGGATTATTCATATTCGTTCTCGTCCGAGCTGCAGGACGAATGGGAATGGAGCCAGCGGTATCCGTCGGCGCAGGAACTGATGGCTTATCTGGAGCACGTGGCCGACCGGTTCAAGCTGCGTCAGCAGATTCAGTTCAACACCCGCGTGGAGGCGGCTGAATTTATCGAAGCGGACAACCTCTGGCTTGTGCGCACTTCAGATGGCAAGACTCGGAAAGCCCGCTTCCTGGTGCCAGCCACGGGAGGACTTTCAGTGCCCAAGCCGCCAGAAATACCCGGCATTGAGACCTTCAGGGGCGAGGCATACCACACCGGCCGCTGGCCGCGGCAAGAACCCACCTACGAGGGAAAACGCATCGGAGTGATAGGCACCGGCTCCTCGGGCGTCCAGGTGGTCCACTCCTTGGCCGGTAAGTGCAAACATCTCACGGTGTTCCAGCGCACCGCGGTGTTCGTCGTGCCGGCCAAGAACCACCCGCTCACACTCGAGATGCGCCAGCGCGCGCGCGCTACGTATGCGGAGCGCCGCAGCTTGAGCCGTATCACGCGCTTCGGCATTCCGGCACCAATGGCGAACGAGTCCGCGCTGGACGCTACGCCGGAGGAACGCCGTGCCAAGTTCGAGAACGCGTGGATCAACAGCCAATTGCTTGGGTTCCGCCAATGCTACGGTGACATTCTCGCCAACGACGAATCCAACGAAATGGTGGCTGAGTTTATCCGCAGCAAGATCCGCGAGATTGTCAAGGATCCGGAGACCTCCCGGAAGCTGCTGCCCTATGGTTTCCCTTTCGGCACCAAGCGTCCCTGTCTCAGTGACACCTACTATAGCGTCTTCAATCGCGACGACGTATCACTGGTCGATTTGAAGTCCACCCCCATCGTTCGCATCGTTCCTAAGGGCGTCGAGACCAGCGAGGGACTGATTGAACTCGATATGCTGATCTACGCCACCGGCTACGACGCTTTCACTGGTGCGCTGTCGCACATCGACGTGCGCGGTGTCGGCGGTCGCAAGCTCTCCGATAAGTGGGCCGCTGGTGCCAAGACCTATTTGGGGCTGGTCGCGGAAGGATTTCCCAACCTTTTTACCGTCACCGGCCCCGGCAGCCCGGGCCCGCTGGCCAACATGGCCATGAGCATCGAGCAGCACGTCGATTGGATCGCGGACTGCATGACCTATCTGCGCGCAAACCGTATCACTCGGATCGATGCCGACAAGGGCGCCGAAGAGAACTGGATGCAGCATGTGCAAGACGTCGTGTCGCGCACGCTCTACGAAAAAGCAAATTCTTGGTATCGCGGCGCCAATGTGCCCGGCAAGCCGCAACTCTTCCTACCCTACCTTGGCGGACATGGCAATTACCGAAAGAAGTGCGAGGAGGTTGCCGCTGCGGGCTATCTCGGATTCGTGCTGACCCGTGAGACAACTGCGACGGGTATGGCGGATAAGGCCGCATCGCGAATCGCAGCGGCGGGTCTTGCGGGAGGTGCCGTATGACGGTCGCACAAGCACGGCTGGCCGGCAAAGTTGCCTACATTACGGGCGCCGGCAGCGGAATTGGTCGCGCCGCCGCGCAGCGCTTTGCTCTTGAAGGCGCGCGCGTGGTAATCGCCGAATTCAATGAAGCGTTGGGGCTCAGTTGCGCGGACGCTATCCAGGCCACGGGCGGTCAGGCTTTCTACGTCAATACCGACGTGACGAATGAAGACAGTGTGCGCACCTCGATCATGGCCGCAACCGCGCACTGGGGGCGTCTCGACGTGCTCTACAACAACGCCGGTGGATCCACCTCCGTCGATGCGCAGGTTACTGATTGTCCGGTCGATGAATTCTGGCGCGCGATTCGTCTCGATCTGTTTGGCACGTGGGTGACATGCAAATACGGGATCGCGGCGTTGATGCGCAACGGCGGCGGGTCGGTAATTAATAGCAGCTCGGTCTTCTCATTGGTGGGGACCCGCGGCAAGGACGCCTACACGGCGGCCAAGGGCGGCATTTCGGCCATCACGCGTTCGATGGCAGTGGAATACGCTCCGCACCGCATCCGCGTCAACGCGCTGGCCCCCGCCGTAACAATGACCGAGAGGGTTAAGAGCCTGCTGCAGACCCAGCCAGATCTGCTTAACAAGACCTGCGAGCGTCAACTGCTAGGCCTAACCGAGCCGGAGGAAATCGCGACGATGGCCGTTTGGCTGGCATCGGACGAATCGAAGACAGTCACAGGTCAGGTGATCGCGATCGATGGCGGCATGTCCGCCTCCTGACCCGACAACAAGTACCGACAAGAGCAACGAAGGAGGCGTGGCATCAGCAAACCACCGATCATGCTCGTATCGACGGTACGGGCGGCTTACGGCGACATGAACGACGGACGGAGGATCCGCAGCCTACGCTCGCCGGACTGAGCGGGCGCGGCTGCAACATCAGCAATCGACCAGAAAGCGGCGTATCGGCGGGTACGTTACGTTGAATACAAGCACGATGACCGCAATCCGCAGCGGTCTCTCTTAAAGCGCACCGGCAATCCCCGAGACGTTTTTTCTGGGGTTATGCTGCAATCGGCCCTCCAGCGGATGCTTATGGTAAGTGGCTCCGGCTCTGGCCGGTGGATCTCTCTTCGGCCCGTGAGATCGTAGGAATCACGCACGACGCTGCCCCTCGGCGCGCGATGCCCGCTTCTGCCAGCAGCTAGGAGGGGTACCGAACATATACCTAACGCGTTCCGCGGCCCGGTTCAATGCACTTGTTGGTTGCCTTCAGCATGGTCGCTCTCCATGCAGCGCACCGCTCAGGCGCATTCAACACGAGGTTTGTGCTTGCCCGGTTCAATACCCTCCAGTCCGCAATCCGTCGTGCGACAGTTGATAGTGAAGCCAAGATGGCAGAACAGCGCATCGCACTGACCGTCGTGCCAGTCGACGTGGCTCCGCGATCGGGACGAAGACGGGTAGAACGTCAACCGAGCGATCGACAGCACTGTGCTGATAGGCTCTGCACGATTCACCCGACCGGTGACCATCAATGAAAGCGATCAACACTCTTCTGCGGTCGCGTTCGGCCCGCGCGAAATACGCTGACGCCTTGCCAGCCCGGAAGCGCCCCGGCATTCGAACCTCGTAGTTCTCGACGGACTGTGCGAGCGGTAGAACGTCGAACAATGCGACCAACTGCGTGTACGTCACCGTTACGCGCCCCGCAGATACAACAAAGTATCTCTTATCGAATACGCGAGCGCGGCAATGCCGCGCAGCGCTGCGACAATCTTTTCCTCAAATCTGAATGACTAAGCAGCGTTCAGCGCCCCATTTGCTTTCCGCTCTTCGAGCAGCCTGCGATAATGCTTCAAGCTCGAGAACAGCAACCAGCACGCAATGACCGATGCGATCGGACAGACGATCGCGATCGAAGATCCGACCATCTTCGGATCCTGGAAGACTTTGTCCGTCATGAGCGCGATCGATGTCGGGCCCAGGCCGAATCCGATTGATTGACTTGAGAAGGTGTAAAACGCCCCGACGGTGCCCCGCATGCGACTCGGGGTGGCCAGTTGTATGGTGGTTGGCATGATGCCGGTCGGAAGGCTGAAGAAAAAGACTGCGGCAGCCGTCACCGCCAGAGTACTCGTCACATCCGGCGTGAATGGCACCGCGGCGCAGCAGATCGCCGCAGCGATCATGGACCATGCCGCCGTACGCAGCAATGCGTCACTGCGGCCACGCTTTTCGAAAATCGCAGAGCTGATCCACGGCCCGATCAAGATACCGACGGTGGCGCAGATGATTACCACCACCCCAAATTGGAAACCGATGGTAGCCCGTGCCGCGCCGTGAACGCGAATAAGAAACGTAGGCAGCCACGCGGGCAAGCCCAGAATCACAATTGCGAACATACCGATGCTTAGGTAGAACCGCACGTAGAATCCGCGACGCGTCCAGATGAATGTCGCCGTTTCGCGGACCGTGTAAGGCCGGTCCGCGGCCTTCGGATGAGTTGCCTGCGAGCGAGTGGGCTCACGCACGGTTAAGAAGACGACGGCGGCAACCAGCAAGCCTGGTAGACCGATCAGGACGAACGCCATTTGCCATACGGCGAGCGTGTTCAGGATGGGTAGTAGGGTGCGCACGTTGTTCGCCAAGGCGAAAACAAGGCCGCCGACAACCAGCGAGACCCCGCTACCAACCAGCGGCGCGACGTGGAAGAGGCTTACCGCGCGCGGCATCCGTTGGGCGGAGAAATAATCCGCAATCAGAGAGTAACAAACAGGAATGATGCAAGCCTCGCTAGCCCCGACGAAAAAGCGAAAGGCGAACAGCTCTCCATAGCTTTCAGCGCGTCCGCATAGCGCGGTAAAAACACTCCACGCGCAAATGCCAGCCACAAGAACGTTGCGACGATTCGTGGTGTCGGCAAGGCGTCCGTAGATCGGAACGGCAATCAGATAGGCCGAGACGAACGCCGCGCCCTGCACCAGGCTTACTTGAGTATCGGTTATCTGCAGTGAGTGGCGAACAGGATCGACAAGCAGATTCAGCAGTTGGCGATCAATATAGGACAGCGCGCAAGCTACAGCCATGATGAACAGGGCGTACCAGGAGTAGGCGCTGTCAAGCACGGTGCCGCCTGACGATGCGTGTGAGAGCGGGCTGTCGACCGGGCTGCCGGCGGGTAAGGTATGCGTCGAATCTTTCATCGTCTCCTCCGAGCTCAACGGTTATTGTTTCGTGGCTTGAATTTGGCGCACCGGCAGCACGGATTGGCGTCCCGCAGCGCGAAAAATTTCCCACTCATAAAACGCGATAAACATCTGGACAACTACGCTATGCGATGCGCTATTTCGACAAACCGAACGAGCACCACGGTGTGAAGCGGCGGTTAGCGCTCGTTAGATCCGCCCTGTCACCGGCAGCAGCGCGCCCGTAATGGACCGGGCCGCATCCGACAGAAGAAACGCAATGGCCTGTGCGACGTCCTGCGGCGTCACCCATGCACTGAAATCGGCGTTCGGCATGTCCGCGCGGTTCTGCGGTGTATCGATGATGCTAGGCAGAACGGCATTGACGGCCACGTTGCGGTGCTTTATCTCGTCGGAAAGCGATTCGGTAAAGCGCGCGACCGCCGACTTGGCCGCCGCATAGGGCCCCATCCCTGTTGCGCCACGAACAGCGGCCGCCGCTCCAACATTGACGATCCGGCCACCGTCCTTCAGCAGGTACGGCAAAGCGGCCATCGATGCGGTCACACATGTCATCGCATTGATCTCGTACATGCGGTGCCATGCTGCTAGATCGCTGCTGCTCTCCAGGGTCTGCCACGTAAAGCCTCCCGCGACGTTTACGAGTCCATCGATCCGACCAAACTCCGCTGCGATCGCGCCCATCGCGATTTGCGTATCCGCGAGCGAGGCGAGATCGACGCGCCAAAAGTGCGCGCGGTTCGGTGCGTCTTCTTCAGCGATGTCGAGCAGCGCGGCTCTCGCCTTTTGACATAGCACTTCGGCCGTCACTGCGCGCCCGAGCTGCCCGAACGCGCCGGTAATGACGATGACTTTATCGTTGAGTGACATTCAATTTGTACCTTTTATCTTTGCAACGCTGTCGATGCGGGTGGATAAACGCGTACTCGTTGCTATTCCGGACCCGTACATGCTGTGCTCCGGTCGGGTCGCCTTGCGATACACGGGCAGTTCACGAATTCAACGATGTAGCCGACCGCGGCCTGCACAAGACGCCGGCCACCTGTGGTCGGATCGTGCGCCGCCGGCCCATCGAGCGTTCGATTCGCGTACTTGATAAGGTTGATGTCGGCGACTTTGTGTCCCTTACGACAACCTCGATGCCGATACGACAGTACGCCCGCCGTGGTGGTAAGGGCGCAATGCGACGATGGGCGCCGGCGGTTTTCACGACTGACTTCTACGTCAGAGTGCGCGTGAATGTCGAAGACGCCGGACCTCACCATTTGCCGCGCCGCGGCAATGTCCGCGATTACACGTCCGGAAATTCCTTCCGGGGCAGACATGTCTCCAAAGTCGGCTGCGCCGGCACCGCCATCGGCGCTCGCACCGGTCTGACCCGCCACGCCCCGAGAGGGCTCGTCCGATGCGAGGGGCGTATTCATCGTATCGCTACTCCTGTCATTTGCGACTCGTCTCCCAGCAATGATTGAAGCGCAGCAGGGCGATGGTCAAGGAGCATTCTTCTGCCGTTCCGCGAGATGAAATAGGACGCTACAGATGTCGTACTTGGGATTCGAGGCCGTCCATGCAAGCATATGCTGCGATACGCTTGTCTTTTTTTCCTGTCGTGTAGAACCTCACATGCACCGGCAGCTTGATCAAGTCCCTCAGTAAGTCACAACGATTATGATGATTTCCTACTCGCAACGTTTCGGTACCCGGCAAGTGAAAGCACAAACCGGCCTATTCGATTCCGATGCGGTCTCGGTAGGAAAGCCAGTAACCGTAAGACCGCGGCCACAAATGCCATTCAGGATCTGCCGACAATGCTTGTGCCGCATGCAGCGCCCAATGGGGATCGGTCAGCGCCTCGCGCCCGATCGCGACCAGGTCTGCGCTCCCATCTTGAAGGATCTCCTCCGCTTGCGGCCCGTCGAGGATAACGCCCACCGCCATCGTCGGAATGCCCGCCTTGCTGCGGATTGCTCTCGCATAGGGCACTTGAAAGCCTCGCCTTAGCTTGGATCTGTTCTTCGCAACATCCATGACAGAATTCGCCGAGCGGATGCCGCCCGAGGAACAGTCAATGACATCGACGCCGCGGGCTTTGAGCTCACGTGCTAGCACGCAACTGTCCTCTAAAGTCCACATCGAGCCGTCGTTGGGCGGCTCCGTAGCATCCACCGCCGACAGGCGAAAGAAAAGCGGTTTGCCAGCCGGCCATCGGGTGCGTACCGCCTGTGCAATTTTCAGCGCGATTCGCATGCGGCCTCGCATACCGCCTCCGTAGTCGTCCTGCCGGAAGTTAGTAAGGGGAGATAGGAATGAATGAATCAGGTATCCGTGCGCCGCATGGACCTCCAGCACGTCGAAGCCGGCCCGATCAGCGCGCTCGGCCGCCGCTGCGTACTTCTCGATGATCACGTCGATCTCGGCAGCCGTGAGTGCTCGCGGTTGGTGCCAACCCTGCAGTGTAGCGGTGGCCGAGGCGCTCACCGGCTGCCACGGAGCTTCCCCGCGCGCAGCCTCGGCCTCGCCAAGGGGACCGAGACCTTCCCAAGGTCGCTGACGGGATGCCTTCGGGCCGGCGTGATGAATCTGCGCAAGCGCGAGCGATCCGCGCTCATGGAGGAAATCAGTGATGCGGCGAAGCGGAGCGACGTGTTCATCTCCCCAAATGCCGCAATCCCCATAGGTGTTGCGCCCCAACGGGTCAATCATCAACGCCTCAGTGGACACCGTCCCGAACCCCCCGAGTGACCATTTCACAAGGTGCTGAAAGTGCCAATCCGTAGCAATGCCGTCTGGCCCAGTCATGTACATTTGCATGGGCGAGACGACGAGACGGTTGCGGAACATCACATCGCGCAGCCGGTATTCGGAGAACAGCGTGGGCGTTTTCGATTCCACTCGGGCATTCATAGGATCTGTTCGTCGGTAATTGGGGGATGTGTGATCTGCTCGCTTGCGCGTGCCGATCGAAATCTTTCGAATCGCGAGGGACCGGCGCCGGTTCATTGGCCGCGCTAAACGACCGAATCCGAGCGCAGAACAGCATGCGCAGGACTCCGTATGCTCCGCTATCAACGCTTGCTTTTCTCTCTCGAATTCCGTTGCAAACATCGTGAACATTGTGGCCGATATCGTCAACGCGGCGCATTGCATTGTTCCGTACGTCAGAACCGGGCTCTCGCTGGAATGTGACGCACGTGCGTCAAGGCCGTGCCCGATGGTCGGTTGCCAAGTAATCGATAGCCGTGACGGGAAGCCTCCACCTAGGACACTGACCAAGGGCGCCGCCCTCCTACTCCCTGGCCGCGCGTGCCCGACACTTCCCTGACATCGCAAACGCGATGAGACGTCCGCTACCAGCGGCGGAATGTCGCCGAGGCACGGCGGCTCACCAAGTTCAGTAGGACTTGGGCAAACCCAGCACTTTTTCGGCGATAAAGCACATAATCATCTGAGGGCTCACGGGCGCCAACCGAGGGATCATGCACTCCCGAAGGTATCGTTCGACATGGTATTCCTTCGCATACCCCATTCCGCCCAACGTAGCGATCGCTGTCTGGCAGGACTGGAAAGCCGCCTCGGCAGCGAGGTACTTAGCGCTATTTGCCTCGGCACCGCAGGGCTTGCCTGCGTCGTAAAGAGTCGCCGCTTTCAACACCATCAGGTTGGCCGCCTCCAGTTGCATCCACGCTTGTGCCAGAGGATGCTGAATTGCCTGGTTTTGCCCGATTGGACGGCCGAATACGATCCGCTCCTTTGCGTACTGAGTAGCGCGACGCAATGCCGCTTGCCCGAGACCAATGGCCTCGGCTGCAATCAATATGCGTTCGGGGTTCAGCCCGTGCAGCAAGTACTGGAAACCTCGTCCCTCGACACCGATCAAGTCGGCCTTCGGAACCCGCAATCCGTCGATAAACAACATATTGGAATCGACGGCCTTGCGGCCCATCTTTTCGATTTCGCGCACCTCCACGCGACTGCGGTCGAGGTCGGTGTAGAAGAGACTCAACCCGTCCGTCGGTTTCGCTAGTTGGTCGAGCGGGGTCGTACGCGCGATGATCAGCATTTTGTTGGCCACCTGGGCGGTGGAAATCCAGATTTTTCTTCCCGTGATGACGTAGTGATCGCCGTCTCGCACCGCCTGGGTCTTCAGGTGTGTTGTATCAAGTCCCGCGTCCGGCTCGGTCACTGCAAAACAGGCTTTGTCCTCTCCTTTGATGAGCGGCGACAAGAACCTTTGCTTCTGCTCGTCGGTTCCGAACACCTGTACTGGGTTAAGACCAAAGATGTTAATGTGTACGGCCGAAGCTCCCGATAGGCCGGCCCCTGACGCGCTAATGGTTCGCATCATAAAGGCCGCTTCCGTCATCCCCAATCCCGCACCGCCATAGTCAGGGGACATCGCAATGCCAAGCCAACCGTTTTCCGCGAGCGTTCGATAAAAGTCATGAGGGAAGCCGCCATTGCGGTCGCGTTCCAACCAGTAATCGTCGTCGAATTTCTCGCAGATCTTTTCGATTGACGACTGAATCGACAACTGATCTTCATTGAGATCGAAGTCCATAAACTAAAATTCCCTAGATAGTGTCGGTGCCGTTTGTGTATGGCCCACTTGAAAGGTCATTCCCAATAAAAGCTTCGAGGCCGAAAAATCAGCGCGTCGGATGCGCTTGCGAGAGATCTTTCCAGTTTTCGTACACTGTCGGCCGGCACAACATGAGTGCGCGAATCATTTCGCTTTCCTTCTCATCATCGCAGCGCGAATGCATCGACATACTGCGTCCCTTGTTGAGAACGTGTGCGCGAAGCATTCCTGCCGATTTGCTATCTCGCACCTTATTGAGCGGTTCAGTTTCTTGCAAAAGATGATGTCTTTCTTTTGAGGAAGCGTACCAATGCGCTGCGACTGAGTCCAGACTGCGCACGCCCATTTTCAGGCCAAGGTGCTTGTCGTCTTTCGCAAAAATGCGACGCCGTTGTTGCGACGCAGCAATCCGCAGCTGCGGGAGGTTCCGCGTACGTTTCCCAACATCGCGTCGCGCGCAGCGTATCGGCGACCTCCCGCCGTTGATGCCCCGCCCGCGATCGTGGTAGCGAAGGCGTCTTGCCGGCGTGGCGCGAATACAGCGAGGATTGTCTCAGCAAGCGTTCCGATCAGGACGCATCCAAACCAAATGACGCACTCGAACCTTTCGTCATACCTGAGGTGATATTTATGCCAAAGGCGTCGCGGGTGCAGATCACCGACGCTCCCCGGGACGGCTCCGCGTATAGGGAGAGTCCTCGTTGACAACGCGCGACGATCAATGTCTGCTGTGGAATTGCAGGTAAATCGGGAACGCTTTCGCTCGCGAGTACGCTTCGCTGGCAAGAAATCTCTTCAAAATAGGCATCCGGGTTGGATGATGGACGACTTCACGCGCATTCAAACGTTTATTAAGGTGGTCGAAGCCGGCAGTTTTTCGGCTGCAGCCCGTTGCACCGACTCCTCCATTAGTGCGGTAGCAAGACAAATTCAGTCGCTCGAAGAAGAGCTTGGCATACGGCTCCTTAACCGCAGCACACGTAGCTTGTCGCTGACTGAGCCTGGCAGACTATTTTTTGAGCGGGTTCGCACCATCTCAAAAGAGCTAAGCAACGCGAAATCAGAAGCCACGTCCTTCCAGGATAGCGTCAAGGGAGTCCTGAGGGTGTCGCTGCGAGTCTCAACAGGCACAACGATTATCGTTCCGGCGCTCCCCCGTCTTGTCAATCAGTACCCAGAATTGGGTTTCGATATCTCGTTGACGGATGAGCGCCCCGACCTTATAGCAAATAACATAGACATCGCTGTCTGGATGGGCCATATACCCGACACGGAAATTGTCGCAAGGCGCCTGACTCGCAGTGAACGGATCGTCTGTGCCTCGCCCGGCTATTTTGAGAGCCACGGCGTCCCCGTGACCCCACAAGACCTACGCCACCATAACTGCTTGCTCTACGCAGCGCGTTCTTACGGCAACATCTGGGAGTTTACAAAGAACGGCACGCGGGAGGATATCGAGGTCAACGGCAACCTCCGCTCGGACAATGGCTTAGTTCTGATTTCCGCGGCAATGGCGGGCATCGGTATCCTCGTAGCCCAAGAATGGACGGTCCGGCTTCCAGTCTCTAGAAATGAACTTGCCAGAACAATGAGCGAGTATACCGTGCGACCGAGAGCAGAAGATTCCGAATTGTATGTGGTGTATCCCAGCAGCCGCGGTCTTTCACGCAAAGTTCGAATCTTTGTCGACTTCCTTGTGCATTTGTTTCATGGCGAAGAGGCTTCAACCGACGCCCCCTGCTTATTGGCCGACGTGCCGCCAAACTAGCGCAACGCGCGTTGCAGATTCACTCCCCATCGGCAAATGTACGGATCTGCAGAATCAATTCCACAACGTATGAAAATGCGAGCTCATCGCTCACGCGAATGTTCGCAGGAGTGGCTTCTGCGAGCTCATCGCTCACGCGAATGTTCGCAGGAGTGGCTTGCCGTTGAAAAACACGGCACGCGGCCAAAAATAATTGCGCAAGACCAACCATCGATCGGCTACTACGGTTGCCAGTACTCGAAGTTTTGACAACGAAGAGATCATATTCGCAAGGGAAGTAAAGCGATCCGCGCGCATGGGCGACTGGGTCGATTAGTCGCTTCCGTCCAATCGGCGGCTTTGCATCGGGGACAAAGAACCTTGCCGCCTTAACGACAGCCCACGCGGACTGGACACGCCTAGAATCGAAGCATGTTTGTTGTCTTAAGTCGCGAAGCGCAGCGGACCCTTAACAAATTACCTTGCTCCCGAAATACTCTGAGAAATCGGCTTCCGGGAGCATACGAAAGGATGGAATACCAATGACTAGTGCATATGTAGTGGGCGTCGGAATGACGAATCTCGGGAAGTTCGTGGACAAGTCGGTCAAAGATCTGGTTCGCGAAGCAGTCAATTTGGCACTGCGGGACGCCCAGTTGGAACTCAAAGATGTGCAAGGCGCGTGGTTCACCAACGCACGTCAAGGTCAGATGGAGGGGCAAAATTCCATCCGTGGGCAATGCGCCTTGAAAGCTATTGGAGTTCAAACCATTCCCATTATCAATGTGGAGAACGCATGTGCCAGCGGCAGCACGGCTTTCAACCAGGCCATGACGAGCATCTTGGCCGGCCAGCATGACATCGTGCTCGCTGTGGGTGCGGACAAGCTCTTTTATCCGGAAAAAAAGGAAGCAATGTTCAAGGCATTCAATGGCGGAACGGATGTCCACCTCGTCAACGAGACGTTTGAGCGCCTGGCGAATCTCGGCAAGTCGGCTGTGCCACCAAGCGTGGAGGACGACATGCGAATCGGCGCACCCGGACGCAGTTTTTTTATGGATATTTACGCCGGCCTGACGCGTCAGCACATGGCAAAATTCGGTACTACTGCTGAGCAAATCGCGGCAATCGCTGCCAAGAATCACCGCCATTCCGTTCATAATCCGCACGCGCAGTATCGCAAGCCCATGACAACCGAGCAGGTTCTGCACGACGCTCCTGTCGTGTGGCCCCTCACGCGCTCAATGTGCTCACCCATTAGCGACGGCGCCGCCGCCGCTGTGCTGATGAGCGAAAAGGCGCTGAAGCACCTCGGTTCACGCCGCGCGGTCAAGGTGGCGGCTTCCGTAATCGTAAGCAGTTCAGATCGCGACCCGGACGACTACGAACGCCATTCGGGACTGATCGCCGCGCGCAAAGCTTATGAGCAAGCCGGGGCAGGTCCGGATGACATGAGTCTGGCCGAATTACATGATGCAACGGCGTTTGCCGAGGTGTTGCAGTCCGAAAACCTGGGGTTTTGCGCCCGTGGCGATGGCGGACCAATGGGACTTTCCGGTGAGACCTCACTCGGCGGGCGAATCCCGATCAACGTATCGGGTGGCCTCATCTCGAAGGGGCATCCGATCGGTGCTACCGGGTTGGTAATGATCCACGACGTAGTGACACAACTTCGGGGTGAAGCGGGATCCGGACAGGTGGCAGGGGCCCGCTTTGGCATTATCGAAAACGGGGGTGGACTGCTTGGCGTTGAAGATGCCGCCACGGCTGTTCACGTGCTCGGGCCTCTGATCAACTAGCCAGCTCCGCAACCAGCATCGCTCCAATCAGCGAGCGTCTAAGATCTACCGACCCGTGCCACGACAGTTGGCACGCTCAACCACATGATGTGCGGGCGTAAGCACGATTTTGCGGTTGAACTCTTCAAGGCTCTCCGTACCTCCCATGCGTGCAGCCCGGCTCCCGGACAGCGGCTGCTCCGGCAGCCACCTCTTCTGGCTGGAACAATTCGATCAAGAAGTGGATAAAGATCCTCCGTGAAAGACCGCGACCACTTGGATAAACGGCATGCATCTCCGAGTCTGCAGCGCGTGGGACTGACGACATAGTCATCCAACACCCGCATCAGCTGACCGCCTAGTATTGGCAGCCGGACCATCCAGTCATGGACCATGATAATGCCGGTGCCTGCCAACGCGGCGGAGAGCAAAACCAGGCCATTATCGGACCGCAGGTTCCCGTGGACGGCAACGTCCTGTCGTGCACCATTCCTCGAGAATGCCCACATATTGCCGTACGACCGCGCTGCATAGAGCAGACAGATATGGTCCCGCAGGTCGTCAGGTGTCTTCGGAATGCATCGCCGCCTGAAGTATTCTGGCGAGCCGCAAACAATCCGGCGGATTGGACTAATAGGTCTCGCGACCAGTTCCGCATCGGGTATGTCGGCCGCCCAGATGGCCACGTCGATATTGTTCGAAACGAGGTCTACCCGCTCGTCAGTCAGTGAAATATCAAAGCCCAGGTCCGGGTATCGCTGCAGCAGGTGAGGAAGTGATCTGGTCCCCGAAACGAGGCCGCCTCCGACTTGGCATTGCTGAATTCCCTTGCGATCGTACTGACGCGATCATGAAACACTTGTCCCGGCTCAGTCAACGCCAGACCGCGAGTAGTGCGATTCAGAAGCCTGATACCCAGTTCAACTTGGAGCGCCTGAAGCTGTCTCGCAATCGAACTGACCGAAGAGTTCGTACAACGTGCAGCCGCCGAAAAACTGCCGTCGTCGACGACCTTTATAAACGTCTGGATTTGCGCGAACTCGTCCGTTGCGAAACTGTTCCCGGGATTCGCCGATTGGACAGCCGTCATGCGCTGCCGCACCTGCGGCATACCGTGACGACGGGGGTACGCCCTGGCTAGGAGTGCTTCACGGCTGCAGTCGTTGGCTCTTCCTCGCCCCTTGCATGCGACAGGCAGATCGAAACCGCGTACACGGCCCCCCCAGCCAATAGCGTCGGCGCGGCAAGCAGGCCAAACACGTCTGCCGCCCGCCAACCTAGGGTGAGCAGTTCACCGCCCAGGAACGCGCCGGCGACAGCGCCGGTTCGACCGACGCCAAGAACCCATGCAACGCCCGTCGCGCGCGCCTGCGTCGGATAGACTCTGGCCGGATAAGCAGATGTAGAAGTCGCCGCGCTGGTGAGGACCATCCCACAAAGGAAAATCAGAACACCAAAGAACACCGGTGCGCTACCGACGCTCCGCCCCACGATGAATACCAGCAAGGCCGCCAACACGTACGCGAACGTTATCGTGCGGTTCGCGTCGAAACGATCCATTAACCAGCCGGTAATGACGGTGCCGATCACCCCGCCAAGCGGGAACAAGGACGTCACCAAGGCACTGCGCGACGCGTCAAAGCCCGCATCATGGAAAAGTGTCGGCATCCAGTTGACGAGCAGGTAATAGACGACCAGCGTCAAAAAATATGCAGCCCAGAGCAGCAACGTGCGCGGCAAATAGCGCCGGGACAATACGAGCGCAAGCGCCGCGCCGCGCGCGGGCTCGCCGCGCTGGCTGGCAACGAACCTGCAGTTGTCGAACTGCTGTTGCGGCGCGATCCGCTTAAGGATGCGAGCGATGCGTGCATGCGTGCCTTGGCGCACCGCAAGAAATTGGGCTGATTCCGGCAGTGCGACAGCGACCAGCAACGCGATCAGGCAGGGGCCGACGCCGCCCGCGATTAACACGCTCTTCCAGCCTGCATGCGGTATGAGCCACGCCGACGCTGCGCCGCCAATGACCATTCCGCAGGAGAAACCGCAGATCATGCTGTTGACCACGACACCGCGTATGCGCTCCGGAGCGTATTCCGACGTGAGCGTTATTCCAGTCGGCATCGCGGCACCAAGCCCCAACCCCGTCAGGAAGCGGAACATAAGCAGGACACCAATGGTGTGTGCCTGTGCCGCCGCGAGGCTCCAGACACCAATACAAGCAATGGACAAGACCAGCACCGTCTTGCGGCCAACGCGGTCGGCCAGCGGACCGGCGGCGAGCGCGCCAATCCCGACGCCGAGCAGCGCCGCGCTCATGACGGAGCCCAAGGCGTCACGTGCCACCCCCCAATCGCGGATCAGCGCCGGCGCGATGTAGCCGATTGCCGCGTTGTCAAAACCGTCGGCGGCGAACGCGAGAAAACATAGCGTCAGTATCAACCACTGGCAGGGTGAAAATCGCTCACCATCGATAAACAACTGAACGTCGAGCGTGCGAGTAGGCTGATTCATCTAGCGTGTCTCCTGTTTCAGCTTTTCGGTGCCTGGAATCGAGACATTTCCGCCTGAATCCGAGGCTAAGCGTGGTATAGGTGCAGTGAAATACGGTCAGTGTGATCTGGCATTAAAGGCGTCAGGCGTTACCTCCCGATATTGCCATCGCCCGCGCTTCCCGGCGAACGACTTTGCCCACCGCGCTCCGTGGCAGCGATGTGACGATTCTCATGTGCTTCGGCGTTTTGACGGACCCAACGCGCTCCTTGCAGAATGCGATGAGTTCATCCTCGGTGGTGATCTGGCCCTCACGGAGTTCCAGGGCGGCCTCGACGCGCTCGCCCCAGTGGTCGTCGGGTACCCCGAATACCACTACCTCAGACACAGCCGGGTGCTGGGCGATTACAGCTTCGACATCCGACGGATAGACGTTGAACCCGCCGCTGATCACCACGTCACGTATCCGGTCCTTGATGTACAGAAATCCGTCTTCATCGACGAGACCCACGTCGCCCGTGCGGAGCCAACCGTCACGGATCGCCTTCGCCGATTCTTCCGGCATATCAAGGTATCCGCTCATCAGCAGATCTCCGCGCGCACAAATCTCTCCCGGTTCATTGGGGCCGAGCCGGTTTCCCTCTTTGTCCTGGATCGTGACATCCACCAGAGGTGCGACTCGACCAACCGACGTGAGCCGCCTTTCGTCCGCCATGTCGCTCGCGCGTGCGGCGGACAGAATCAGGGGCGCTTCCGTCTGGCCGTAGGCAGTTTCGATCACTGGACCGAACACTTGTAGCGCTTCGCGCAGGCGGGCGGGTGATGCAGCTGCTCCGCCCCAAATGAGGTGGGCCAGGCGGGACAGCTCGCGCGGCCGCGCCTTCTGCTCGTCAATCAGCTTATAAAGTAGCGTCGGCGGAATCCAGGTACTCGTTACGCGCTCGCGCTGCATGAGGTCGAGGAGCTGCCCGGGCGCCGCGTTCGATGTCAGCACCACACGTCCACCTTTGGATAGCGTCGGCAGGATGAACGCCCCCGCCCCATGAGTCATCGGTGCAGCGCAAAGATAGCGATCGTTCGGTGTCAGCTCGAACGTCATCACGACCGCACTGACTAGCGCGTTGATGCATCTAAAAGACTGCAACACCCCCTTAGGCACGCCCGATGAGCCGCCTGTAAATTTGATGGCGTTGATGTCTGTAATGCTGGCACTCCATTCAGCGCGTTGCCCCCAATGCTTGCGCTCGAGTAGAGTCATGGCCCGCGCGTCGCCCGGGTATGCATCGACGACCGACACGTGGCGATCACCAGCGGTGAACTTGTCCAGATAGGCTCGATGAACGACGACCACGTCCGGTTTGGCACGGCCGATCTGCGCATCGAGTTCAGGCGGGGCGTTACGCCCATTGAGCGGCACCAGAATCGCTCCGCAGGCATGGACCGCCATCAACGCTACCAGCATCTCGACACTGTTGGGTCCCAGCAGCGCGACAGTCGGCCGTGTTTTGCCTGCCAGGTTCTGTAGCCCCGCTGCCAAAGCATCACTTCGATCAATCAATTCCTTATATGTCAGACGACAATCACCATCGATCGCCGCCACGGCATCCGGACAGACGAGCGCCGAGTGGCGCAGGAAGTTTATGGGAAACATCAGTTATCCAGATTAAATGTGTTGTGGTCCGACATCACGTGCTTCTCTGCAGTCATCCGCGCTTGCCAATGCGACGCGCCACGAAGAGGTCATGTCCAATCGGAGACGATAGAACCGCGTCGCGCTTCGCCAAAACAAATCGGCCTTCTCCTCGGCGCTCGCACTGGAGGCGATCCGCTTGACGCCATTTAGTCCGACGCCGAAGCTATAGCTTCCCTTATCGACAGGGAAATTGCTACCGTACATGCATCGGTCCGCACCGAAAGCCTCGATACACGTTTCAAACCAGGGGCGCCACGCATCGGCGAGGTCTGCTGACGACGGGGCCCGGTCCCGGTCCTCGAAGCGGAAGCCGGATAACCGCATACCGAGACCACTGAGCTTGACCATCACGTTGGGGCATTTGGCAAGGTCATGGAGCGAAGCCTTCCATTCGGCGAGCACCTCCTGCTGCCGACCTGCGAAACGCTCGATACCCAGCACTCCCCCGCAATGGTTCAGCACGATGGGCGTCTCTGGAAAGGCGCGCGCTAGCGACGTTAGTCGCGGTATCTGAGGAAAGAGCAACCAGGCATCGAAACTGAGGCCAAGCTCACCCAGATGCGCAAAACCAGCCCGAAACGGCGCGCTATCCATCATGTCTTCGGTGGTCGAATAAGCTGCCGCATTGAATAGGGCGGCGTCGCCGTCCCAAGCGAGAGACTGGCGAATGCCGCGGAATCTGCCGCCTTCCGACGCTGGGCCGCCCCCGGCTGTGATATGGCGTTCCAGCACAGGACGGACGTCGTCGCCGAGAAGCAGATCCGCGAAACCCACAATGGCCGCGCACATTCGCACATCGCCATAAAGCCCGCTGGCGCTCATCGCTGCCACTCCGTTGGCAAATTCGGTCTCGCCGACCGGGCTCATCGCCGGGGAAACGTCGGCCCGATACATCGTCCGCGCCTGCACATACACTGTTCCGCGCACGTCATGACCGCATCGCAGGTCGGCAAGCATGTCATCGAATAGATATTTGAGACCCGGACGCTGATAAAGGTGATGGTGCGAGTCGACGACCGGGAGTGCGGGATCGAGTGGCGCTTCGGTTCGCGCGGCGAGCCACTCTGGCCTGATCGGATTGTGCTGAAAGGCACCATGAGTCATCGGGTCCTCCTTGTCGCCGCGCCTACCTGGCCGCTGTCACGCCGCCATCCACGACGAGTTGCGTCGCGGTGATGTATTTCGCCTCGTCGCTCGCGAGAAACACTATGGCATTCGCAATGTCCCACGCGTCGCCCATAAAACCCATAGGAATCGCGGCGTTGCGGTTGGCATTCAATTCGTCGGCGGATACGCCCAATTGCTTGGTGATCCGTGTTTTGACGGTTGGTGTGTCCATCATCCCGACCACGACTGTGTTGACCCGTATGCCCTTCTTCACGTAGGCAATGGCAGTCGAGCGGCTGAACGCCATAAGTCCAGCCTTTGAAGCCGCATAAGCGACGTGCACGCGTCCGCCGACCTGATGGCTCATGTGCGCGATGCTCGAGACGTTAACGATTGCGCCACCTTTGCCTTCAGCCTCAAACTGCCGCAGCATGATGGGAAGCACATGCTTGCAGCCGAGAAACGCCGTCTTGAGATTCAGGTCCATCTGCGCATCCCACGCGTCGACGCCGAGCGACACGGGATCACCAGGGACACTCCCTCCCACAACGTTGACCAGGATATCAACCCGACCGAACTGTTCCACGCACGCGTCGATCGCCGCCTTGACGTCATCATTGGACGTCAAATCGCATCTTTGCCACGCCCAGTTCTTGTGACCTTCCCGCTCCATGATCGCCGCCGTGTCAATCAATGCCTGCTCATTGATGTCCACACCGAACACTTTGGCGCCCTGCCGAGCCATCAGCACCGCCGTGGCCCTGCCGTTGCCCCAGCCCTCACCCAATGAACCCGCGCCTGCGACGAAAGCCACTTTACCAGTCAGATCCAGCATGTCTCGTATCCTCATTTTTGAGTCTGTAAGCGATCAGGGCGGAGATTGTTAAGAGCGCGTCACCCCTGTGCACGAACTCGTGGGCCCGTGCGACCGCGGCTCAGGCAATGAGCCCAATCTCGCGGGCCTTGATTTGCAAGGCGACGTAATGTGAGTAAATGCGTGCCTGCGATAGGCCGCTGCCGAGAAACCATAGCCCCTTTTGCGCCGTGGGCCTGTACATGTTGTTGAGTTCGCCGTCCTTCGCGATTCCCCAAATGGGACCGACTCTCTCGGCAACCGCGGCACCCAACAATTCCCTCACCACGTGCTGCTGGCTTTGATAGCCCGTGGCGGTCACCAACAGGTCCGCCTTCTCCACGCGCCCGTCCTTCATCAGCGCACCGTCCTCGACAAAGCGTTCGATGTCCTCGAAGTGCAGCAGGCCGACCTGCCCATTGACAATCAATTCCGAGCAGCCGCAGTTCAGATAGTAGCCACCGTGCGTACGGCGCACCTTCATCATGTACCCGGTTCCGTCCTCGCAAAAATCTAGCTTGAAGCCCCGTGCGCGCAGACCGTCGAGCAGCACCTTGTCCAATTCCTGCTGCCGCTTCGTCACAGCCTGCGCATTTCGCACCGCAATGGGGTAGGTAGCGGACAACGCCAGCAGGTCGCAATCCTCAATAGGCAAGCCGTCATCGTAGTAGGTGGTATAGGTAACGCATGCGGCGTCAAGGCTCGTGACTGCGATCGGACCACGCTGGATTAGCTTGACGTTTGCGCCGTGGCCATGCAGGTCCTGCGCGATGTCGTGGCCGCTCGTGCCTGCGCCGAGCACCAGCGCATTCCTTCCGCGCCAGGGTGCCCCGTCCTTGTAGTCGTGCGTGTGCAGGACCTCGCCCTTGAAGTCCTCGAGCCCTGCCAGCCTGGGCCGCTTGGGCGCACCAACGATGCCATTAGCGAACACGATATGCCTTGGCCGAAGCACACGCTCGGACCCGTCGGCGCGACGCACCGTCGCATGCCAATGGCCAGCTGCCTCATCGTATTCCCCGCTCACAAACGCCGTGCTTGTCCAGACATTGCACTCCATCGCCCATGCGTAGTTCTCGATCCAATTGGCCAGCATGTCCTTCGCAAGGTACTTCGGCCAGGTTGGTGGAAACGGCATGTATGCCATGTGGTTCAGCGCCACCTGATTATGCAGCGCTAACGAGTGATACCGCTGGCGCCACACGTCTCCCACCCGAGGCAGCTTCTCCACGCATAGCGCGTCCACACCAATCATCCGAAGCCGAGCCGCTGTGGACAAGCCCGTCTGGCCAGCGCCAATGATCAATACGGCAGGCTCGCGATCTTCGAACGCTTGCTCCTTCGCACGACGCTCCGCCCAGTTCTGGCTGCCGAACTGGCGAGAGTATTCCGCGCCCGATGGACGCCGCTCCCCCACCGCCGGCTCATGGCCCTTCAGCTCCTGCAGCGACGTCATGAAAATCCAGGCCCTCTCGGGCTCGCATTCCACGAGCCGCACGACGCCGCTACCACGGCCGTCGGCTGTCTCGAAATTAAAAATAGCCTCAGTCACTGGAATCCCGATACGCTTGACGCGGCGCGGCGGCGTACGGTTTTCCGCAATCTCGAACCGATGCGCCTGGATTTTGTGCTGTCTGCTTATGAGCTCGTTAACGATGCTCTCGCGCCCCTGATGCGGTGTAATGCTCCAAGTGAACGCCAGCAAATCACGCCAGTGGCATTCGTCGGCAAAAAGCTGACCCAGGGCGTCGCGGTTCAGCGACTTCAGCGCCTGCTCGAGACGAGACAGCCACCTTTGAACCAGATGCGCCTCACTATGCACACTCTCAGCGCTGCTGGAGACAGAGATAACTTCTTCCATAACGTTCGTTCCTTGTTTGTGCCTGGCAAAGCAACCTTTCGAGGTTTGCCCGTGTGAACAAATTCTAGTAGCGGTGTTAGCCATCGGCTACCCGCGGAGGCGGTTAGGAGTCTTGCTCCGGCCGCAAAAATCGTCGGCCCGCGCGCATCTACCGCGGTACGACGCCAACCCGACTTTTTCTGTCTGGCGCAAATGAGCTTTGCTTAAGACACGCTGGATGCGCCTCCAGTCACACGTCTATTCTTTTTCTACAACCATGCGTGGCACGGCGTTCCCGCTACCTTCACGTCCTGCGGCATGAACTGACCGCGATACCTTCCAAAGCGGGCGGCAACCACAACTGCGACCGCGGTATTCGCTCCATCAATAGCTAGCCCGCCGGCGCAACCGGCATAAGGAGGCGATGTGCACTATGACCAGGACCAACTCGACGGCACTTTCGATGACCCGCGCGTGCCGGAACGTCTGCGCCTGACGGCCCCGACGTCATTTGAAGCCGCCGCCCGGTTCTGGCGCGTCGCTATCGGCGACGAGCATCTTTCACCTAGAATGAAGGAGCTCGTGCTGCTTGCGCTGCATGCATCGGCGACGGCGCTGAATGAAAAGGCTATCAGGCGGCACGTCGAACGGGCCAGAGTGGCCGGCGCATCGGAGCACGACGTGATTGACGTCCTGTTGTCCATCGTCGGCTTGAGCAACCATGCGCTTTACTTCGCCGTGCCGATCCTCCTCGAGGAGCTGCGAGCGACACGTGGGCCGGATGCCGCCGAGCTACCATCTACGCGCTCCGATATCGAAGAAATACGAGAGGACTTCGTGAAGACGCGCGGATTCTGGAACGAACAGCGCGATACCATCGCGCGGCTGCTTCCGGATTACTTCAAGGCGCTGTCGGGACTATCGACTGAACCGTGGAAGCATGGTTCGCTGACACCCAAAGAGCGAGAATTGATCTACATTGCCATCGACTCTTCCGTTACTCATATGTATGGAACGGGCCTTGCGCTTCACATACGCCATGCGCTGCAGCACGGCGCTACACGAGAAGAGATCCTGACGATCTTTCAATTGGGCGCGCTAACGGGCCTCGAAACCTTCATCCTGGGTTCGGAAGCCTTATTCGGCAGAAATTGACGGACCGCGTGGCGACCGACGACCGACGACCAGTCGCCGCGTTGCACGGTGTGGTGTCGTTGCCGGTGGCGTCTGCGCCGGGTTTGTCTATAAAAGACACCGGCGCAACCCCGACCACCCGGAGCCGGAATCTCCAGATTTTTTTACGCGCAGCGATGGTCATTCCACCCACGCGACGACGTCCTCGATCGGTGCCCGCGAGGTGCGGAACCTGTTGGCGACGTGCTCCTTGTCTTCGAATCCGAAGGAGATGCCGCAGATGATGCGATTCTCGGCGCCAATATCGAGGTGCTTGCGCAAGAGATCAGGCCATGAGGCCAGTGCGGCTTGTGCGATTGCACTGACGCCTACTGCGGTGGCTGCCAACATGAAGTTGGACACCCAGGCGCCGCAATCCATGACCCCGTGAGTGCCGAGGAAACCGTCACTGCACACGACCGCGAGGTGCGGAGCACCAAATAACCGGAAGTTCTCTCTCCCCTGTCGCGCCGCGGCTTCGCGATCGCCTTTCCGCACGCCGGTGGCTTGATAAAGGGCCCAGCCGCATTCTCGCCTGCGCGTCTGATGAACGCCGCGATACTCGCGCGGCCAATCGAGTTCGGGCGACGGAGCGATGTTCGCTGAGGCGCGGGCCATCAGATCGCTACGGAGACTCTCGAGCGGCTCGCCGCTCACCATGTGGACCTGCCAGGGTTGGGCATTACACCAGGATGCAGTGCGTTGCGCCGTCGCCAGAATTTGCCGGATGACATCTCGCGATACTGGCTGCGGCAGAAAGGCTCGGCAGCTGTGTCGCCGCCGCAGCAATCCGTCCAGGCAAGTAAAATCTGCTGTGACTGTATTGGTGCAAACGGAAGCCATCTTTTCTTCCTCTTTTCCAGTGCCGCTGCAGCGGCGTTAATGAACGGATAAGAACGATGCGTGTAGGCGTCGGCAGCACACAATGTCTGGACTCACATGTCGGACGTGCGGCGGCTCGCCGTTTGCGCGGCGCGCACGCCGATCGACTCAATTCCGCCCTGAGCTAGTTGTCCCGGTTGATGGGCCTGGCCCGTCTGCGCGGCAGCGCTCAGTCGTCTTTGAATCACCGCTCGCCGCAACCCGAAGCAGATCTGACTCAGCAGCAACAAGGCGCAAAGCGTGATCAGCACGGCGCTAATCGGGTGTTCGACGAAGATCATCATGTCGCCGCGTGACAGCAGCAGTGCCCGGCGGAAATTCTCTTCGAATGGTCGCCCGAGCACGAAGCCGAGCAGGATTGGCGCGACGGGAAAGTCGAGTGCAAGAAGGACCGCGCCGACTACGCCGAAGAAGAGTGCCTCGCCAACATCGAAAAGCGAATTATTCGTGGAGTACACCCCGATGGCGATAAAGCCCATCGCCAACGGCAAAAGGTAGCGGTAAGGGATCTTCAGCATTCTGACCCAGACGCCGATCATCGGTAGGTTCATGATCATCAGCAACACATTGCCGATCCAGAAGCTTGCGATCAAGCCCCAGAAGATGTCCGGGTGTTCCCTGATCATTTGGGGACCCGGCTGAATACCTTGAATCAGCAGCGCGCCAAGAATGAGCGCCATCACCGCGTCGCCGGGAATGCCGAGACTCATCGTCGGGATGAAATCGACCTGCGTCTTGGAATGGGACGCAGCTTCCGGCGCTGCAACGCCCTCGAGTGCCCCATGGCCGAAGCGGCCGGGCTTTCGAGATACCTTCCGCTCGAATGCATACGCTACGAACGACGCTACCGTCGGACCGGTCCCGGGCATTGCGCCGAAGAGCGTGCCGACCAACGTTCCGCGAATCGTCGGCCAGAAAGCCTGCTTGATCTCCGTCTTGCTCGGCAGCATATCCTTGAAGCCTACGTCCATCGTCTTGTTGCTCGACGTGACCGCGTGCATGCGGTTGATACTGACGAGAAAATCAGCCACACCGAAAAGGCCAAGTGCTAGCGCGACGAGTTCGATCTTGTCAGAGAGTTCCAGAAATCCAAACGTGAACCGTTGCACGCCGCTAGTAACGTCCGTGCCGACGATGCCGAGCAGCAATCCCAACGTCGTCATGGCGACGCCCTTGAGCGGCGAGCCGCGAGCCATCGTGGAGCCCGCCAGAAGGCCGAGCAGCATGACCGAGAAGATTTCCGCGGGTCCGAAATCGAAGGCGATTCGTACCAGCAGCGGCGAGGCGATGATCATCACGACGATGCCGAACGATGCGGCGAAGAACGATGCAAACATCGCGACGCCCAGCGCCGTTCCTCCTTTTCCAGCCTTGGCCATCGGGTACCCGTCGAGGCAGGTTACCGCATGCGGCGGGTGCGATGGCAGGTTTAACAGGATCGCACCTATGGCGCCGCCATACATCGACCCGTAGAAGATGCCGGCTAGCATCAGGACCGCGGGTACCGGATGCATCGAATAGGTAATCGGCAGGAGCATCGAGATGGCCGTCAGTGCGCCGAGCCCCGGTAAAACGCCTATCAGGTTGCCTATTAGAACACCGACGAACGACCACCAGATGTTGTGAGGTTGCAGCGCAATCTCGAAGCCATACCAGAGGTTTGTGAGCGAATCGGTCAGCATGGCTCAGGCACCTCCCCACGTAAACAGCGGAAAGGACATTCGCAGCGCGCCCCATATCACGACGATCGCAAACACCAGCATGATCGCCATCAGCAGCAAGCCGTCCTTCGGCTTATTGTCGCGGTCACCCATCGCGGCGATAAAAACGACCGATGCGCAGGCGGCCAGCAAGCCACCATAACGGCCCAGAATGACGAAAGCGATCAACGCACCAACGATGCACGCCCACCCTCGCCACTCTGGGGGCAACGTCTCGGGCTTGACCACACCCGCACGCGCACGCTCGAGCCAAGCAGCAACGGCAATGGCTGTGCCGGCAAACATCAACAAGACCCCCAACGCGACCGGGAAAAAGCCCGGCCCCATCTGCCGGAGCGTTCCGATACTGTATGTCGCGCCCATGCCAGCTGCGCTCGCACCAATCAGTATCATCAAGCCGCCACCCAGATAGTCCTTCGGTAGCGAAACCAATGGATTCGGCATTCGTCCCTTCTCCAATTGCCAGACAGCTTCCGAAGCCGTGTTCGCTGCGCACCACCTCGACCATACAGGCAGCTCGCGAACAGGACTCAGTCGTGCCTTGTCTCCGATATTTACTATATGAACTCTGGTAGCCAGATGATGGTGCGAGAGTAGTGTATGCCTCACTCCAAGCCCGATCTATGTGCCCAGCCGTTAAGCAGTTTTGCGCGCGGCGGCAAGACACTCGGCCCGCCTGCCGTACCCGCTCATTTTTGCGAGCGCGAGCAAGCAGCTTCGCACACTGGTGCGTTGACTTCGCTGCCGACACACCCCTAAGCTCGTCCGAGCTACCGGAGAAATCATGACCAACAAAACTGCTGTTGTCACAGGCGGCGCGTCCGGGATCGGGCGACGTACTGTCGAACGCCTGATTGCCCACGACTGGACCGTCTGGTCCCTGGACGTTTGTGAACATGCACCGGATCAGCATGCGTCATTGCAGACTTCGCAAAACCGACTGCATCACCTCCAATGCGACGTGGCCGACGTCGAGAGCGTCCGGTCCGCATTCGATGCCGTCCGCCGCCAGACGGCGAAACTCGACGCCTTGATCTGTTCCGCAGGCGTGATTCGCGTCGGAGCGCTCGAGGAGCACACGCCAGAAGATGTAGATCTGCTGCTCGGCGTGAACGTCAAGGGTCCGTGGTTGACAGTGCGCGAAGCGCTTCCGCTTTTGCGTGAGCGCTCGAGTGTTGTCCATCCTGCGCGCGTGGTGATGGTCGGCTCCTGTGCAGGCATCCGGCCCAAGCCCGGCTCGGGTTTCTACGCAGCAACGAAGGCGGCGCTCCATTTGCTCACCGGTGTACTCGCCGTCGAGTTGGGGCCCTCGGGCGTCGTCGTCAACGCCGTAGCGCCCGGAACCGTGGCAACGCCGATGCTGAACGGCGCGGCCAAAACCGATGTCACTTCGCTGTACAAGCCGACGGGTGTATCGCCGCTCGGCCGCATCGCCGAACCGGACGACATCGCCGATGTCATCCTGTTCTTCCTGAGCGATGCGGCCCGGTACGTCAACGGGACAGTGCTCCCTGTTGACGGCGGAACCCGTGCAGCCTTCTATCCAGGCAATGCCGCCATGCAGCCGGTGGCAGACGCGTCTCTCGATGGGACTCCACAATGACAGGACCCGCCATGAAAGCGATACTTGCAACCTCCGCCGGTGCACAGCCCGGCGACACCCCCGTGCCGCGCCCTGAGCCCGACCAGATCCTTGTGCGTGTAGGCGCGGCAAGTCTGAATCGGGCCGATCTTTCAGGCGTGGCTGCAAAAGATGGCAAGGTGATTGGCATGGAGTGGGCCGGCGAAATCGCCGGGGTCGGAAGCGCCGTGACCGAATGGAGACCAGGCGACCGCGTGATGTGCACAGGAACCGGTGCATACGCGGAATACGCCGTTACGGATCGGGGCCGCGCGATGCGTATTCCGGACGGCATCGCGTTCGAGGAGGCAACGGTCCTGATGCTCGCCTGCCAGACCATGCACAATGCGATCGTCACGGCAGGCCGCATGCAGCGCGGCGAGACACTCATGATCCACGGCGCCAGCTCGGGTGTCGGACTCATGGGCATGCAGATCGGGAAGCTACTCGGAGCAGGCGCCGTGATCGGCACTTCGACGAACAGCGCAAGGCGTAGCCGGCTCCAGGAATTCGGCGCGGACTATGCGCTGGATGCCTCCGCGCCCGAATGGGTAGAAAGAATCCTTGACGCGACTGCCGGAAAGGGCGTGGATGTCATCGTGGACCAGGTGAGCGGACCGGCCTTCAACCAGACCATGAAGACCTGCGCCAAGCTTGGTCGCATCGTCAATGTCGGCCGGCTCGGAGGCAGTGAGGGTGTCGTAGATTTCAATTGGCACGCGCTGCGTCGCATCTCGTACACCGGAGTCACTTTCCGTACGCGATCAGTAGATGAGATTCGCGACCTCACGGCACTGATGGCACGCGACCTGTCGGCCGCCATTGCCGAGCGCAAATTGCGTCTGCCGATCGATCGCGTGTTCCCCCTCGAACAGGCCGCCGCGGCCCTTGACCGAATGAGTTCGAACGCCCATTTTGGCAAGATCGTCCTGTCCGTGGCCGCCTGACTCCTGTCTGCGTTACCCAGGCACGAACTCTAAAAAAAATGCCGTTCAGCGCTTTTGCTGGACGGCATGACAGGCTGCGATGACGGTCGCGATTCGCGATATTACTCCACCGTAAGGCGGCGATAGATTTCCTCTTCGATCTCGATCCAACCACGCGCACGCCCTTCGGCCAGGCGCGCGTCGGTCGCGCTTCCCGGCACCCTCACGGGACCGCCGCCCTCGATGGGACGGGAGCTTTCGATGGAGGAACGCAAGACGCCGATGCGCTGCTTGAATTCGTCGACCGGCATCAAGAGTTCAGGGTTGATCGTAATGAACAGATAGCCCCACTTACCCGCCTCGCCAATGATGGGATCGCTGCCTGCGAGAATGCCAAGCGCCTGCACGACCAGCGAGACGCTATAACCCCGCGCACCGCCCCATCCCAGAATTGCACCAGCGAGCGCCGCTGCGGGGTCCGTGGTCCGCCGTCCTTGCGGGTCGACAGCGCAGTCCGACGGAAGCGGCTTGCCGAGCTGCCCGTGGTAAATGACGTCGCCCCACATCAGCTGCGAGGTGGCGAAGTCGATCACGAGTGGCGAGGGCTCACCGGGAAATGCAAACGCGATCGGATTCGTCCCGAGCAAACTGTCGGCGCCGCCATGTGGCGCGACTCGAGCCGTCGAGTTCGCGGCGTGGATCGCGATGAAGCCCTCGTTTGCGGCAGGCTCGACGTAATAGCGAAGCAGTCCGGAGAACCAGCTGTTGTTCACGCCCACAATGCCCACGCCGCTCGCCTTCGCAAGTGCCATAGCCTTCTTCATCGCTATGACAGATGTGACGTAGCCGTTGACATTCGCCCCGTCGATCAGCGCGGAATTATCCGTCTCCCTGACGGTCCGGATTGTGCCGCCGGTTCCGGTCTTGCGCAGCCGTTCGGCCATGGGAATGAGCCTAGGCAGGCCGGCGTACGCATGTCCGGCAAGCATTGCGTAAATGAGGTGATCGGCGACCATTCGCGAGTGTTCCTCGGACATGCCGCGTCGCACGAGGAAGGCGACCGCCACGCCATGGGCATCGGAGGTATTGATCTTCACTGGGTTCTCCATCGGGACAGGTTAGTGAGGCGTGAAATGGATGCTGGCAAGAAAGTCGCGCCATTGCGTCGTTTCCGTTTCGATCTCGTGCGCAAACAGCTGCGGGTTGGACTGGGGTATGAAGCCGGAGAAAGTCGATTCGATACGATCTTTCATATCCGGTGCCGTCGAGACGGCGTGAATGTCTGCGGCGATGCGGTCGAGTACGCGTGGCGGCGTGCCCTTTGGCGCGAACACTCCATTCCAGAGGACCGGGTAAAACCCTTTGTACCCCGCTTCACGCACTGTCTGGACGTTCGGCAACTCGGGGAAGCGCTCCTCGCCGAACGCCGCGATAGGGTAAATGCTGCCGTCGGCGATATGCCCCTTCAGCGCCGCAGGTGTGTTCTCGAGCACCTGCACCTCGTTACGAATCAACGCAAGAATGATGGGTAGCGTGCCGTTGTAGTTCACTTCGGAATACTTCACACCGAGTCCCCTGAGAACAAAGCCCGCGCTCATATTGAAAGCGGTGCCCGGCCCTGTGCCACCGTAGAAGATTCCGCCAGGCACCGACTCACTGAGCGTGACAAGTTCGTGGAGATTTTTCGCCTTGGCGTACGTAACGGCATTCGTAGCCAGCACCATCTTGAACTTGAGGTACTTGAGCACGGGCGCGAGCTCGACCTGGGGATCGAAATGTACGTTCGCATTGGTCAGCTTGGCCATGGTGGTGCTGAGGCTCCCGATCAGCAGCGTGTGACCGTCAGCCTTCGAACGCATGACATAGGCAACGCCGATCATCGTGCTCGCGCCCGGCATGTTCTGCACAATTACTGGCTGTTTCCACAGCGCCGAAAGCTTCGGCGCGACCATCCGTGCCCAAAGGTCTCCCGTGTTACCAGGCTCATAGGGAACGATCAACGTCACCTGCCTACCTGGAAACTCGTCCGCCGCCGCGAGACCCGGTGCAAGTCCGCCGGCCAGCAAACCAGCGAGCGCGAGGCACGCGTCACGGCGGTTCATGCGCGAAAAACCCATGAATGTCTCCGTCTGTATTTGGAATGTTCGTCCCGCACTGGGCCGGGATCTGCATGCGGTCCGGATGGATCCGCGCTACTGCCAGCCGCGTCAACTGCCCGTCTTCGTCTCCAGATAGTCCGGATCCTCCAGTTCCGGTGCAACGCCGCTTGGCAGGCCTAACTCGAACGTGTTAAGCGTGAACGATGCGAGGCAGTAATAGCCCAGAATCGCGACAAGCTCCGCCATTCCGCGCTCGCCGAGCTGCTCAATGCCGCGCGCGTACAGCTGCTCAGGCACCCGGCTCGTCGAGAGGAGCGTCGAAGAGACGTCGTAGACCGCACGCATGCGGTCTTCGCTGATGGCCGGCACGCGACGCGCCGCGATGGCCTCGATAACTTGCGCGTCGAGTCCCGATTTCAGCGCTATTGCCTTATGCGCATTCCATTGCACGTGTGCAGTCCAATGCCGGGCGCATACAAGAATGGCGAGCTCGCTGAGCTGCGGCTCGAGCGTTGTCTGATAGCGAAGCAGCTCGCCCAGCTTCTGCACCCGTCTTGCGAGGTCCGGGTTTCGCAACCAGGCAATCATTGGCGCAGGCACCTTTCCGCGCGGCCCGCTGATCACTTCCGCACAAACAGCTGCCTGCTCAGAGGTCATGGCCTCTTCAGATGGCATTTCCAGTCGTGGCATAAAGTTGCTCCTTTCGATTGACTACCAAGCGGCTGCTATGCGGCCCAGCGGAATCAGCCCGTTGCGCGCGGCCACCAGTTCTTCACCACCAGCAGCGCCACGGTGCTTCCTCAGTGGCGCTCCCCCTGCGGCGTAGGCGTCCTGCCAACCACTTCGCTGTTCGCACCTGATCGCCCGCACGGATATAGCGAATTCTAGGAACTGGCCGAGTGCTTGCATACGCAGTTAAGTGACAAGGATTTTTGCCCGTGAAGCAAAGACCTCGTCGCCTCGTTCCTCGATGGCGCGCACCAAGGGTCATGTTTATCGGCGCTCGAGCAACGGAGCCCCACGAGATCGGTCGATCCACGGCGACCGTCCTACGCCTGGCCCGCTCTTCCCGATCACGCGACAATCCGGCAACGAGTGGTGGAAGGCAATGCTGACCGTTAAGAGGACTGAGCCAGAAGCTCAGAGCAGAGCGCAAACGCTTCGAGCAAGTGGCCAGATGGTCATCGGCGCCACACGCGCGTGCTGCTGCAGATTTCGATGTTCTCTACCAACCGTCGCGTCGAGAGGATCCGGACCGGCAATCCGGGTGGCTGATATCGTCCGCGCAGACACGTTGGAATCTCAGTCGCAGTCGCGCTTGACCGATTCGCCGGATGAGAATTGCACCTTCCAAATTTGCGAGTTGGTTCCCGTCCTTTGATCTCTTACGCTGTATCAACGACACAACTCCGAGCTCGCGATCGAAAGACGCCAAGCAAACCTCATTTGCTGGCCGCGCTCGCGCATCACGTAACAAACCCCGAATACTCACCACCACTGGGTTTACCCTAGGAGACATCCAAACTATGAGCAAGATCAAGAACCGCATCGATCAGACCTACGACGAGCTAGAGCTAGGGCAACTCTTCCGTTCCGGGGGACGGACTGTGACGGAGACGGACGTGGTGAATTTCTGTGCCCTGACCGGCAATTGGATCGAGATACACTCCAACGTCCAGTACGCATCAAAAACTCGCTTCGGTAAGCGACTAGTACAAGGGTCGCTCACGTATGCGATCGTAACCGGCCTGATCCAGTTTGGCCTCGGGATCCAGGCGAACTACGGCATCGACAACATGCGCTTCCTTGCGCCAGTGTTCATCGGGGACACCATTTATGCCGCGTGCGAAGTCATCGGCAAGAAGGAAAAGGATGAGAAGTACGGCGTAATCAAGTTCCTCATGAAAGCGATCAATCAGGACGGAGTTGTCGTGCAGAAGGGAGAGTGGAGTCTCCTGATGCTCCGTCAACGAGAGGAGCTCGACGCGCTCATCAATCTCTCGCTGCCTGAACTGAAAGACTGAGGGGCGCGCATGACACCCAAGCCACAAGCCGCTATTGTCGGGATGGGAGATGCCTACGCGTCCGTGCGCGAGCGTAAGGATCCTCTGCAACTTGCGGTCGAAGCCACATACAAAGCGCTTGCAGATGCAGGTATAGGTAAGGACCAGATCGACGCGGTGTTTACCGGCCGCTCGCCTTGGGCCGACAAGCGCTCGCAGTGGAGCAACATCTTTTGCTCGCACATGCAGATGCCCGTGACAATCAATAGCGAAATCACCATGCATGGTGCAGGCCTGAACGCAACAGTTGCGATGGCCTCACAGATGATTGCTGCCGGCCGTGCTCAATACGTGCTGTGTCTGCAAAGCGATGCGACGGAACTCTTCGTAGATGCGGTCGCGATGGGCGCCGAAGCGGATGCTGATCCGCAATTCGAGATTCCATACGGTCCGACGATCCCTTCCCTCTATGCGCAGGCTGCCTGCCGCTACTTTCACGAATTCGGTATAACGGAAGAGGATCTGGCCGACGTCTCTATTGCCAATCAGAAATGGGCCGTGCATCACCCGCATGCCGCAAAGGCCCGGTTCGGCGAGATCGATCGCGACAAAGTGTTGGCATCGCCTTATGTTGCGACACCTTTGCGGCGTTGGATGTGTTCTACCTGGGGCGGGGGCACGGGCGGTGCCCTGGTGGTCACCTCTGTGGAAAACGCAAAAATAGCGCGCGATGCGGTGTATGTGATGGGCTATGGCTCAGCCACCACGCACGAGTACCTAGGTGATCGCGTAAACATGCCGCGCTGTCGATACGAAGCGCTCGGGCCTTTCCCGAACCTCACCTATACAGCCACGGCCGAAGCTGCGCGGCAGGCATACCAGATGTCGCAGCTTGCCCCGGCGGACATCGACATGGCGCAGATCTCGGTCAACTTCGCGCACATGGGCCCGATCATCATGGAAGACCTCGGCTTCGCTACGAAGGGACAAGGAATCAGCCTCTATCGTGAGGGCCGCACCGGCATTGACGGCGACTTGCCAACCGACACAAATGGAGGCTGGCTGTCCTTCGGTCAGCCTGGCATCTCCTGCAATATGGACAGCTATATCGAGGCAATCCGTCAGTTGCGCGGTCAAGCACTCGGGCGTGCCGCAAACAAGCGCCCGCGTACCGTGCTAGTCCAGGGATCGGGTGGCATGCTCGCAGCCGGAAGCGTAACCATCCTCTCGTCCAACACCTGAACGGCCCGCGAACAAGGAGCATAGCGTGAGCACCGAAACGCATTCCCCCAACGGTTGGCCTCAGCCGTATCGCCTGCTCGATGCGCAGCCCTATTGGGAAGCGCTACAAGAAGAGCAACTCAAGTACCAGCGCTGCGCGGGCTGCGATCGGGCGGTTTGGCCTGCGCATTCGCATTGCCCGCATTGCGGATCGCGCTCGCTCGAATGGAAGCATTCAACCGGCCGTGGAACGCTTTACTCGTTTAGTACGATCATGCGAGGTCCAACACAGTTGTGGACCTCCATAGTCCCCTATACGGTCGGATTTGTACAAATGGAAGAAGGCTATTTTCTGTTCACGCAAATCGATGCGGCTGCAGAGGAAATGGCGGTAGGAAAAGGCGTCGAGGTGAAGTTCATTAGGCGCGGCGAGCAAACGCTGCCTATTTTTTCACTGATGCGCTAACCGGCGAGTGCGGCATATTCGCTTAGTCCTAAATCAAAAAGGAGTATTGATATGGCCGGTCCACTGTCGGGAGTACGCGTCCTTGACATGACGTCCAACATCATGGGCCCATATGCGTCGCTGTTGCTTGCCGACATGGGCGCGGATGTATGCAAGATCGAATCCCCGGAAGGCGATTCCACGCGCTCGGTCGGACCGGCGCGCAACAAGGGCATGAGCGTCACTTTCCTGCACGCGAACCGCAACAAACGCAGCGTCGTGCTCGACCTGAAGAAAGACAGCGGTCTTGCCGCCTTGAAGCGCATGGTGTCTACGTCGGATGTGCTCATGTACAGCCTCAGGCCGAAGACGATGGGCAAGCTGGGTCTCGCTTACGAGGATGTTTGCAACATGAACCCGCGCTTAATCTACTGCGGTGCTTTCGGCTTCGGCCAGCGCGGGCCGTATGCGGATCGGCCCGCATATGACGACTTGATGCAGGCGGCAGTCGGAATGCCGGTATTGCAGGCGCGCAAGTCGGGGCCGCCGCAGTATGTGGCATCTGCTTTCGCCGATCGCGTTGTCGGAATGGCTATGTCCAATGCGATTGCTATGGCGCTCTACTACCGTGAGCGGACCGGTCGCGGTCAGGCCGTTCAGGTTCCCATGTTCGAAACGTTCGCACATTTCGTGTTAGGCGACCATCTGTATGGTCACACATTCGTTCCGCCCATCGGCGACTGGGGGTACGAACGCATGATGAGCCCGGAGCGCAAGCCTTACCGCACGCTCGATGGTCATATCGGCGTGAGCGTATATACCGACCGCCATTGGCAGCGCTTCTTCGAGATAGCCGGCCGGCCTGAAATGGCAGCCGATCCCCGCTATGGGACACTGCCCGCACGGATGCAGCACGTCGTCGAACTGTTCGAATTCCTTGCGCAGATTTTCGAAACAAGGTCGACCGACGAGTGGTTAAGACTGCTCATTGAGGCGGACATTCCCATTGTGAAGATGAACACCCCGGAAACACTTCTGGACGATGAGCATATGAAGGCCGTCAGTTTCTTTTCCGTGCAGGAGCATCCCACTGAAGGGTCGATCCGCACGCTAGGAATCGCGCAAGAATGGAGTGAAAGCACGCCAGAAATGCGCTACCCCGCACCACGTCTGGGCGAACACACCGTTGAGGTGCTGCGTGAATACGGACTCGCGCAGCAAGAGGTAGAGGCCGCGCTCCGTGATGGCGGCGCTCGCGCAGAAACCCGGGATTCAAGTGAGGAGCTGAACCATGCACAATGAGTTACCCCTGTCCGGCGTGGTCGTCGTTGAGTTAAGCGATAACGCATCGCTGCCTTTCGGCGGCCAGACGCTCGCCGGCCTCGGCGCGCAGGTGTGGAAAGTGGAGCGCCCCGGCGGCGACGCAACTCGCGGCTGGGGGCCAAGCAAATGGAAAGGCAGCGGCGCTGCTTTCCATTCCCTTAACCGAGGGAAACACTCAATCTGCGTCGACATCAAAGATCCCGAGCAACTGGAAATGCTCAAGGACTTTATACTCCGCCACGCCGACGTGTTCACGCATAACCTGCGGCCGGGTTCGGCAGGTCAATACGGCCTTGATCCGGAGAGTCTGCGAGCCCGCAAGCCGGAACTGATCTGCTGTGAAGTCGGCGCGTTCGGGCATGTCGGCCCGATGAACAAAGAACCCGGCTACGATCCGCTAATGCAGGCTTTCTCCGGAATCATGAGTCTCACTGGCGAGAACGGGCAAGCTCCATCCCGTGCCGGCGTGTCCATCGTGGACTTCGGAACGGGCATGTGGACGGTGATCGGTATTCTCTCTGCACTGTACCGCCGCAAGGTCACCGGCAAGGGCGCTACCGTCAATTCCTCGCTTCTCGAAACGGCCATTGCCTGGATGTCCGTCGGCATCGCGAATTACTCCACCGACGGTGAGCCTGGCAGTCGCCACGGCTCGGGCATTGCGTTCATCGTCCCACATCGCGCATACACTACGCAGGATGGCTATCTCATCGTCAGTTGCGCGAATGATCGCCTGTTTGGAAAGCTGAGCGAGGCACTCGGTCACCCCGAATGGGCGACGGATCCAAAGTTCGCGACGAATGCCGGGCGCCTGCAGAACCGGGCCGAAATCGACGGCCTCATCGGCGATCGGCTGGCCACCGACACCCGCGCATATTGGAAAAAACAGCTGCAAGCCTATGGTGTCGCATCGGCACCTATCCAGACCACGGCCGAACTGATCGCGCACGAGCAGACCAAGGCGTTGGGCATTCTCGGCAAGCCGTCGCCCGACGAGATCGAGTGCGTCGGCGTGCCATTGTCGTTCGATGGCCAACGGCCGCCGCCGCTTGCGTCCGCCCCGGATGTAGGCCAGGACAACGACCGAATGCATGCACTGCTGGAAGCGGCGCAGGCGAAGTAACGGCTTGCACGCCTCATTCAATTTCACGCAAGGATTTCACATGACTCAAAACGAAGCTCCCGACGCCAGTCGTCTCTTTGCCGAGTTTGTTACCACGACGCGCTTCGAAGATCTGCCGGCCAAGGCGGTTGCCAGCACTAAGCGCTCGATCTTCGACACGGTGGGCGTCATGCTCGCCGGCGGCGGCCCGGGCGCCAACGCGCAGCGCATCGTGCAGATGCTCTCACGCTGGGGTGGCACGCCTTCGGGCACCGTCATTGGACACGACGTGTGCCTGCCCGCGCCTCAGGCTGCGTTCGCGAATGCGGCGATGGCGCACCAGTACGACTTTGACGATGTGCATGACGAAGCGGTAGCACACCCGACGAGCAATTCGTTCGCTGGGGCGTTGGCCGCGGCCGAGGAAATACCCGGATCCACTGGGCGCGAACTTCTCTCTTCGGTCTTGCTGGGCAATGAGATCGTGTGCCGGGTCGGCCTGGCGATCAAAGGGTCGCTATATGACTACGTCTGGATCTGGCCGGCAGTGGTGGCGATCTGGGGTTCGACGACTGCGTCCGCACGGGTGATGGGCCTCAATACACAGCAACTTCAGTCTGCCTATGGGCTGACGCTGCACCAAACCGGCACGACCTTGGAGTGCCATCACGGCCCCGGCTCCGACGTGCGGGGCTTTCGCGATGGCTTCGGTGCACGCAACGGGGTGACCGCCTCTTACATGGCCAAGGCTGGCCTGCGTGGCGACGCTGCAGCCTTCGAAGGGAAGTACGGCTTCTACGGCGCGTTCTTCCGCGGCGAATACGATCGTGAGCGCCTGATAGGCGGACTTGGAGAGCGCTACGAGGCGGAGCGGATATCAATCAAGGCATGGCCGTCGGCGCGCGAGACGCACGCGACACTGCAGGCACTGATCGAAGTGCGCGAGAGGCAGAACATCGATCCCGCGTCGATCGAGAAGGTGGTGCTTCGCGTGGGTGAGACGAATCTTCGATTTTGCGAACCGGGCGAGGCGCGGCGACGCCCGACCGTGCGAATGGACGCGCTATGCGCCCTGCCGTTCTGCGCGGGCGTTGCATTGGCCCACGGAAGTGTGCCGTTGGCCGCGTTCTCCGACGAAGGCATGGTCGACTCACGCGTGCTCGCGCTGGCCGACCGTGTGACCTGGCAGGTCGACGAGTCGCTGTCCGAAGGCACGGTCGAGGGCGGCGACGTCGAGGTGCATCTTAAAAACGGTCAGACGTATCGTCACCAGGTTCGCCACGGCATCGGGCATCCAGACTTCCCTATTTCCGACGAGTTGCTCGTTCGCAAGTTCATCGATTGTGCGGCCCTTGCGCATCGCCGTCCTAGCGACCTCAAGGTTCGCAAATTCTGGGACGTTGTACAAAACCTCGAGAATATCCAAATAGACGAATTCTCCGCGGCGATTCGCTCGTTGACAGGAACCTGACCGGCTAGCGGGCGGCGCGTCGGCGTTGCGCTGCTCGGGTCTGCTTTTTTGACTCGCCGGAGCAGCGGACCGGGGCGGCTCCTCCGGAAACACACGAGCAGGCGCCTCTCGTTACCCCTCTGCGGAGGTTAAGTTGATATGAGCAAAGTTGAGTCGCAATCTCCTATGTCTCCTACCGTCCTGGTTGACGACAGCACGGAGCACGTCCGCATCATCACCTTGAATCGTCCTGAGCGTATGAACTCCTTCGACGGTTCCACGCTCATCGCTTTTAAGTCCGCGATCGACGAGTGCGCAGACGTCGAACGTGACGTCCGGGTCGTCGTCATCCGTGGCGCAGGGAGGGCATTTTGTGCTGGCAATGATCTCAAATGGCTCGCGAGCGGTGTCATCAATGACGTAGCGGCACATATGGGCCACCAGGATCTGATGCAAGCGACGTTTGAAGCGCTGGAAGCAGTGCCCCAAATTGTGATCGCGTGCGTACACGGCTTTGCGCTCGCTGGGGGCTTCGAACTCGCACTGTCGTGCGACATCCTCATAGTCGATGAACAAGCAGAGATGGGCGACGAACACATCCGGCGCAACCTACTTCCAGGTGGCGGAGGGTCGCAGCGCTTGCCGCGCAAACTCGGCCTTTCTCGCGCGCTGTTCTACCTTCTCACAGGCCGGCGTATGACAGGCATCGAGGCGGAGCGGATCGGCCTGGCATCTCTCGCCGTGCCCGCCGAGAAACTGGAGTACGAGACCATGCAAATTGCGACAGGAATGGCGCAAACTGATGCCCGAGCGCTGGCTTCCATGAAATCTGCCGCTCGCAGGGGCCTTGAACTTCCGCTGAAGGAAGCGTTATGGCTAGAGCGGTGGACCCAATACCGATATCGGATTGCATCACCCGCGCTTGCTGACGGCGTGCAAATGTTTGCAACACGCGCGCGTAGCGAACGCGAGTAATGATTCGACTTTTCCCGCCACGATATCCGCGCCCGAATCATGTGTGGTGTTGTGCCGGACTCGAACTGACAGCAGTTAAACGATAACGTGCATGGTCCGTTTGATAATGGGCTGCGCCAAGGCATTGCACCTGCTCAAAATCCATTGGAGATGACTTTTCAAGCGAGCGTTGACCAGTGAGATAGTCGCGCCCCAGCCAAGCAGAACGGTACCGTCCCATTAGCCAGCGGCGTCATCGCGCTGTAAATGAGACAAATCGACCTCCTGCACCTGGTTTTCTCGGCATAAAGGGACGTCCACGGTGCCAAAGCCGATTCCGCCTTGGCACGAAGAAGTCTTTGACGAGATCGGATTCCGACTAGCCGACTCCTACCGACACGGATAGGAAGATCGTCATTTGCTCGACTGACAACCGGGCGCACGCTGCGCAACTACCGCGGCCTGAAGGTGTCGTTAAGGGAAAGGCCAGAACTCTACCTTTCGAATGAATTTATCGTATCCCGCAGATATTTGCGTGTAATGCAGGCGACGTCATGGGGAGTGCGTTCCCAGATGTAACTCGCTTTTAAGGCGCACCCCAAGTTACATAAATCGGAGGAGACTATGAAACGGCAATCATTGCGCGTACTCGGCGCAGCTTCTATTGGAAACTTTGGCGAGCTTTATGACTTCGCTATTTTCGGCTTCTCTGTGCCTATCCTTGCAAGGTATTTTTTTCCTGGAACAGATCGAACAGCCGCTTTGCTTAGCACTTTCGCTGTGTATGCTGTTGCCTTTTTTGCCCGTCCCATTGGTGGGATCCTCTTCGGCTATGTGGCGGACAGATTAGGCCGCGTGAAGGTCCTCACTTTCACCGTATGGTTGATGGCAGGTTCCACCATGATGATCGGGCTATTGCCGACTTATCAGAGCCTTGGTCTAGCCGCACCGGTATTGCTCGTCGTTTTCCGCATTGTTCAAGGCCTGGCAATCGGCGGTGAGACGTCGGCCAGCAACAGTTACGTGATTGAATCAGCGCCCGATGACCGCCGAGGCGCGTGGATTGGTCTAACCACGTTGTTTTCGTTTATGCCAAACGCGTTCGTCGCCGTCCTGCTGTTTGCGCTGCAAAGCGCTATTGGCGAAGCCGCGTACAGTGACGGCATCTGGCGAATTCCTTTCCTTCTAGGCGGCTTGGTGGGCGTTGTTGGCTTTTGGCTCAGAAGCAGCCTCGATGATCCGGAGGAGTTCAAGCAAGCGTCCCAAAAAGCACGGTTCGATAATCCGCTGGTTGCTGCGACACGCTCGGGATTGAAGTGTATGCTGCATGTCGTTCTAGTGATGCCTGTCCTGGCGGTTGGCGCATACGTGCTACTGGGCTTCATGTACACCTTCTTGGTCAGGGAGGCGCATCTGAGACCGACGGTCGCGCTGTTATGCAATGCCGCCGCTATCATGGCCTCCGCAATCTGCCTTTATCTTTCCGGAAGGTGGAGCGATCGCGTCGGACGGAAAACTGTCTTGACGATCGGCGCCGCTTGCGTAGCTATAACTGCCTACCCGGCAGTGCTACTTTCCACTTCGGGCTCGACTCTCGGCACACTGATTGGCCAGATTGTGCTGGGCATCACGGTCGGCATCTATGGCGGAGCTGCATTTACAACGATGACGGAGTTGTTTCCAACGTCCTTTCGGACCACTGGGCATGCCATTTCCTACCAGTTAAGCGTGGCGGTTTTCGGAGGCACGGCGCCTTTCATAGCCGCCTGGCTCATAAGCGTTTCCGGCTACTCCACGGCCGTCGGTGTGTACCTTGCGATTATCGGAACTGCAGGATTGATTGCCGTCCAGTTCATTCCTGAGACAAGAGGAGTAAGTTTGCGGACGTCGGTAACCGCCAGTTTGGTTGCATCTAGTCCCCGTGCCTGAAAGTTGTCGTCGCCTATGTTGCGCAACGCGGCCGCTCCCTTTGGAAGACGGCAAAAGAACGCCATCTGCAGGGGGTCGAAGGCCCCGCCCGGCAACATCGCGGCTAGAACCGCGATTCGAGCTTTCCAATTCGATATGCTCCGTCCTATACGTGCGGAGCGTCTATGGGCGGCCAATGGCTCGAGACACGTGTGCGACGGGGTTTGCCGCTGTCCGGCGTTCATGGAACACGGGAGTACGTCAGTCGAAAATCCGTCGGCCCCGACAATCACGCAGTATGTACCGGCGGTCCCAATGAAGCGCTTTGTGCAGCCACTGGTCGGGCGTCTGTCGCGCGAGCTGCACAAAGGAAGCGGTTTTCGCGGCGAAGAGCGGGCACGGCGATCAACGTTATCCATGCAGGCTTTGGTGCAAGGGCGCAGCCTGAATTCCCGGTCGACCGCAGACTATGCAACGAAGTTGCGGCGTGAATTGGGTCGGAGACGTCGGCGAACCGACGGATCCACATCGCGACTCAGCGAGACCGTGGGATCGGGCCCGCCACCGGTATGCTGATCTGTGCCTGAGCACGCGCATTCGCCGGCTGCGAATCGAAGCTTCGTAAATCACAAGTTGGCGCACAAGAATAAGCGCTTACACTTCGAGTCAGTCGGTGGCGTTTAACTGAGATTCAGTCTGTGGGATTGCAATGCACGTGCACGATTGCACACTGAAAGACCAGCCGCCCCGCCCTGCCTCGCAGATCATTGTCTTCTACGGCGGCCTAGTATCGTTCGGCCGTGGACCCGTTGAAAGAGCTGCGCAAACCGAGTTCCGCGTACGCTGCGCTGATGTAATCCAGTGCAACTTGCTTGTCAGTCCCGCCTGGCCTAATGAGCGAAATCATTCCTGCGCGCCGGCGAATAGCAAGCAGTAGTCGCGCCGAATGTCATTCGTGATTGGATCAACACGAGTACCAATATGAACCGAGTAATGGATAGCGATCTTCAGGACCCGAGCAAAGTACCCGACGTGCTGGCAGTCGTCAATGACCCGCGAAGCGTCTACACGGCCATCGAAACGCGTTTTTGCTGCCGAGCCTTCCTGCCGAAATCGGTGGAACGTGCGACGATCGAGCGCATCTTGCGTGCGTGCAGTTGGTCGCCATCCGGTTCGAACACCCAGCCGTGGAAAGTTTACGTCGTGCAAGGCGCGAGCCGCGATGCACTCGTAAGCAAAGTGTGCGCCGCCCACGACGCATTACGCGACGATCCTTCGCTCGCGTCGGTCTACCGGGAAGACTACCCCTACTATCCGTCTGAGTGGAAGTCGCCGTATATCGAGCGGCGACGCGCGACAGGGTTTGGACTTTACGACGCGCTGGGCATCCGCAAGGGCGACCGAGACAGGATGCATGCTCAACTCCAGCGGAACTACAAATTCTTCGACGCTCCTGTTGGCATCTTCTTCACCAACGAAAAGGCGATGGCGCAGGGGGCGCTCGTCGATACGGCCATGTTCGTGCAAAGCGTGATGATCGCGGCGCGCGGCGAGGGGCTGCACACTTGCGTGCAGGCGGCATGGAATCCGTTCTCGTCAATAGTTCTGCCGCACATCGGTGCAACCGAAGAGCGGCTGGTCTGCACCCTTTCGCTCGGCTACGCTGACGCGGGTGCAGTCGTCAACGAGTATCGTCCCCAGCGCGAGGATCCAAGCGTCTTTACGCGCTGGCTTGAGAATTGACATTTGCCAAGGCCATGACAACCGAATTATCGCCTGCGCCTTATAAGGTCATCGGCTTGCGTGGAGAGAACTCGATCATCGTCGTGTGACCCGTCATCAGTGCGGGTGCGAGCGCACCTTCTAAAGCGGTTCACCCGCTTTCTGAGCACCGCCGCACTTCGAGTGTGGTCTCGGGCAGCCGCCTGCCACTTGCCGCCTGCGTCGGAGTCAGCCTCGACATCGCCGTGTATATTAGCTAATTGTCTCAATTGCGGAAGCACGCTAGATTGGATGACAACTGAGCCAGTCGAGATTCCCTTGAATCAATATCGTAGCCTGCAAAACCTAAGCACGATTATCCGGCCCGGCGATACTGTGCTATGGGGACAAGCGCACGCTGAACCGGTAACGCTCATTCGCGCGCTCGTCCAGCAACGAGCAGCATTCGGACGGCTTAGATTGTTTATTGGCATCGGCGTAGCGGGAATCCTCCAGCCGGAACATGCCGATGCCTTTGACTTCCTTTCCTACTGTGGGACGGGTGAAAACCGCAAGCTCGCCGAGGCCGGAGTGCTGGATTTTTTGCCGGTGCACTACTCGCAATTGCCGCGCATGATTTGCAGCGGTCAGTTACATGCCGACGTCGTGTTTCTCCAAGTTTCGAAACCGGATGCTTTGGGGCGCTACAGCTTAGGGCTGGCCCGCGAATATGTCTCCGAAGCCGTCCGTCACGCGAGAAGCATCGTTGGCGAGGTGCATCCAGATGTCCCGTGGACTTACGGCGGTCCTTATCTGCGCGATCACGACTTCGCGTTGCTTGTCGACTCAACCTCGCCGCTTCCGATCAGTGCGAGACCGCTTCCCAATCCCGTCGAGACAGAGATAGGTCGACATGTCGCCGGTCTCATCGAAGACGGAGCCACATTGCAGACAGGTATCGGGTCCATCCAGGATGCAGTCCTCACACATCTCAAAGATCATCGCGAGCTGGGGGTCCATTCTGGAAGCATTGGCGAGGGAATCGCTTGCCTTTGCGAAGCGGGCGTCGTGACCAACTCTTGCAAAAGCATCGACGCCGGCCTGACCATTGGTGGGACCTTAATAGGCGGGGCACCTCTCCACCGCTTCGCACACTTGAATTCATCGCTTGAGTTACGTGGAACGGAATACACGCACGATCCGTCGGTGCTGGCCGGTATTGAACGCTTCGTCGCGATCAACTCAGCCATCGAAGTAGATGTAACTGGCCAGGTTAACGCTGAAGTGGCAGGCGGGAGTTACGTCGGCGGCGTCGGAGGCATTGGCGACTTCCTGCGCGCGGCGCAAACCAGTCGCGGCGGCGTGCCTATCATTGCGCTACCCTCGGCCGCCGGCATACGCAGCGGCGTCGTGGCATCACTTTCTGGACCGGTGACTGTACCCCGCAGCGACGCATGCGTGATCGTGACGGAGCACGGGATCGCTGATCTCCGCGGTTTGTCAATCGCCCAGCGCATTCCTCGCATGCTCGCCATCGCGGATCCCCTTCATCGTGAGGCGTTGGAACGCGAGGTCCACGCGCTCATGAAGCACGCCTGAACAGCAGCAGTGCCTCCGCTGAACTCAGTTCCTTCAACGGGAAAAGTAAGCTGTCAGGCGTCGACGCCTTTCCGGCCAAGGGTTGAAGTAGCAACGAATACGTCGACTAATCTGGTGCGCCGACTCCGGAACGGAGGCCACGTTGGACTCGCTCAGGATGCCGACACGGGCTAACGCCGGACGAGGCTGCGAAGCTGATTTCTGACTGCAACCTCTCGCTATTGTCTCCGACCGTCAGCAAGAGTTGAGGCGCCGATTCGTATCCGATGCAGTTGCGTGCGGTCAGTCCGCGGGCGCGCTCACCAACCAGCCCCGAGACATGACGTCCAGATCTGCGAGCCATCGTGCGGCTCTGGAGCGTAGCTACAGGCGTGGCGCCATATACATGCTCCGATAGGGATTAACGCTCATGGTAAGCGAGAGGTTCTCAGCGGAAACTACGTTGCATAGGATCCGGCGGTACGACGGGGCGGTATTATCAGGTGTTCTCGCTGATCGTTATCTGGGCAATGAATTCCTTTAACAGACTGCATTTCATTCGGCAGGTCGATTTGTTCACTTTGCGGCTGTTTTTGTCCGCAGTGGAGGAACGTCAGATTGGCTTGGCCGCAATCCGTGAAAATATTGCTGCCTCCGCCGCGACGAAGCGAATCCAGGATTTAGAAGAGATTGCAGGCATCAAACTGCTCGAGCGCGGTCCAAAGGGTGTCGTACCAAGTCCCGCAGGACAAGTCCTCGTGGACTACATTCGTACTGTCTTCTCCAAGTTCGATGACATGAGAGCGGAGATGACCGCATTCAGCGAAGGCGTGCGCGGCACCGTGACTATCGCTTCCGCTCGATCGATCATTGCACCTTTCCTGGCGCGGGAGCTGGGCGAATTCGCACGTGAGTTTCCGCTCGTCGATCTCATCGTAAATGAGGTAGAAAATAGCGAAATCCCGAAGGCTGTGGCGCAAGGCGAAGCCGACATCGGCGTTTTCGCCGCTGCGCCTGGCCTGGACCTAGATGGGCTTGCTGTCGTCCCTTACCGCAAAGACCGCATGGTTGCAGTTGTGCCCGGCGGACATCACCTTGCACAACGGAAAAGCATCTCGTTTGAAGACTTGTTGCCCGAGAACATCATTGTCGCCGGCGCCATGCTCAGTGCTTTTCGTGAGGCGGCAAAACGGCTCGGACGCGAGTTAAATATTAAATATAGCGTACAGAGCGCGGGCGTGGCAATGAGCCTCGCACAGGCCGGTCTTGGTGTTACCGTGCAGCCTGAGTGCCTGCTGGACATCAAGTTATTCAGTGAAGTCGCAGCGGTGAACTTCACGGAGCCTTGGGCCAATCGCTCGATAGATATCGCGACCGCTGGGAGCCGCTCACTGGGGCCAGCGGTGCGTATGTTGCTAAAGCAGTTGCTCGATCGCCCGCCTGAGACGCCCTCCATCGTTAGCATAATTCGGTGATGAACAAGCGCTGGCGTACGGGCGGTCGGCCAATGGCGCCGGGCAAACTGGCGCGGTTACGATCCGCGAACAGCATAAACGGTTCGTTGTTCGCGCCGCAGCCCCTGCAAGGCTGACCACATGCATTGAACCGTGCTTCGCCGGAGTCACGCCTGCCGACTTGACTCCGGGCGGCGCCCGGTATGACCGTCGCCGCGGCCGGCTCGAATGTAACAGTTACATACTCTTGGCGACAGCAGGCGCGTGCCGCAGCGCCGACTCCACTTGCGCCTGAAACGCGTCCTTGTCTCGCGCGTCCTCGCGAATCATCTCGGCTCCCTTCTCGCCGATCATCATGGCAGGCGCGCTCGTATTCCCTGCCGTAATCTGCGGCATCACAGAGGCGTCGATGACACGGAGTCGATTGACCCCCCGAACGCGCAGCCGCGCGTCCACTACGGCCATCTGGTCATTCCCCATCTTGCAGGTGCCCACCTGATGCCAAGCGCAATTGCCGTGAGCGCGGAGATGATCGATCAGTTGCTCGTCCGTCACGGCTCCGGCGCCCGGTACCGTCTCCCGGACGATGCGCGTGGCCAAGGGCTCGGTGGCGAGAATGCGGCGCAGCATCCGCATTCCTATCACCATGCGCTGCACGTCGTCATTGTCGCCCAGATAGTTCGGATGGAATTGTGGTGCCTGCAGCGGGTCAGCGGAGGCAAGCTCTACATATCCGCTTGATCGGGGAAGCAGCAGCACCACGACGCCACTCAGACCCGGGAATTTGTCGATCATCACCTCGCCGGAGGAGGGGTGAAAATTGAAGGTCATGGGTCGCAGCACGAGTTGCAGATCGGGCTGGGGTGAGTCCGGCGAGCTTCGCACGTACGCGCTTGCCGGCGACATGCCCAGCGCCAGATAGCCGCCCCGCGTCATCAGATAGCGCAACCCGTGCCAGTACTTGCGCAAGCCGTGCAGGCTGCTGTTGTACGAACTCTCCGGAGTGCACTGCAAGAGTTGCGGGGCGAAGAAGTGATCCTGCAGGTTGCGCCCGACGCCCGGCAGATGGTGCAGCGTGGTGATGCCGAAACGTTGCAGCATGTTGCCGTCGCCGATCCCGGACAGCATCAGCAGGTGCGGCGAGTTCAGGGCGCCCGCCGAGACGATCACCTCGCGCGCCGCATGAATCACGCGACGTTGGCCTCCTTCCAACACTTCCACCCCGGTTGCGTCTCGGCCCTCGAACACGATCCGCATCACGTGGATCCCACTGCGCACGTGCAGGTTCGGCCGGTGTCGCACCGGAGCGATGAACGCGTCGTAGCTGCTGTGCCGGCGCCCGTCGCGGATGGTGAATTGCTGGTAGCCGACGCCCTCGTGCGGCGGCCCGTTCAGGTCCGCCGCACGGGGGATGCCGGCCCGGGCCGCCGCCTCGACGAAGTCGTCGGTCGTGGGGTGCTGGAGGACAGGATCGGACACGCACATGGGTCCTTCCGCTCCATGGAATGGACTGGCGCCACGCGTATTCGACTCGGAGCGCAGAAAATACGGCAGAACTTCAGACCAACTCCAGCCAGGATTGCCCTTGGCCGCCCACTCGTCGAAGTCCCGCGGGTGCCCTCGCATGTACACCATCCCGTTGATGGCGCTCGTGCCGCCGAGAACTTTGCCGCGCGGCCAGTACACTTTTCGCCGCTGCATTGAACGAATCGGCTCAGTGAAGTACCGCCAGTTGAACCGGCTGTCGTGGAACAGCTTTCCCACGCCCGCTGGAGTCTTCACCCAGAAAGAATTTGCGGCGGGCCCTGCCTCCAGCAGTAGTACACGGATATCCTTGTCCTCGGATAAGCGGCTCGCGACCACGCACCCCGCGGAGCCCGCGCCGATGACGATATAGTCGTATGTCTCCAATCTATCCTCCTCACCCTGTCCGCTTCTTCAAGCGTCAAGGTTGATCATCACCGTCTTGATTTCCGTATAGGCCTCGATGCCGGGCCATCCGCCTTCGCGACCGAGGCCGGAACCCTTGAAGCCGCCCACCGGTGAACTGGGAACCACGCCGTACCCGTTGATGCCCATGATCCCGGTCCGAACTGCCCGGGCGACCTTGAAGGCGCGCGAGATGTCCTTCGTGTACACGGTCCCTGCCAAACCGAAGCCGGAATCGTTGGCGAGCGCGATCGCATCCTCCTCGGTGTCGAACGGTATGGCGCTCAGAACCGGCCCGAAGATCTCTTCCTGGGCGATGCGCGTGCGGTTGTTAACGTCGGCGAACAGCGCGGGCTCAACCCAGTTGCCCGCCGAGAGCTCGCCTCCGGAACGCGTTCCGCCAAACACAAGCCGGGCGCCGTCCGCACGGCCCGAGTCCACGTACTCCAACACGCGCCGCGTCTGCTTCTCGCTAATCAGAGCCGCGGAAGTGGTGTCCATCGAGAACGGGTCTCCCCGACGGATCGTTTTCACCTGGCGCGCGGCGGCATCGAGAAACCGGTCATACACCGATCGATGCACGAGCGCCCGCGAGGTTGTCGAACAGACCTGCCCCGAAAGGAAGGTCGACGACAGACCCATGACGTGGGTTCCTGCAGCTTCCACGTCGCAGTCAGGAAACACAATGGCCGCACTCTTCCCCCCCAACTCCATCGTTGTCCGCTTCATGTTCTGGCCACTGCGCGAGAGGATGTACGCGCCGACTGCATTGCTGCCGGTAAAGGCGATCTTGTCAACGCGGGTATCCTCCACGATCGCGCGACCGGTCCCGCCTCCTCCCATGACCACGTTCAAAACGCCAGGCGGAAGGTCGACTTCCTCAATGAGTTGCGTCATACGCAGCGCGCAGAGGCCAGCGAGCTCGGACGGTTTGAGCACCACCGTGCAGCCGGCCGCGAGCGCCGGCGCGACCTTCATGGCGAACATCATGATGGGCGCGTTCCAAGGGATAATCGCCCCCACGACGCCCACCGGCTCGCGGAAGCTCATGAACTGCATATTCGAGTGGAAATCCGGGTACGTCTCGCCGTTGATCTTGTCGATCCAGCCTCCGTAGTGGTCGAAGATGTCCACGGCATTACGTGCGGACACACGCCCATTGAGGCTGTAGGCGATCGGCATGCCGTTGTCCAGCGTCTGCAGCCAGCTGAGTTCGTCGGCATGGCGCTCGATGACGTCCACAATGCGGCGGAACAACTGCTTGCGGTCGCGCGCTTTCATACGGGACCAGGGACCCTGGTCGAACGCCCGCCGCGCGGCCTGCACCGCGACACCCACCGTTTCAGCATCAGTCTCAGGCAATTCCGCCGTCACCTCGTTGGTCGCAGGATGACGCTGGACATAGCGTTCTGACACCCCCTCATTCGTCCAGCGACCGTCGACGTAATTCATCAACGGCGGCAAGGTCATGTCGTTGCGTCGCCCGAGGATGCTTAGCATGGCTTGGCCTCCATGATGATGGTCTTGGACTCCAGGAACGCAGCGAGGCCCTCAGGCCCGCCCTCCCGGCCGATACCGGACTGCTTGAAACCACCGAAGCCGACGGAAAAATCGGTGCGCGACGCATTGTGACCCACCGATCCGGCGCGGATCTGCCGGGCCACTTGCATCGCCAAGTGCGAGTCGTCAGTGAACACTGCGGCGTTCAGGCCGTAAATGGTGTCGTTGGCGATCTGGACGGCATGCGCTGTGTCGTCCGCCGGAATGACGCATAGCACCGGACCGAAGATCTCCTCCTGGGCAATCGTCGAACGGTTGTCCACGTTCGCGAAGACGGTCGGTTCGAAGAAGAAGCCCCTTTCCTTGTTGGCCGGGCGCTTGCCTCCCGTGACGAGAGTCGCGCCTTCGGATGTGCCTTTGGCCACGTACCGTTCGACCGTTTCCCGCTGCCGTGCAGTTGCCAACGGACCGGCTGTGGAGGCCGCATCGAACGGATCACCCAGCACCATGTTCCGCGCGACTTCAGCCAGCGCCTCTGTCATCGCGTCGTGCTTCGCGCGCGGAACGATCACGCGCGTCAGGCTGTGACAAACCTGCCCGGATAGGTAACCGAAGAAGGACGCGCCTATCGTCTTTGCTGCCACCTCGACGTCGTAGTCGTCGAGCACGAGCGCGGGCGACTTGCCTCCCAGCTCCAGCGTCACCCGGGCGATCCGATCCGCGGCCACCGCAGCGATCCGGCGGCCGGCCGCAGTTGATCCGGTGAAGGTGATCTTGTCGACTCCGGGGTTTCGGACCAATTCCTCGGAGACCGCGCGATCCGCCGTCAGGACGTTGACGACGCCCGGCGGAAAGCCGACCTCTTCACACATTTGCGCGAACAGATAGGCGGAGCATGGCGCCTCGGGAGAGGACTTGATGATGACCGTACACCCTGCGAGGAGCGCCGGCGCCACCTTGTACGCCATGAGACCGGCCGGGCCGTTCCACGGGATGATCGCGACGACCACGCCCGCCGGCTCGTGAACCCGGTAAGCCGCATTGCCGGTGGCCGATGTGCAGGGCTCCGTGAACGCGAACGTCGATGCCATGGCGGTGTACTGCCGGAAGGCGCCGCTTAGGAAGACGCCGATGCGCGGCTGCGCGACCCGATAAACGATGCCAGATTCGATGGACCACACGCGCGCATATTCGTCATTCATTGCCTCGAAACGCTGCGCGAGCTTCTCGAGATAGGCGGCACGTTCCAGGACAGTCATCCGAGGCCAAGGGCCGCTGTCGAATGCTTTCCGTGCGGCCTGCACAGCGCGTGCGACGTCGCCGGACCCCGCTTCCGCGACGCTCGCAACGACCTGTTCCGTGCTGCAATCGAGCACGTCGAAGCTCGCAGACAGGGACGGCTGGATCCACTCGCCTCCGATGAAGAGGCGGTGCGGATGCTGCAGTTGGATGGTTCTTTCGCTCATCAGGGAATCCTCGGTAAATGGTTGAAAAGGGCCGCCCGGATTACGAGCCCAGGAACTGAGCCGGTAGTTGCCGGCTGCTGATCCCGCGTTGTCGTTTCCATACCAGCGGTGAGAGGCAAGGTCGATGAATTTGACATTCTGCCGTCCGCCGGTGAGCGCCAGATGCTTCCCATCGAACGCGCTTTGATATTGCCCCCACTGTGTTGCCGGCATACGTTAGCCGCAGGCGCATGGGTTCAGAAAAAGCGAAAGAACCTCGCCGGACATGCGCGCGAAGGGCAAGATTTTTTTCCACCGTCGAAGGGTAAGTTCGGGAGTCTCAGTAGCAGCCGATGCTTGCGCCCAAGGCGCCGAAATCGGATGCCGCGGCGGTCCCGATCCGTTCACTGCCGGCTTTGGCGAGCGCGACAAGGGTGAAGAGGATGACGACGGCAGTTGTTGGCAGTGGGATCACGGGTGTCTCCTTTTTTGTGAGAACCATTGAATCACTGAATGCAGCTTATTTTCAAAACCTTCGCCCAAATATTCCGTACAACGGAACCAGGCGTGTCGCGGGCCGTCCGCGCGTGGCCCGGGAGAGCCGCAACGATATGTGCTGCGTCGACGGCTTCCTGACTTATTGAACCTAGCCACAGCAGAAACGACCGAAGGAACAATCTGCTTTCACGAGGGATTGCGAGAAGTGACCTATCCCGTTTCTCGTACCCCAAAAACCCCCGCTCGTTTGTAGCACCGAGTTCGGAGACATGACACGGTTCCACCCGGATTCGACAGCAGCTTTGGCATTCCAAGATTAACGACGTTTATCAGCGATTCGCCTCACTTGCCCGTGTCAGTCAGTCTGACGTCTCGGCCACGTTGCCTCTCGGGGCTTCCACGCAGCGCCCCGCGACGCTGCGGACCTTCGGACTCCTTGTCGGAACGGCTTCGCACATCACCATTGCCAGTAGGGCATGCGACCCTAGCCCTAACAGCCGCCTCACAGGGGCTCAGCTACAGCGATAGAACAAACTCACGGTTGGACAATGGTGTTAGCGGGCATGCACTGCACCCAACCACCGAGCCTGATGCTTCGCCTGCTCCATCTTCAAAGTACGGAACACCTTCCGAGGTGCTATTGCCTGGTCGAAGGCAACTCTATCCAATGGCGAAAAATCAATCAGATATGGAGACGCTCTATGTTCATCGGCAACATCAGCAGACTGCCCGCTTTTCGCACGCTACGCGCAAATGCGTTCCACGTCCCAAGGAAAGTAACCATTCCTTTGGCGATCGTCAGGAATGCTATTTCGATAGTTCTGTGACGACATATAAGTTCGACCATCGACACAACCAAGCGTGCAATGGCCCGCCCCGAGTGGTCTGAAGATTCGCTTCAACTGGTTCTTTTGCAATGCAAGTATCACTTGCCAACAATGATGAACGGAGGCCGTCAATGAAGAAGTCTTGCATTACTTTCGCAATGCTCAGTTTAGCCAGCAGTATCGCTTATGGCCAAAGTAGCGTGACGTTATACGGAATTATAGACGAGGGCATTAACTACAATAGTAACGCGAATGGTAAGGCGCTCTACAATATGGCCAGTGGCGTATTGCAAGGAAGTCGCTGGGGTCTGCGTGGAAAAGAAGATCTTGGCGGAGGGCTGTCTGGAATTTTTGTCCTTGAGAGCGGATTTGATGTCAACACCGGAAAGCTTGGCCAGGGCGGCCTCTTATTCGGCCGGCAAGCGTACGTGGGCCTTTCCAACCAATATGGCACGGTAACGTTGGGGAGGCAGTACGACTCTGTCGTTGACTATCTCGGACCACTCGAAGCTGGTGATCAATGGGGTGGCTATCTCGCCGCGCACCCTTCCGATAACGATAACTTCAATAACACGAATCGCACAAACAATGCTATCAAGTACACTAGCCCTAACATCGCGGGCCTAACATTTGGCGGTGTGTATGCCTTGGGCGGCGTGGCCGGCAGCGTCGGACGCAATCAGATCTGGTCACTCGGTGCAGGCTACTCGAATGGGCCGCTTGTCGCCGGCGTCGGCTACCTTAATGTGCGCAATCCTAACACTTCGTTCTACGGCGCTGGCGGGACTGTCGCACCTACGACAGCCGGCGTACCGGGATCGAATTTTGGCGCCTCCCCTGTCATTTCTGGTTACGCGTCGGCGCGTTCTCTCCAAGTGATTGGCGCGGGCGTGGCATACACGTTCGGTGCAGCAACTATCGGCGCGAATTATTCGAACAGTCAGTTTCGGAATCTGGGAGACAGGACCTCGGGACCTGTTCCCATTGGTGGCATCAGCGGAACGGCTACATTCAATAACGCCGAAGTCAACTTCAAATATCAGATCACACCAACTCTTCTCGCGGGCGCAGCTTATGTCTATACAAAGAACAGTGGCGCCAACGGATCCGACGGGGCCACGTACCACCAGGGCGCTGTCGGTGTTGACTACTTTTTGTCTAAACGTACCGACGTATATCTGATCGGAGTCTACCAAAAGGCCAGCGGTACAGACTCATCGGGTAAGGAAGCGGTCGCGTCAATCAACCAGTTGACGCCGTCGACGTCAAATCATCAGGTTGCAGTACGAATCGCCATTAGACACAAGTTTTGATCTGATTCTTCATGTCCTTCCCGCTCCGTTTAGGTTAGCTCCATGTTGATGCGGCTTATTCGTCGGAGATCGGGAAATCGGGGTGGTCAAGCGTATGGCGAGCATGCATGTCTTCATGCACTCGCCGCTGCGCAAGTACGGCCACGTCGCCGCCACCTTCGATGGTGTCGTCCCGGGAGCGTACGTCGTCGACCTTCCCCGTGATTCGCTCAGACGCATTGCTGGCGCTCCCTGCGCTTTTTTTGTCTTGACCGAACCAGTCGAGCAAGCTTGTGCTGTCGCTGGATAGTCGTGGATGCGACAGTCGACATCAACCGCCAGACGAAAGCGCATGCGCTTCGGCATCCGGAACCACCTTGAGAATGACGACGCCACTATCTCCTCGCACGAACGGCGCGGGCACCGGAACCGGAGAAGGAGTGTCGTTTTGGAGCCTATAGCTGCAAAGTACGGAACAGCCTGCACCACGCCGTTGACTTGGGGACCTCACACTGCGATTCTCACCGGTGGCTTGCTATCAAACAGCGGAAGCCGCCTTGCAACGAGAAAGGATTGCAATGAGTTCTGAGTGCGTCGATTCGATTCCGCGTGCAGCGCCGCCTTTCTGGGTGCTGGCGCTGATCGCGTTGGGTGGAACGATGGCCATGCACATGTTCGTGCCGGCGCTGCCCGATGCCGCCCAATCGCTTCACGCGCAAGCGGGCCAGATGCAGATGGCTATCAGCATCTATATCATCGGGCTGGCCGCAGGCCAGCTCATATATGGTCCGCTATCGGATTCGTTTGGCCGCCGTCCGCTGCTGATGATCGGGCTCATCGTGTACGTCGTCGGCGGACTGATCATCGCGCTCGCCCCTAATCTCCCGTGCCTGCTTTTCGGGCGCCTCGTGCAAGCCCTCGGCAGCTGCGCCGGAGTGGCGCTGGGCCGCGCGATCGTCCGCGATACCTCAGATCCCAGTTCGTCAGTCTCGCAACTCGCGCTGCTCAATCTCCTGGTCGTCATGAGCCCCGGTTTCGCTCCGATGGTCGGGGGTTTCGTCGCGGGGGCGTGGGGATGGCGCATCATGTTCGCCCTGCTGTCCCTCGTCGGGGCCTTCACACTTGGGGTGGCGTGGAAATTATTGCCCGAAACGCGACACGCAGCGCGCCGGAGGGATGTCGTGAATCTTGTGGCCGATTACCGCGCACTGCTTGGGTCCGCCCAATTTCTGGGGTTCGCCGTTGGCAACGGCCTCGCGACGTTTTCAATCTATGCGTTTCTATCGGCAGCGCCCTTCATTCTTGTCAACGAATTGCACCTACCTTTGCATCTCGTCGGCATCTACATGGGGCTCATGATCGCCGGTATGGCGATTGGCAACGGCATTACAGCCAAGCTGGTACACCGCGTATCCCCCGAGTCCTTGATGCGGGTAGGTTGTACCATCAGTTTTGTCTGCGCCTTCACGCTCCTTTGCATCCTGTTGCTCGGCCAGCTCGATGTGCATACGGTGGTTTGTGGCATGATTCTCTTCACCTGTGGCTCCGGCATGGTGAATCCCGTCGCGCTTGCGAATGCTCTCAGCGTCAATGATCAGTCGATCGGTTCGGCGGCAGGATTGTGCGGGTGCATCCAATATGCCGTCGGCGCAGCGTGTACGACTCTTGCAGCACTCGGCCCGAGCCCCGCGTTCTCAGCGTTACTGGTCCTTGTCATCGCGACAGCGACTGCGCAATTCGCCTTTTTCCTGGCGCTCCGCAAACGGCCCGCTGGATAGCGGGGAATACATCTCGCACCTGAAAGCGGAGCGCCGGCGGGAAAACCAGTCAGCAATTCACACTACGCGCGCCATGTCGCTGCGCCAAGATAGCCCTCTCCTAGAGGCGAGAAGCCGTTCGTCGACTATTTGAGCAAGAAGCTCGGGTACTCAACGCGGACATCGACGAAATCCGCGCTGTAGAACAGTTCATCGCCGCGCTCGATGTGTCCAGCCTGACATCTGCGGAATTCACCTTTAACCCGCAGTTGCCAGACTGGAGTGGCTCGCACGTGCGCGCCTGATCCGGAGATCAACCCGCCCCTCTGTGACGGTCATCCCGGCACGCATTAGAAAGCCCCTCGACGGAAAATCAGTGGAACAAGCAGTGTGGACTTGCTTTGGACATGATACATATCAAGGCGTGACGAGCCGTAGACGTATCAGACGGACGAACTCCCGTTGCCGAGATGCATCACGCGGCGCACATCGCCATCAGGTCGGCAGCCTTCGTGCGAGGAGGGTCCATCTCCTTGAGGGTGGTCAGCAGCGCCTTTGCCCGAGCGTCACCGAGCACATCAGTGGTCAGTTCCATGAACTTCGCATCCTGTTGCTGCTCGGACATCGGATTGACGAGCGTGCCGATCGGGTCCTCCACGAACACATGCTCCGACTTTCCGTCGCGAAACGTGACAGTCACTTCAGCCACGAACTTGCCCGGGTACTGCTGCTCGAGTTTAGGGGCAACAGTAATCTTGATACCGCGTGCCGCAGCCATCACAGGGCCCATATCGATCTTGCCATTCAGGTAGTCGCGGTGCACCCGGTAACCGTTGCCCTTGCCGAGCATCGCGAACGCCATTTGCACAGGCAAGCTGAACTGCACATGCTCGATGTTCTGCGGCTCGTATGCGTTCGCATTGGCGGTGCCGACAACCACGTTGAACGCCGGGTGGATGCGGGCCTCCACGCCCGAGATGTCGGCGAAACGGTCAGCGAACGGCCGGATCGCATCGATGTACGCGTGAGTGCAGTAGCAGGCGCAATACGCCTTGAGCCAGACGGCGCCAATCTCGAATGGTCGATCCAGCGAGAACTGCTCCTCGGCCTGCTCGCCAGGACCGCGCTGCAGGAAGGTGCGAAATAGCCCCTTGTTGCCGCTCAAGAACGATCGAGGCCCGGTAATGCCGGACTGGGCCATGTCGGCGGCCACCATGCCGTTGCGCGTGCCAATACCGGCATGCACACGCTTGATCGAGCCTCCAGTGGACGTGTACTCGGTGGTGCCGGACGCATGGCTCAGCGCGATGGAAAGCGCGTGCAGCGTCGTCTCCGCATCGAACTTGCGCAGCTTGGCCGCCACCGCCGCGGCGCCAAAATTGGACAGCACCGCGTGCGGATGGAAGCCGCGCTTGAGCAAGTCGGGTGCCGCCAGCACGCCGATGCGAGTGTATACCTCGTAACCAGCAACGATTGCCGTGATGACCTCTTCGATATTAGACCCCAGCTCTTCGCCAATCGCGAGTGCTGCAGCAATCACGCAACTGCCTGGATGGCTGGCGCTGGGCCCGTGCGCGTCGTCATACTCGAAGCCGTGGCCAAACGCGGCGTTGACGAATGCGGCATCCGCGGCGCTCAACGCGAGCGCGCTAGCGGACACGCGGCTGCGCCCGGGGCGCTGTTGAGCGCGTGCGAACGCCAGCACCTTTTGGGACCAAGGCATTCGCGAGGTGCCGATCTGCAGCGCGAGCTGGTCGCGCATGAGCCGGCTTACTCCGGCGTGCGCCGCATCGTTCAGGTGGTCGAACTTCAACTCCTGGACAAGGCGGACCACCGCGTGCTCCAAAGGCGGGCAATTGGCCGGCGATCTGGTGTCGGGCTGGTTCGTAGTCAAACGGTCCTCTCGTTGGAAGTTATTGGTGACAGGCGTCCAGTTGATATTGGACGCGTAGCATGTGACACCCTGGTTCCTCGCACGGCATCAGCGTGTCAAAGCGGGGCGCCTGACGTTCAGTACGTCGGGCGACGTCCGCGCACGTGGATCGGGTGCCAGGTGGCGCGTGCTTCAAAAGACGAATACAGCCTTGCCCCCCGCCTGGCCGTCGAAGATGCGATACGCTTCCTCCGCCTGCTCGAGCCTCCAGTGGTCAGTGAACAACTTGTCCACGTCGACGCCGTGATCGGCGATGAAGTGGGCGCAATCCTTCATAGCGACCTCCGAAAACGTGTAGGACCCGATCACGGTACGCTGCTTGCCGATCAGGTCCTTCATCGCGTCGACGGTGAGATTGCCGCCGACAGCCACCAGCGCTATTTTTCCCCATGGCCGGGTCGAGCGCACGGCCTGCTGCCGCGGCACTTCCCCGCCGGCGCAATCGATCGCGCAGGTCACGCCCTTGCCGCCGGTGAGCCGGAGAATCTCCGCCACGGCGTCGACCTGACTGCCGTCGACGGCGTGGGCGACGCCGAACTCCCTGGCCCGGCTGACACGCTCAGCCGAGATGTCGACGCCGATCACCTCGACGCCCATCGCCGCGGCGAGTTGCGCGGCAGAGAGGCCGACGGGACCGAGCCCGAACACCGCCAGCGTGTCGCGCGCGCTGATGTCGAGACGCAGCAGCGCGCCATAGGCGGTGCCGGTTCCGCACGACACGGCCGCGCCGCCCGCGAACGACATCTCCTGTGGCAAATGGACGAGCGACGAAACGGGCACTTTCATGTAGTCGGCATGGCCGCCGTGCGCGATCAAGCCGTGAATTGTGGCACCGTGATCGCATAACTGAGTCCAGCCCGTGCGGCACGAATCGCAGTGCTTGCAGCCTTCATAGTGAAACACCATCACGCGATCGCCGATCTTGAAGAGGCCCGGGTCCACGCCCGCGCCGACGGCGGCGATCACCCCGCAGGGCTCATGACCGCCGATGACCGGCGCACGCTCGTCGATGCCGCGTGAAGCCAGGTCCCTGAATCCCAACGACCGGATGACCTCAGCCGGATCGTTCCGATAGAAATGCAAATCGCTGCCGCACATGCCCGAAGCCATCATCTCGATCACGGCTTCGCCCGGCCCCGGGGTCGGGTCGGGAAATTGCATGAGTTCCAGCTTGCGGTCTCCTTTGAACACGACGCCACGCATGTCTGCTCCTGATAGGTGGAACCCGAACGACGAAACGGGCCCGTGACAACGAAAATCAACCCTGCTAACGCCGGGTAGCTTTAGCCAGTGTGCGACGCAGCGCCCCGAGTGTTAGCCCCGCATCTGCCGAATTGGAACACCGATATTTCATTCCGGTTCGCTTCGGGCGATTTGATTCCGTACTTCGATTTAGGATTGGGTAGTGTCGATAAAGAGCCATTTGCCACGCTGACTAATCTGCGCGCAACGTCTAAGGATTAACACCCATGGCGATTCGCCTGTCGATCAATAAAACTAACATCTCTTAGCTGGTACGTAGATAAATGATGCATTTCGGTCGCGCGACCTACGCCGGCACATGCCTCACGGACGCTGATGCATGCACGCCCGATCTGCCCGCATTCAGTTCTGCGGCACGTCGTACTTTCCCGCCGCCTACCGAATATTCCCCGACAGGCCCGTCGGCCGATTGCGCGAGCCTGATGACCAACGACCACCTCGGCGCCAGTTCCACCGCAACACGGCAGACGTGATGTCAGCCGACTGCATCGACCATGTGATCGACGCCGTCTTCAGTCTTGAGGACATCGGCGACGTTGCGTCGATCATGCGTGTGCTGGAGGCCAATATAAGCCGCGCGCATGCGTGTGAACGGAGGACCGGATGATCGCGGCCTGCCTCATCTCGCTTCGATGGCTATTACTGTGCAACGAGACGTGCGACGGAGATTTGCGTACGCGGACCGCAGGCTTGGTGATTGAAGAGCGCGCGGGTCGTGCCATTCCTCTCGAACGATTTGGTGGGACGTTCCGTGAGAGCCTCGCGGCGGCTGCATCAGCAGGCCACATGCCGGCCGGGGTGCAACGGTCCTGTTATCTTTTCGGACTGCTGTCACTTCCCTATTCGCTTGCGCATCTCGACAGCCAGGCGATCGATCGCCTGATCAATCCCGCCGAGGCATTACCGCTGCGCGACGACTGAACTGCCGGCCCGGGGTCGACATAGAACCGAAGTGGGACGGCTGGACGAAACCGGACTTTTCGGCACGCACGAAGCCGCGACGGGCTGGGAAACGCACATGATCAGGAGAACTCGATGACGGTTCCAGATAAACTCGCACGGATCAGCGGGATTCCGTGCTTTTGGGCGTCGCGCGCGCCAGATCTCGTTGCCATCTTCGATGGCGAGCAACGCACGACGTTCGGAGAACTGTGGGCGCGCATCCAAAAGGCCCGCGCATTTTTCGAAAGCCGGGGCGCAATGCCCGGCGACCGCGTCGTGATCGTCGGCGAGAACTGCACGCCGCTAATCGTCATGCTGTTCGCGTTGTCGGAAATTGGGGCTTGGCCGGTCGTGGTCAATGCACGTCTGTCGGATCGAGAGCTTTCCGCGATTTGTGCGCATTGCGAGCCGCGACTGGTGATGTTCACGCACGATGTTTCGCCGGACGCGTTGCGTCACGGCGAACGGCTTGGCGCTCGGATGACTGTAGCGGACGGCATCGGCGCCGTCTTGTGCAGCGATGCGGATTCAAATGCTCGCCCCGAGAGCGGGACGACGGCGCGCGAGGTCGCCATCCTGATCTATACGTCGGGGACCACGGGCCAGCCCAAAGGCGTCATGGTCACGCATCGCGGCTTGTTGCACTTCGCGCGAGTTTCCGCGATTTCACGCGACTTAAAACCAGGCGACTGCGCGTACGCGGTGCTGCCGATGTCTCACATATTCGGCGTCGGCACCTTGCTTCTCGCCACGTTATACGGCGGGGCAAGCCTGCACTTATGCGCGCGTTTTGATCCGGGAGACGTGATCGAAGCGATCGAAAGCGGCGCGATCTCAATTCTGCAGGGCGTGCCGACGATGTTCACACGCGTCGTTAGCTATTTGCGGGAGTCCGGACGGACCGTGGGCGCGTCCAAGCTCCGTTACCTCTACACCGGCGGCAGCCTGCTCGACCTGACGCTCAAGCGCGAAGTCGAAGCGCGTTTCGGGCAACCGCTGCACCACGGATATGGCATGACCGAATACGCGGGATCACTGGCGGTGACGCGTATCGAACGGCCGCGGCAAGACTGTTCTGCAGGCGAAATAGTTGAGGGTGCCGAGTTGCGCGTGTTGGACGAAAACCGCAACCTTGTCCCGCGCGGAATGCCGGGCGAGTTGTGGGTGCGCGGTCCCGGCGTCATGCGAGGTTACTACCGCGCGCCGCAAGCGACCGCCGAAGTGGTGGACCCAGACGGTTGGCTCGATACCGGCGACATCGGCACGATCGATGCCGACGGTGCACTGTTCATCGTCGGGCGGTCGAAGGACCTGATTATCCGTTCGGGGTTCAACGTCTATCCGGTTGAAGTGGAAACGGTGATCAATTCATTCGATGGGGTCAGGCAATCCGCCGTGGTCGGCCGACGCACAGAAGACAGCAATGAGGAGGTGATCGCCTTCGTCGAGTTCGAAGCCGGAGCAACGGCCGACGTCGACACATTGAATCGGCACCTTGCCGCGCGGCTGTCGCCATACAAGCGGCCCTCACGGATCATCGTCATTCCGGAAATACCAACGACTGCCAGCGGAAAACTGATGAGGCATGTTCTCCGTGCGATGGCACAAGATGATCACCCAGTGCCATCGCATCGAAGTTCGGCTACTCCGCGATAACACGCTGCGACAGCAAGCGCTTCGAAGCCCTTCGCGCTCCGCGGATCTATTACTCGCTAAATGCTGCCGGTCCTGTTCCCGTTTCTACGCTCCAAACGACCGACCAGAGTACGGAACACCGACGCGACTGGGATTGACGCCGTCACGCTGCGCGTTGAAGTTACGACTATACGTGTCGACTCGTGCGCAATGCATGCACGCACACGCCGCGCAACCTGAGGGCAATTCGACCATGAAGACTTCGACGGAAATGAGCACATGCCTGCCGGCCGCGCCCGCCCCCATGCATGTATGGAGAAGTGCGGACGGCATTCGCCTCGCTGGCGACTCGTGGGGCGACCCGGACGGTACCCCTGTCATCCTCCTGCACGGCAGCGGCCAAACCCGTCACAGCTGGAGTGGAACAGGAAGAGCACTCGGTGACGCAGGTTTTTTCGCCGTGGCATTCGATGCCAGGGGCCACGGCGACTCCGACTGGTCTCCCATCGGCCACTACAGTCTGGGCGCTATGGTCCGCGATCTCGAATGCGTCGCCTCGACGTTAGGCGAGCGGCGGCCCATGATCGTCGGCGCCGGGTTGGGCGGCGCAACAGGTCTGCTCGCGGTGGGAGAAAACTATCTGAACGCCCAGGCGCTGGTTCTCGTCAATATCGCGCCTTATACCGAGCCTGTGGGCGTATCGCGTCTCCAATCGTTCATGCGACAAAAGCCCGGCGGGTTTCAGTCGCTCGACGAAATTGCTGACGTGATCCGGCAGTTCCATCCGCAGCAACCGCAATCGCCAAATCCGGAAGGCCTGACTCGAAGCGTGCGCTTCGGAGACGACGGCAAATATCGCTGGCATTGGGATCCTCGCTTCCTTGCGTGGCCACGCGATCTCCCGCGCCGTCATTCACGATTTTCGGCGAGCGCGCGCAAGCTGAAGCTGCCAACGCTTCTGCTGCGCGGCGAAAGCTCCGAGATCGTCAGTGAGGCGGGAATGGAGGAGTTTCTGCGTTTGTGCCCACATGCGGAATCGGCCGATGTACAGGATGCCGGTCACATGGTTGCATGTGAGCGCAATGACGTATTTGGCGAAACGGTACTTCGTTTTCTCGTTCGCCAAGCGCGCGCCGATCAGTCGGCGACGCGCCGCGCGGTTGCATATAGTTGAACCCGCCGCTGGAGAATGCTTCCGGCGCGCCGCAGAGCCGCTGGCGCCACCGGTTCAGGACGAAGCGGCGACCTCTATCTTGCGCGCGGTCCGCCGTGGCTTGGTAGCAGGCTTAACGCCCTCGAAGAACATCGTGCAGAGCTGATCCGCGACGCTTTCCAATGTGCCGTTCTTCCGATTGAACCAAGTCTAACCGGAATTGATGCGGCTGAGAACGAACACCCTGCACCGCGCAATATCGCCATCTCCCCGCAAGAATCCTTGTGAGCAGGTCGTCGAACAGCGCCGCCTATATCTTACTTTTGCCATGCAAGCCAGCTGTCGAAATGGCCGACCGCGGAGGCGACAGCCGCGCCCCTAGAACGACCGACCTGCCGATGCATCGGACTATTGCTTGCCGTACATGCACAATGCCGTCTTGTCGGCCGCGAGCGCCTGCGGAACGGCTTCCCGGAGGAAATGGACGAATGTCCCGATCTTCGCGTCGAGGTACTGGCGCGACGCATACAGGACGTACGCGGTCAGATTCTGCAACTGATAGTCGGGCAGCACGCGAACCAGCGCACCACTGCGCAGCGCCGGCATCGCCGTCGCCATGGGAAGCGAGCCGATGCCGACGCCCGCCCTCAGCGCAACACTCAGAGCATCGATCGCGTTCACCTGAAAATCTGCCGGCGGAAATTCAAACGTTTCCCGGCCATTGGGTCCCTCCAAATGCCAGCGATCACGCGGAAACACGGATGCGACGATCTGCAGACAAGCGTGCCCGCGAAGCTCCTCCACCGAGTGCGGCGTGCCATGTTTGCTCAGATAGGCCGGCGCGGCGCAGAGCACGCTGGGCAAGTCGCCGAGTCGATGCGATACAAACCCCGAGTCGGGCAAATCCGTCATGCTCAATTGAAGCGAGACGTCATAGCCCTCGTCGAGGAGGTCCGGCACGTGCTGCGATAACGTCAACTCGACCGATACCGCGGGATTCTGTTCCCGATAGCGCATAACCGCGGGTAACACGTATGTCTGGCCGAAACTCGACGTCGCGTGCACGTGCAACTTTCCGGAAGGCCGGGCATGCGCATCCGCGGCTTCGGCCTCGGCCTCCTCGACATAGGCGAGAATTCGCTCGCATCGTTCCAGATAGCGCTGCCCCGCCTCGGTGAGCGCGACGCGGCGCGTGCTGCGGTTGAGCAAGCGCGTGCGCAGATGCGCCTCCAGTTGCGCGATCGACCGCGACGCATTGGCGTTGGTGATATTCAGACGTTGAGCTGCCTCCGTGAAGCTGCCCTCTTCTGCGATGCGAACAAATATCCGCATCATGTGTAGCGTGTCCATTGATCCTTTTCCTGCGATGAATTCGCCTCGCACTCCGTCACGTGGCGAGGCTTCCGAAGGTCCCGAGCGAGACCTGTCGCGGGGTTGCAGCAGCGCGGTCACCGATACGTATCGACCGCGATCTCGTCGGTGCCGCCTAAGACGGGACTCGACGAAGTGCGGAGAAACTACCTGAGCGCCCGGGACGTGTCCAGCGAACGGCTCGTGCCGCGCGGCCAGTAACTGCCATCCGCCGAACCCAGCGCGATACTCGATCAACGACCGCCCTCGTTCTATCAAAGTACGGAACAACGCGATCGTCTAAGTTGACACATTTGCTGCCACCGGCGAAGTTTGACGAGGGCGCGGAGAATGCCGCCCGTCTCGGCATCTTCGTTCGCAGGCCAGCAGCCTGTCCGTTCGCGCCGTTCAGCAAGACGTCCGGCCGCCGCACGCTAGCCACATGCCGTACCCACCCAACCATGAGGATCACGATGAAAGCAGGAAACCGCCTTCCCGGCACCCCGGAGCCGATGCACATATGGAAAGGTTCCGGTGGCGTCCGGCTCGCGGGCGACACGTGGGGTCATGCCGATGGCCCACTCGTCGTCTTGCTGCATGGTGGCGGCCAGACCCGCCACGCGTGGGGCGGAACCGGCGAATTGCTCGGCAAGACCGGCTATTGTGCCGTAGCCTACGATGCCCGCGGGCACGGGGATTCCGACTGGGCTCGCGACGGCGACTACAGCCAGGACGCACTGGTGCGCGATCTCACGTGTGTCGTAGCGGCGCTCGGCGCAAGACGCCCCGTGCTCGTCGGCGCCTCGCTGGGCGGCGGCACTAGCCTCGTTGCAACCGGAGAGCGCCAGATCGACACCAGCGCGTTGATCCTCGTCGATATCGTGCCTTATACCGAGCCCGCCGGCGTCGCCCGAATTCACACGTTCATGCAGCAAAGTCCCGACGGATTCGGCTCGCTCGAGGAAGTCGCCGACGCGATCGGTCAATATCGCCCGACTCAAGCGCGCCCGCGAAATCTCGACGGCCTGTCCAAGAACGTCCGCTTCTGTGACGACGGACGTTACCGGTGGCATTGGGATCCGAGATTCCTCGCCGGCACCATCGATCTGCGCACGCGTCACGAGCGGTTGGCGGCTTGCGCGCGCCAACTGACGCTGCCAACGTTGCTGGTGCGCGGCGGCAGTTCCGATGTCGTCAGTGAAGCGGGTGTGCGCGAATTCCTCGAACTCTGCCCGCACTCGGAATACGTGAACGTCGCGGAAGCCGGACATATGGTGGCAGGAGACCGCAACGACGTATTCGGAAAGGCGGCCGTTCAATTCCTCGCACGCAATGTTCCGGTTGCCTCGCTTTCGGACAATCCTAACAACGTGCCCGGCTTCGCTGCATAGGTCCGTGGCGGCCCAAGGAACGACGCGCTTCTGATCCGAACAGCAACGCTGCCGGCCCCGCGCTGCCCTTTCCTCAACCAGACCGGCAACAGCAAGCGCTGCCGCTGCCGGCCCGAGCACCGCGATCAGCGCAGCGCCCAACGCAACTCAACGCCCCGCGGCACGACGAATGTCATCCAGCGCACCCGGGTTATCGAGCGACGACAAGTCTCCCGGAGGCTGTCCCGCATAAACGCTGCGAATCACGCGCCGCATGATCTTCGAACTGCGCGTCTTCGGCAGTTGCGCGACCACATGCACCGCGGATGGACGGAACGGCCGCCCAAGCCTGCCGTCGACATGCTTGGCGAGACTTTGTTCAAGTGCAACCTGTGACACGTGCGATCCTGCCGTCTGGATGACGAACACGACGAGCTTCTGCCCCTTGACGGCATCGTCGACGCCGATCGCCGCTGCTTCGGCAATCTCTGGCAGTTCAAGCAGCACCTCTTCGATCTCGGCCGGGCCGACTCGCTTGCCGGCCAGTTTGATCGTGTCATCGGATCGGCCGAGCATGAACCAGTGTCCGTCTTCGCGGTGCATCGCCAGATCGCCGTGCACCCAGATGCCTGGAATCGTTCTCCAGTACGAATCGAGGTAGCGCTCGTTGTCCTGCCAGAACGATTGCGTCATGCCGACGAACGGTGCATGCACCGACAACTCGCCGATGCGGTCGACCAGCGATTCCCCGGTCGGCCCGACGACGTCGACCTCCACCGATGGAGACGCCGTGTTGAATCCGCTCGGCACGATCGGTCTGACGACGACGCTCGCGAGCAACGCGCCCGATACTTCAGTGCCGCCCGTGTAGTTGATGACGGGGCGGCGCCCCGAGCCGAACGCTTCCTGAAACCAGACGAAATGCTCCGGATCGATGCCCTCACCGGCGGTGATCAGCAACTGCACTGTAGACACATCGCCTTGCATGGCGATCCCGGCGTTGGCCGCGAGACCGCGGATCAATGTTGGCGCCGAACCGAAATGCGTAATGCGATGACGCTCGATCAGACGCGACATACGCGACCAGTCCGGAAAGTCGGGTGCGCCGTCATAGCAGACTAGTGTCGCACCGCGCAGCAACGCGCTCGACATCACAAGCGAGCCGGCAATCCAGCCCATGTCGGCGGGCCAGCAAAACACGTCGCCCTGCTTGACGTTGAAATGCACGGCCGAGTCGTGCGCGATCTTCAGCGGGAAGCCGCCGTGCGTATGCACCGCCCCTTTGGGCTTGCCCGTCGTTCCGGATGTGTAGATCACCATGAACGGGTCTTCAGGCGACATCCGCTCGACTTCCGGGTCCGGTTGCGCGTCGGCGACCTCGCGCCAGTCGAGCACCTTTGCGTCGAAATGGATCGACTCTGCCACGCGTTTCCAGATAACAGTGTCGATATCCGGCAAGCGCGTCAACGCTTCGTCGACCAGCTTGCGCGTATCGACCCACTTGCCGCGACGCGAGAAGCCCGTCGTGGCGATCAATAAGCGTGCGGAACATGACGACAGCCGCGACACGATCGCGTCGACGCCAAACCCGCTGAAGAGCGGCACCGCAACCGCGCCAACCCACGCAATGCCCAGCAACGTAACAGTCGCCTCGACGCCGTTCTCCATCAGCAAGCCAATGCGATCGCCACGTTTCACGCCATGCGCCTTCAGGCCTGCCGCGAACGATGCGACTCGCTGCGCCAACTCACCGTAGGTCACGCGCTGAATCGAGCCGTCTTCCCGCTCGGCGACGACTGCGTCCTGTTGCACGGTGGCTGGATCGTCCGCCCACTTCAGGGCAGTCTTGACCCAGTTCAGTTGTCCGCCGCGGAACCACTTCGGAAACTCCTTGCCCGCGGAGAGATCGGCATACGTGTGGTAATCGACGTCCCATACGATCCCACAGAAATCGACGACGGTTCGCCAATAGTGTTCGGGTTGGGCGTTCGAGAAGGCCAACAGTTCGTCGTAGTCCTCGAGTCCTAGACGCTCGATCAGTGCAGTGACATTCGACGTTGCGATATCGTCGGCCGTTGGTCTCCACACATTCATCCTATGTTCACTCATTGAAGTTCCAGGCGGGTAAGGTAAAGCCGGGAATCGGCCTGATCATTGTCTTGTCCATCGTGATCCGCCCGCGTTGCCAAGTCAACGCGGCGAATCGGCGTGTTCCGTGCAACGGAATGACGGGAGCCTGCGCAAAAATGCGCTCCGTACCTGCATGAGCCGTATGTTTGCTTCCGGTTTCACCGTCCTCGGGACCGTCGTCGTATCGAAGTACGGAAATCTTTCTGGGCCCGCGTTGACGCTCAGTTAGCACGCCCCGCAATGTGAACAAACATTCGACATGCCTCGCCATATCCAATCGCACGCATGCCACTTACAACGCAGAAGGACATTTTCATGAGACGAGCAGCTATTGTTGCACCCGTTCGAACCCCGGTGGGTACGTTCGGCGGATCCCTGCGCAACATCCCGGTAGAAGGCCTGACGGATGCGGTCATCAAGGCCACACTCGCGCGCGCGAAAATAGATCCGTCGCGTATCGACGATGTCGTGTTCGCGCAATCGTATGCAAACAGCGAAACGCCCTGCATCGGTCGATGGGCGGCGCTGAACGCAGGTCTGCCGATCAGCGTGCCTGGAATGCAGCTCGATCGTCGTTGCGGCGGCGGGTTGCAGGCCATCGCCACCGCCGCGATGATGGTTCAGAGCGGCGCGGCGGATGTGGTGCTGGCCGGCGGCGTCGAAAGCATGAGCAACATTGAGTACTACACGACCGACATGCGCTGGGGCAAGCGCTCCGGTTCGGCGCGCTTTCACGACCGCCTCGAACGCGGCCGCGAACGCTCGCAGCCGGAGGAACGTTTCGGCTATATCTCGGGCATGGTCGAAACGGCGGAGAACCTCGCGCGTGAATACGGTATCTCGCGTGCCGAGGCCGACAGCTTTGCCGCTCGTAGTCACGAGCGCGCCGCCGCCGCATGGGAAACGGGCAAGTTCAATGACGAAGTCGTGCCGATCGCCGTTCCCCATAAAAAGGGGGAACCGGTAATGTTCTCGCGCGATGAAGGCATTCGCCCCGATACGACGTCAGATACGCTTGCCAAGCTCAAGCCGCTCATGAAGGACGGCATCACGACGGCGGGTAACGCGAGCCAGCAGAACGACGCCGCCGCGGCTTGCCTGATCGTCGCGGAGGACAAGCTGGACGAATTCGAGTTGGCGCCGCTCGGTTATCTCGTCGGATGGGCGGCCGCCGGGTGCGAGCCGTCGAAGATGGGCATCGGCCCGGTTCCTGCCGTCGAACGCCTGTTCGCCCGCACCGGCTTTTCGTTCGATCGCGTCGATCTCGTTGAACTGAACGAAGCGTTCGCTGCGCAAGCGCTCGCTGTGCTGAAGGGCTGGAATTGGGACGACCGCGAACGCCTGAACGTGAACGGCTCGGGTATTTCACTCGGCCATCCAATCGGCGCAACGGGTGTGCGGATGATGGCGACGTTGCTGTATGAGTTGAAGCGGCGTGGAGCACGTTACGGTCTCGAGACGATGTGCATCGGCGGTGGTCAGGGTCTGGCCGCGTTGTTCGAGACAGCGTGACCCACAACTGGAGAATTTACTGCTCCAGCCTGCGGCGCGAGTGGATATCCGTCGCGTCGCAGGATTCGGACATTCATCTGCCCGCGTCTTGGTTTTCAGCTCGCCTTTGATTCGATTTCCTATTTAAATTCAGATAGCCCGGCTGATATAGATCGACCGCAGCAGCTCATCGTATGTGCTCGCGCTTCTCACTTTCTCGTATTCGCTGGCATACATCAATCGTCAACTGCTTAGTCTTCTGGTCGATCCGATTCGGCATTCGCTGCCGATCTCCGGCACCCCAGTGGAGTCCGGTCCAGGGCATCGCACTCGTCTCCGCCTATATGCTGGCGGCGCCCGTTGTCGGCCGACTGGTCGATGTCTTCGATCGACGCAATATTCTGGTGGTTGTCATCTGCCTGCGGAGCCTCTTCACCGCACTCTGCGGACGCGCCGATACGAACTGTTCGTCGCTCGCTTCGGTGTCGGTGCGAGTGAAGCATGTGTCTGGGTATGCCGACCCGATTTCCCGCACGGATCGATGCGTTGAATCGTATGTCAATCTATCAGTTGTTAGGTTTGTGACCCGAGGTGAGCGTACGTCTGCGGCAGACCGGCATTGCTTCAATTTCAAGGCGTGGAACGATCGATTCACCGAGATTGTCCTCGCGCATCTAACGGACTTACAACAGATCACAAACCAACACGAGGAGACATCGCAATGAAGCGACTTTCATTTCTCCGCGCCGGCATATCACTTGCCGGCCTCCTGCTCGCCCTGTCGAGCACCATGTCATGTGCGCAAGACGCGATGCCGGTAAGAATCGTCGGCTCGCTCGATCTCAGTGGCCCCGCTTCCGACCTCGGCGAACAGTCGCTTGCCGGGATTCAGTTCGCGATCGACAGTCTGAACAAACATGGTGGGGTACTCGGACAACCGGTCACATTCGACAAGCAGGACAACGGCACCAATCCGCAACGTGCAATCAACCAGGCCAGCGCGCTCGTCCAGCCGGGCGCGGCTCTATTGCTCTCGCCGACCAGTTCGGGCAGCACTATCGCCGTCAGCAAAATGGTCTCCGGGAAGCTGAAGGTGCCGATGTGTGTCGCCATCTCGGCCGCCGAGGAGATCACGATGAAGGACTATCAGCCCTACGTCTTTTCGATGGCGCCAACGACCTACATGCTGATGCGCGCCGTCACCACGCGGCTCGCGAAACAGTCGTACAAGCGCTACGCGCTGCTCGTGCCCGACTACGCGGGCGGACGTTCGGCCGCTACACGGTTCAAGGCGTTCCTCAAAGAGATGAACCCGCAGGCACAGATCGTCGTCGAGGAATATCCGAAACTCGGCGCAATCGACTACACCGCGAGCATCAACAAGATCCTCGCGGCGAAGCCCGACTATGTGTGGGCCCAGATCTACGGCGCGGACCTCGTCACGTTTTCGAAACAGGCCAACGCACTGGGCTTCTTCAAGCAGATCAACAATCACTTCATGACGGTGGTCGATGCGAACACACTGAAGATCCTCGGCGACGACGCGCCGCTCGGCACAGAAGCCTATCAATATGCGCCATTCAACTATCTGGAGAAAACGCCGCAGGCGAAGGATTTCGTCTCGCAGTTCAAAGCCCATACAGGCAACTATCCGTCGGATTGGGCAAGCGTCGGCTATGACTGCGTGATGACTTGGGCGCAGGCAGTCACTACCGCGAAATCGACGCAAGCCGATGCGGTCATGCGGGCGATCGAAACGAACGCCTTCGACTTGCTGCGCGGGAAGGTCCGCTTCGGTCAGTACGATCACGAAGCCGAAGTGCCGGTCTACATCGGCAAAATGGTCAAGAGCGCCCAATATGGTCAGCCGGTGCTCGATATCGACGAGGTGGTGGCCGCTAGCATCACGCGTCCGTCGAAGGCGGTTGTCGAGGAAGCCCGCAAATAGATCTGCGCGGCTCTTCTCCCGATGCGCAAGGCAATCTTCCGAACCAAACAGCACCTTTCCCGGAGCATCGAATGTCGAACCAATCATTCGCCCCCGCAAGCGACACATCGCTGCAGCGCTACGAACATCTGTACATCGACGGCGAATGGGTGAAGCCGCTCGACGGTGAACTCATCGAGAGCATCGATCCCGCCACCGGCAAGCCGTGGGCCGTTGCACCGATGGGCGGCCCGCAGGACATCGACCGCGCGGTCGCCGCGGCGCGGCAAGCGTTCAACGGCCCGTGGCGCCGGATGCCCGGTCACGAAAGGGCGGCCTTGCTGCGCCGCTTCGCCGATCTCTTCAGCGCGGCGATCCCCGAGCTGGCGGTCATCGAATCGCGCGACAACGGCAATCTGGTGCGCGAACACCGGGCAAGCCTCACTGCACAGGTCCAGTGGTATCAGTGGTTCGCGTCGCTCGCGGACAAAGCGCAGGGCACCACAATCCCGATCGACGACAGCGTGCACGCGTTTACGACGCGTGTGCCGATCGGCGTAGTCGGCGCGATCATTCCTTGGAATGCACCGCTGCTTGCGACCTGCCTCAAGATCGGCGCGGCGTTAGCGGCCGGCTGCGCGGTCGTGGTCAAGCCCGCCGAGCAGACGCCCGTTTCAGCGCTGGAGCTCGCGCGTCTGATGCACGAAGCCGGCATTCCGCCCGGCGTGTTCAATGTCGTGCCGGGTTTCGGACGGACGGCGGGCGCGCATCTCGTCAAGCATCCGGACGTCAACAAGATTTCCTTTACCGGCGCGAGCCAGACCGCGAAACACATGGTGCGCGACGGCGCCGAGAATCTGAAGCGCTTCACGTTCGAACTCGGCGGCAAGGCGCCGCATATTATCTTTGCCGACGCCGATCTCGACAATGCGATCAATGCCGCGACAGCATCGGCGTGGCGCCTGACCGGACAGAGTTGTGCGCTCGGTTCACGCGTACTCGTCGAGCGCCCGATCTACGACCGCGTTGTCGACGCGTTCCGCACGCGTGCAAAGTCCGTGCGTGTCGGTCTACCATCGGTCGATACCAACCATATGGGCCCGCAGGCGCATGAAGAGCAGCTCCGGAAGACTCTCTCGTACATCGAGTTCGGCAAGCAGGACGGCGCCGAGCTGATCACGGGCGGCAGCCGTGTCCTTACGCCGGCCCTTGCACCCGGATACTTCGTCGAACCCACCGTGTTCGCCGGCGTGACGAACCAGATGCGAATCGCCCGCGACGAAATTTTTGGCCCCGTTGCGTCGCTGATTCCATTCGATGGCGAGGACGAAGCGATCGCGATTGCGAACGACACGCCATACGGTCTCACCGCCGGTCTGTGGACACGCGACGTCGGACGCGCACATCGCGTATCGAACCGTATCGAGGCGGGCATGGTGTGGGTCAATACGTACTCGTTCCTGCGCTGGTCGACGCCCTACGGGGGATTCAAAGTCAGCGGCTGGGGCCGCGAGAACGGCATCCATGCACTCGATCCGTACCTCGAGACGAGGACGACGGTCATCAGCACGAGCGGCCAGTTCCCGAATCTGTACACATGGACCGAATAAGAAGCACGCATTTGGTTCTGACAGTATGCCGGGCACAACGAAAAGTCTGGAAGCTAACCACGGGCCGAGTGCGTCGCTTGATCGCCGGATGATCTTGCTCGACAACGTTGCAGAAACTTGTTCTGGCGAATCTTGATCGGTGATTCACGCCTCGCGTTGATGGCCTCAAACAATGGAATCATGCGAAATGCAGTGACGCGAGCGAGATGTGGAGGTTGCACAGTGGCCTGAATCGGTTTCCCCATAACAATGATTGCCGAGGGGCATTTGTGTCGCAGCAGCAATGTGATGGCTGATTAACACACCCGAGTGCAGATGGAATCAGGCGCGGGGCAGCATTGCCGCCGGTTGTCTGTCAGTGATCGCGCCTTTGTCGATTCCGTACCAGCGCTGACAGACCAGGTCGGTGAATTTGACATTCTGCTCGGCAACGAGGATGCCAACGCCTCTGGCCTGCAAGGCTTTGATCGACTCGGCAAGGCGCAGCACCACGATCGGTGCCAGGCCTTCGCTCGGCTCATCCATTAGCAGCAGCTTGGGGTTGAGCATCAAGGCGCGCCCGATGGCGACCATCTGGCGCTCGCCGCCGGACAGCTTGCCGGCATATCTTGACCGCAGGCGCAAGAGCTCGGGAAAGAGCGCAAAGATCTCGCTGACTTTTTGCAGGTCGGGATGCGGCACGCCGATGGCGAGATTCTCTTCCACTGTCAGCGACTTGAACAGCCGCCCACCGCTAGGGACGATAGTGACGCCCGCTCCCACGCGGCGATGCGCCGGCAACTCAGACACCTCCCTTCCTGCGAGCACGATACTTCCGCTCGCGCAGGCCAGTAGACCGGCAATCGCGTTGATAAAGGTCGTCTTACCCGCGCCGTTTCTTCCAAGCAGCCCGACCACCTCGCCGGCATGCACGGCGATCGCTGCATTGCGAATTACCCGTACGGAGCCGTATCCCGCTTCCAGCGCTTCAACGCGCAGGACCTCCTCAGAAGTCTTCGCCAAAATACGCCTCCTTCACGCGCTCGTCCGCGCGCACGCGCTCGGGCGGCGCGTCAATCAGAACCTTGCCTGCCACGAGCACAATCACTCGAGTGGCAAATGAAAACACTACGTCCATGTCGTGCTCCACGAAGGCGATCGGAATTTTCTCCCGCCTGGTGATTGCGCGGATCTGGGCGAGACACTCGCGTGACTCCTCCCGGCCCATTCCTGCGGTGGGTTCGTCCAGCAGCAGGACTTTGGGCCGTGTTGCCAAGGCCACGGCCAGGTCCAAGGTGCGCAGATCGCCGTGCGACAGTTCGCCGGCGCGCACGTGTGCCTTTGCCGACAGCCCGACACGATCGAGCAAGTCATCGGCTTCCGCACGCAGCGTTTTTGTTGCGAGCAGGAACACATTCCAACTCAGGCTGTTCGCGGCCATCAGCGCGACCTGCACATTCTCACGCGCGGAGTACGCCGGGAATAAGCTGCTGAGCTGGAAGGAGCGACCGAGCCCCTGCTTCACCCGCCGCCACGGCGGTTGCCGGGTAACCGGCTTTCCAAAGAGGTGTATCTCGCCCGCATCCGGCATCTTGCGCCCGGTGAGTAGATCGAAGAGGCTGCTTTTTCCCGCCCCGTTAGGCCCGATGATGGCGACCGCTTCCCCCGTGTGCACGGTCAGCGAAACCCCGTCCACCGCAGTGAAATCGCCGAAGGACTTGCACAGGTTCGACGCTTCGAGTACGGCGCTCATCGCTGTTCTCCAGCCAGCGGCTGCCGTGCTGCCGCCGGATCCGGCTTGGCCAGGGGTTGCCGTGATCTCGACCACACGATCTTCTTGAAAAGCGATCCGATTCCTTCCGGGCAGAGCAAGGCACACAGAATTACCACGCCGCCCACCACCAGATCGGAGTGCGCCGAGTGCACCTGCACCGCTGCGCGAGAAGCCTCCAACAACACCGCACCGAGCAACGGTCCGAAGAACCAGGTGCGCCCTCCGATCGCGACCATGTTGAGCAATATGGCACTCGTCATCCAGGACACGATGCTCGGCTCCACGCTTCCTTCAGCGAGCACCCAGACCACCCCGAACAGCGTTCCGAGCACACTAGCGATGACCATGGCTGCGATTTCATACAGCTTCGGGTTGGCGCCGATTGCGGCAACCCGGTCCCTGTTGTCGCGTACCGCCCCAAGCATTACGCCGAAGGGCGAGGCCAGTAGTCGCAGGAGCAGTAAGCAGACCACCAACAGGACGCAGACGCTCGCATAGTGATGCGCGATGTCACCATCCAGCCATGATGGTATCGGCACACCGATGAGACCATCGTCCCCACCCGTTAGCGTGTAGCTGCTCGCTACATACACAAATGCAACCTGCCCTAACCCGAGCGTAAGGAGGCCGAAGAAAAGGTGCCGAGCCCGCAGCGTGACTAAGGCGGTCAACAGTGACATCGGGACAGAGATGCCAAGCGCCAGTGCCGCTGCGGACCAGAACCCCAACCCAAATTTCAGAGTGCCGACCGACACGATATATGCGCCCAACCCCAGGAACATGCCTTGCCCTAACGAAATCAATCCCGTCGAACCTACGAGCACGTTCAAGCTCATTGCCGTACCCGCCAGGATCACCACGCGAGTGGCCTCCGGCAAGAGCGAAGCTGGGAGGATCAGGGGCGCAAGCGCAAGGACGGCGCAAATTACAAGAAGTGTCCAGAAGCGGGCGGGAGTGAATCGTTCCATGGCTTACTCCCTGCCAACAATGGTGCGGAAACCGGTCGGCCGCACCAACAACACGACAACCATTACGGCGAAAATCACCATCTCGCCGCCGGTTTTCATGAATAGGGTAGACACCGTTTCCGCCACCCCAATCAGGACGGCTGCCGCGAGGCTGCCCCAGACCGCGCCGAGACCGCCAATGACAATTACCGCGAACGCGATCACGATCATCTGTACATCCAACTGCAGATTGATCGCGCCGCGGGGCACCGCGATGACGCCCGCGATGCCTGCGAGCAAGGCGGCTATCGCCATCACCTTCGTTCGAAGCCGCCGCACATCCACCCCGACTCCCTCCAGCATCTGCGGATCATCAACGGCGGCCCGGATCAGACGTCCGGTGCGGCTCTTGTTCAGGACCCGCCAGAGGTACCACGCCACCGCGGCGGTCACGACCAACATGGCCAGCTGATAGGTCGCCAGGCGGATCCCCGCAAACTCGACGGATCCCGACAGCAGCCGTGGGGGTGACATCGAGAGGGCCTGCGCACCGAACACGATACGTACCAGGTTGTTGATAACCAGCAACAGGCCGAAAGTCAGCAACAACTGGCCCCAAAGACCATAGCCGTACACGCGACGGAACAGCGTGGTCTCCAGGCCGACAGCGAGCAGCGCCACCAGTGCGGGAACGATTACCAGAGCAGCGAGCAAGCCGAATTCCGGGCCCCAGAGGCGAATACAGGCGGCGGCGCCGAACGCCGCCAGCATGAAGAAGGAGCCATGAGCCATGTTCACTACGCCCAGTGCGCCCCACAGCAACGTAAGGCCCGAAGCCACGAGAAAATACAGCGCGCCATTGGCGACGCCCGCTACCACCTGCGCGGCTAGCAGTTGCCAGTTCATGTTGTGGCACCTCCTACTGTTGCCGGGATTTCAGGATTACCGCATCCGGGGCGCGTGACAATGAGCCCGGGATAGCCTCCTCGACTTCAAGGACAGGTTGGGCAAATTCCTTGCTGTCCACGACCTTGCCAATGAAAGTGGGAACCTCACCCATGTGATCGATCTTGCCGAAACGGAACTTGCCACGAGTGGAGTCGAATTCGTTTGAGACGATAGACTTCATCACGTCATCCGCTTTGGTTGACTTCGCCATAGTTGTCGCCTGCGCCCAAGTCATGACGCAGTCGTAAGTCATGCTGGCGTCGTCCCCTGGATATTGGCCATATCGCGCCTTGTATCGTTCGACGAAATCGCGCGATTCCGGGCCCATCTTCGTCATGTAATTCATCGGCGCCGCCGCGTAGCCCTCGGACCCGAGCACTGCATCCGCGCCGAGCGACTTCAGGGTCTCCGAGTCGTACAAGGTGAAGAACTGCCCCGGCTTGAAAAACCCCATGGCCTTGCCCTGTTTGGACAGGGTTATCACATCCGAGCCGAAATGGCCGGAGAACACCCAGTCCGGTTTCGCTGCAGCCACCTTATTCAGCGTCGCGGTGAAGTCCTGCAGCCCAAGGGGCGTGTACTCCTCCGCTACAACCTGAATTTGCGGATTCTCTTCCTTGAGGAAGCCGATCAACTGCTCCACCGAACTTCGTCCGCCGGCGCTATCGTTGCTGATGAGGGCGACGCGCTTGTGGCCCTGCTTTGCGACGCGAATGGCCACCGCGCGGAGAGCCATGTACTGATTGGGCACCACTGAGAAGATGTAGGGCTGGAAGTCCTTCATCGTCGTATCAACGGTGCGCGACACCGACACGCACATTGGCACTTTCATTTTCGCCGATACAGTCTTGCTCACCGCCAGGGTGCTTGCCGAAATCTGCGGGGCGATCAGGAACACGGCGCCATCGCGTACCATTGCGGTCGCCTGGCTTACCGCGCGCTGAGGGTTCGTTCCGTTATCCTGAATATTGAGGACTACGGGGTGGCCTAGCACGCCGCCGCGCTTATTCAACACCTCCACGGCAAACTGCGCGCCGTTCTGGGCCATCTGCCCATAGCTGGCGGCCGGTCCGCTCAGGTCGAAGGAAGCGGCGATCTTGATTGGTTCTCCCCCCGTTTGTGCGAGCGCGAGGGAGGAAGATAGAATGGCAACGGCAGCTGCTATGAGGCGCATCACGAGTGTCTCCTTGTATTGTGAATCTATTGGACCATCCAACTCTTTCGCCTCTCGCAACTGCCGCTTGAATATTCCGTACAACGGAACTAGATGGAACAGCGCTCAGCTTGCTGAAGCCGCGTTCTCCCAACTTACGAACCACCGTGCAGATCTTGTGGAGAGACGTCGGGTTGCCCTGCGACGACAGATCACTCAGCGGCAAGCTACAGTAGACGCGGCCGATCACGCGTCGCATGATTTTGAAAGGCACGTCTTTGCAGTCGGCTCACGAGGTGGAGCGCATTGGGTCGGAATGGCTAACCAAGACGCTTGTCGAGGTGATGCGCGACCTGTTTCGGGCGACGGCGGACAACGCCAGTCAGCAGAACACCGCCGCCGCGGCTTGCCTGATCGTCGCCGAGGACAAGCTGGACGAACTCGAGTGCGTGCCGCTCCGTCATCTCGTCGGATGGGAGGTCGACGGGTGGGAGCCGTCGAAGATGGACATCGGCCCGAGCTCATTTGCAGTGCTTCTCAACGATTTGTCCGCGCTTCTCGTTCCAGCCGCTCCCGGTGATCGGGATGCGCAAGGGCGATCAGCTTCGGAATACGTTGGCGAAGCGAGAGACCTCGCAAATCCGCGACGCCGTATTCGGTGACGATCACGCACGCATCGCCTCGCGGTATGGTGACCGGCCCCGAAAGCTGCACCACGATCCGGCTGTGGCGGCCCGCCGTCGACGGCAGAGCGATGATCGGCACGCCTCCATGGCTGAACTGCGCCGCGCGAAGAAAATCGCCGATGCCGCCGACCGCCCCTACATAGGTGCCCGCCGCAACCTCGGCGTTCACCTGCCCAGTCAGATCCACTTCCACGGCCGAATTGATCGCGACGAACCGGTCGATCCTGCGCAACACGTCCGGGTTGTGCGTGTATTCCGTGCCGCGCAGCGCTAGCGCACGATTGCAGTGCGCGAAGCGGCGAACGCGTTCGGAACCGATGACAACTCCGCCGACGGTGATCCCCTCGTCGATGGTCTTCCGCGCATTCGTGATGACGCCCGCTTCGCAGAGTTCCGCGATGCCGTCTCCGATGCTGCCGGTATGGACGCCGAGGTCGTGTTTGTTTCGGAGTTGCGCAAGCACCGCGTCGGGAATTGCTCCAATGCCTGTTTGCAATGTGGCGCCGTCTTCCACGAGGGTCGCCACATGTTGGCCAATCGCCAGCTCCACAGGACCGGGGACGGAAGCCGGTCCGGCCGGAAACGGAACGTCCGATTCAATCAGAAGATCGATGTCGGACGCCTGCAGGTATGGCTCGCCATATGTCCACGGCACATCGGGATGAGCTTCGGCGATGATGGCGCGGGCGTTCTTCACCGCTTCGACGAGGTATTCGCGCGCCAGTCCGAGGCTATAGCGTCCGTGCTCGTCCGGCGGCGACACCTGCAGCATCACGACGTCAATACGCAGCGCGCCGCTTCGAATCAACCCCGGAAGCTGCGAATAATGAGCGGGAAGAATGTCGAGTACGCCCGCGCGCGCCAGCTTGCGGTTAGACCCGCTGCCACAATACGCGAGAAAATCGAACGCGTCGGCATGCTCGGGAGTCAACACATCGGCGAGGCCGATGCCGAGAAAGATGCGGATGCGCCGCAGCCGATCCCGCTGTGCGACGAGCGCACGCATCAGCGTAACGGGCTCGGCATGCGACTGCCCCCACATCACCGTGTCGCCGGGGCGGATCAGGCTGGAGAGATCCAGACCACGGCCGACCGATGCAGTTGCATTCGATCCTTCCAACAGGGTGAGTTCCGCGGAGTTCATGCGGGACCGAGCGCAGGTGTCACTCGTCTCATTTCGTCTCCTCCGGGCAATGACCCGGTATGGTTATTTTCAGCAACAGCACGCTGCCGGCCGACCGGTGAAGAGTTTTTCTCGTATTTACTATGATTAGCTAATTACAAATAAAACTTCCCCACCCTGCCGATCACTACATTCCAAGCCGTCCGCTCAGAATCGTCTGCTCACCAATCGCGATTCCATCATCGCCAGGTTTGCCGAAGCACGTTAAGCCCATTGCATCATCGCCCTATTCGAGCGTCAACGCGGCTTCCATGACTGTTCCGTACTTTGACGAAAAACCAAAAGTGCGCATCATGCGTTCCGATCAACGCACGCGCCACGGCCCAAACTAAGGACGCGTCGTCGCCGAACCGCAACGTTCGGCATGGAGATTGTTCGCGCGCAAGCTATGGATTTCCATTAGACGGGCCAATCCCGCTCTCACTGTACGGAACAGTGAGGAACAGTTTAAGGATCAATCCAGACAGTCAAAGCTGAACAAGATGAGCGATCTGAATAAACGCGCCCTGCAACAGCGCTGCATTCGATGTTCAAGCGTTTTTGGTGCGTGTAGGCGTTTCGCAATATCAATGCGGGTCTACAGGCGGGCGCAACGTAATGCCCGTCCACGCCCCGCTTTCGGTCAATTCAACGATCATTTCCACGATGATCTGCCGCACAGCCAGCGTCGCCGACATGACGGGCGCGGTGTTCGACCAGCACAGGCTGGCTGGCCGACTGAGTTCCGGGTCCACGATTCGGCGCATTTTTGGCCGGCTCGCGAGATCGCGTGATGCAAGCGCGGATGCTGGCAGGATGGTGCATGCCGCGCCCGAATAAGCGATGGATAACAGGGTCGGCAACGAATCGATATCGGCAACGATATTCAGCGGTGTCTCCTCGCGCGCAAATGCGCGTTCGAGCAGCAGACGCAGCCCGTTCGACACGCTCGGTGCGACCAGCGATGCGCCGGCGAGAGACGCAAGGCCGCAGGTCCGCGCTCGCGGCGCGACATCGCCACCCGGTTCGCCGAGCACGTACAGCTCTTCGTCGAATAGCGGCATGGCGGTGATGCCGGGCGTATTAGATTCGCGAAAGAGAATCGCCAGATCGAGCCGCCCATTCGCCAGCAGTTCGTTGATGTACCCGCTCATGCTCTCGAAGAATTGCAGGTGGATGCCCGGGTAGCGCGCTCTGACTCGCTCGAATACGGGCGTGGCAAGCAACGACGTCATCGTGGTGGGAAACCCAACCGCAACCGTGCCAGACTCCACGCCCGCGTCCGCCTTGACCTCCTGCCGTAACTGATCCATCTGCCGCAGCACCAGCCTGGCATGCCGATACAGCGCTTGTCCAGCCGGCGTAGGCTTCATTCCCTGCGGGCTACGCACGAGCAACGCGACGCCCAGATCCTCCTCGATCTTCGCGACCTGATGGCTCAGTGACGGCTGGGCGACGTAGAGCTTTTCCGCCGCTTTGCCGAGGCTCCCATATTCGACGATGCTGACGAAATAGCGCAGTTGGCGAATGTCCATGGTGCAGGCGGTCAAATGTGATGCCATAGGATACATCTATGGCAGGCACGTTCAATTGGTATTTCCGTTGCAACGGCCGTTCACATACAGTCGGCTAAATACCATTCCAAAGCGGCTCGCATGCAGCCACGCATGCAGCCATTGAGACAGCCATGAACGAATCCCACGCAAACCGCCTCGACGGCGCCACTCAGGTCGCTCACGATCTGATCTCTCCGGCTCCCGCCACCGCCCTCGCCGCGACGCTCGATCGCAACACCGGCTTCAATCTCGGCGACGCACTTCCGCCCATCTGGCATTGGCTCTATTTTTGGTCCGTCGCGCAGCAGTCCGATCTGGGAGCGGACGGCCATCCACGCATCGGCGGCTTTCTTCCCGACCTCGGGTTGCCGCGCAGGATGGCCGCCGGCGGACGTCTTTTCTTCCACGACCCGCTACGAATCGGCGACGCCGCGGCACGTACCTCCCGCGTATTGTCAATCGAGAATAAGGCGGGACGTAGTGGCCGGCTCGCGTTCGTCACCATCGAGCATGTGATCGAAGTCAGCGGCCAAGCGGTCATTCGCGAAGAACAGGACATTGTCTACCGCGAACCCGCAGAAGCCGGCGCGCCGTTGCCACGCCCGCAACCAGCTCCCACTAACGCGCATTGGCAACGCGAGATTCTGCCGTCCGAGCCAATGCTGTTTCGCTACTCCGCGCTGACTTTCAACGGCCATCGCATCCACTACGACAAAATTTATGCGCGCGACGCTGAAGGCTATCCCGATCTGGTCGTTCATGGCCCCCTGATTGCGACGCTGCTGCTCGATCTGCTTTCTCGTTCTCTGCCTGACGCCGTCGTTCGCGAATACGCGTTCAAGGCGGTTCGTCCAACGTTTCTCGGCCATTCGTTGTCGGTGTGCGGCCAGTTGTCTCCCGATGGAAAGTCGGTGGAACTGTGGGCAAAGGATCACGAAGGCTGGCTCACGATGTCCGCGCGTGCGACGCTCGCCTGATTTTCAATCATTTCTTTGGGATGCACTCGATGAATCATGCAACCGATCAATATCAAGACCTTCGCGAAGCCGTTCGCGACCTGTGCAGCCAGTTTCCGGCGGAGTACTTCCGCAAGGTCGACGAAGAGCGCGGCTATCCTGAAGCCTTCGTTGACGCGCTGACGAAGGCCGGCTGGCTCGCGGCGCTGATTCCGCAGGAATATGGCGGTTCGGGCCTTGGGCTCACCGAGGCGTCGATCATCATGGAGGAGATCAACCGTTCAGGCGGCAATTCCGGCGCGTGCCACGGACAGATGTACAACATGGGCACGCTGCTACGCCACGGCTCGGACGCGCAGAAGGAGCGCTATCTGCCGCGCATCGCATCGGGCGAGTTGCGCCTGCAATCGATGGGCGTAACGGAACCAACAACCGGCACCGATACGACGAAGATCAAGACGACGGCGGTGCGCAAAGGCGACCGCTACGTGATCAACGGACAGAAGGTATGGATCTCGCGCGTGCTGCACTCGGACATGATGATCCTGCTCGCGCGCACCACACCGCTCGCCGACGTCAAGAAGAAGAGCGAAGGCATGTCGATCTTTCTCGTCGATCTTCATGAGGCGGTTGGCAAAGGGCTCACCATTCGTCCGATTCCGAACATGGTGAACCACGAAACGAATGAACTGTTCTTTGACAATCTCGAGATCCCGGCGGAAAACCTGATCGGTGAAGAAGGCAAAGGGTTCAAGTACATTCTTGACGGTCTGAACGCGGAACGCACGCTGATCGCTGCGGAATGTATCGGCGACGGCTATTGGTTCATCGACAAGGTCTCGCAATATGTGAAGGACCGCGTCGTGTTCGGCCGGCCGATCGGCCAGAATCAGGGCGTGCAGTTTCCAATTGCGCGCGCCTACGTCAACGTCGAGGCAGCGAACCTAATGCGTTTCGAAGCCGCCCGGCGCTACGACGCGCACGAGTCTTGCGGTACGCAGGCCAACATGGCGAAACTGCTCGCAGCTGATGCATCGTGGGAAGCGGCCAACGCCTGTCTGCAGTTCCACGGCGGCTTCGGCTTCGCGTGCGAATACGACGTCGAACGCAAGTTCCGCGAGACGCGCCTCTATCAGGTTGCGCCTATCTCAACGAACCTGATCCTGTCGTACGTGGCGGAACACGTCCTCGACTTGCCGCGTTCGTTCTGACGGAGAAGCATCATGGGTCCCCTTTCAGGTATCACCGGCGACTTCGTGCGCGATTGTGTTGAACGCGTGTCGAGCCTTGCGTCCACTTCGTATGGGCCAATCGTTTGCATGAGAGTCTGACGCTCGACGTCAAACAGCCCGACGCAGTGAACATCGTTCTTCAGTTGCTCGCGCAGGCGGACGTTCTCGTGCGGAATCTCCCGCCCGGCGCAATGCAGCGACCCTAATCGGTGATCCATACTGCCATACTGCCGTCTCCAAGTTGAGCGCGGAGAGGTCGTTGTGCGTCTGAAAGAGGCTGGTATCGCGAACGCTCGGGTGAACGACATGCGCGCTGCCTGGAACCGATCAACTGCGCGCGCGTGCCGGCCCTCGATCCGCCACGATTGACGGCTCGGAATGAGCCGGAGATGCGCCAGTGCGGCGCTCGGTGAACAAACCAATGCGATCCTGCACGGGTTGGGCATGACGAGAGTCGCATTGCCGGGCTGCGCAACTGGGGCGTCGTGTAGCATTGACTAGCTTATGCCTCTCCGATGTTCGGGGAAGCGCGGAAGAAGCGGGCTGCGTCCCTGCATGGCTGTCCATTGGACTCGGTGCTGCCTCAGCAAACCTCATTTCTACGTCTACCCACTCACAGCGGCGCAAACACTTAAAGACGAAAAGCGCCGCGAAGACGCGGCGCCCACCGCATTACATATTCGGATAGTTCGGACCGCCACCGCCTTCCGGCGTGACCCATACGATGTTCTGCGTCGGATCCTTGATGTCGCACGTCTTGCAATGCACGCAGTTCTGCGCGTTGATCACGAGCCATTCGTTGCCTTCGTCGTTCTTCACGAACTCATACACGCCAGCGGGGCAATAACGCGCCTCCGGTCCCGCATAGGTCTGCCAGTTCACGTTGACCGGCACGGTTGGATCTTTCAGCGTCAGGTGCGCCGGCTGGTTTTCCTCGTGATTCGTGTTCGAGATGAACACCGAAGAGAGGCGATCGAACGTCAGCTTGCCGTCCGGCTTCGGATACGTGATCGGCTTGCACTGCGACGCCGGCTTCAGCATCTCGTGATCCCAATGCTGGTGATGCAGCGTCCATGGCACGTTGCCGCCGAGCAGCTTCTGCTCGAGACCGACCATCAGCGTGCCGAGGTAGAGACCCTTGCTCATCCACTGCTTGAAGTTACGCGCGCGATACAGCTCCGTGTAGAGCCACGAGGTCTTGAACGCTTCCGGGTAAGCGCTCAGTTCGTCCGACTGACGGCCGGCCTGCACGGCGTCGAACGCGGCATCGGCGGCGAGCATGCCGGTCTTGATCGCGGCGTGCGAACCCTTGATGCGCGACGCGTTCAGGAAGCCCGCGTCGTCGCCGACCAGCGCACCGCCCGGGAACACCAGCTTCGGCAACGACATCAGGCCGCCCGCGGTGATCGCGCGCGCGCCGTAGGACACGCGCTTGCCGCCTTCGAGAATCGCGCGGATCGCCGGATGCGTCTTGTAGCGCTGGAATTCCTCGAACGGCGACAGATACGGATTCGAATAGCCGAGGCCGACCACGAAGCCGACCACGACCTGATTGTTGTCCATGTGGTAGAGGAACGAGCCGCCGTACGTGTCGTTTTCGAGTGGCCAGCCGGCCGTGTGCATCACCAGACCCGGCTTGTGCCTGGCGGGATCGATCTCCCACAGCTCCTTGATACCGATGCCGTACACCTGCGGATCGACGCCGTCGCGCAGCTTGAACTTCTCGTTCACCTGGCGGCCGAGGTGGCCGCGCGCGCCTTCGCAGAACAGCGTGTACTTCGCGTGCAGCTCCATGCCGAGCTGGAAGTTTTCGGTCGGTTCGCCGTCCTTGCCGATGCCGAGGTTGCCGGTCGCGACGCCCTTGACCGAGCCGTCGTCGTTGTACAGCACTTCGGCCGCCGGAAAGCCCGGGAATATCTCGACGCCGAGCGCCTCGGCCTGCTGACCCAGCCAGCGCGTCACGTTCGCGAGGCTGATCACGTAGTTGCCGTGGTTCTTGAAATTGTCCGGCAGCGCCCACGTCGGCACGCTCTTCGCGCCCGTTGCCGACAGGAACAGGAAGCGGTCTTCGGTCACGTCGACTGTCAGCGGCGCGCCTTTTTTCTTCCAGTCCGGGATCAGTTCGGTGATCGCGCGCGGGTCCATCACGGCGCCCGACAGGATATGAGCCCCGATCTCAGAGCCTTTTTCGAGTACGCATACGCCAATATCAGCGCCTTGTTCGGCAGCGCGCTGCTTCAGACGAATCGCCGCCGACAGGCCCGCAGGGCCGCCGCCGACGATCACGACGTCATATTCCATCGATTCACGCGGGCCGTACTGCTCGATGATGCTGCGGTGAGACATATGCTGATTTCGAGAAATGTGAGAATGCGACAGACTCCGGTCCCGTTGGGAAACTGGCCGCGTCATGACGGCTGGCCATTTTTCACTGCGTTGATAGCGGCAAATCCGCGTTTAAAAGCGCGCGCGCCTGAGCGAATTACGTCTGCAGCGAGCCCGCAGCCGACGCAAGCAGTCGTTGGGCGCGCAACAAGACCGGTCGATCGACCATTTTTCCGTCTACAGTGATCGCGCCGGGGCCGGATTGCGCCATCGCCTCCACGACACGCTTCGCCCACGCGAGTTGCTGTTCATCGGGTCGATAACACCCATGGACGGCCGCGATCTGCTTCGGATGAATGCACAGCTTCGCACCGAAACCAATTCTCTTTCCGTTCGTGGCATCGGCGATCAATCGCTCGGCGTCGTTGATGTCGGGCGTGACGCCGTCGACCGGTTGCTCCAGCCCCGCAGCGCGCGAGATCAACGCAAGCTGTGCGCGATACGGATTCAACGCCTCGCGATCTTCCTGCATGCCCATTTCGGCAATGAAATCGAGCGTGCCGAACATCAGCCGTTCCACGCCGGGCGCCTTGGCAATTTCCATAGCCGACAACATGCCGACAGCCGTTTCGATGAGCGGAAAAACGGGTAGCCTGCGTCGCGCCAACGAAACCAGGTTGACCACGTCGGACGCGTGCTCTGTCTTTGGAAGCACGATGCCCGCCACGCCATCCAGGGACGCCAGCTTTGCGTCTGCTTCGAACCAGGGCGTACCCCAGCCATTGATTCGCAGTAGCACAGGACGGCTGCGCGACACCCATGCGGCGACCGACGCGCGGGCCGAGTCCTTTGCCGCGGCCTCGACCGCGTCTTCCAGATCGACGATGACGGCATTGGCGCCGCTCGTCAGGGCGCTCTGAAAGCGGTCCGGCCGGCTGCCCGGCACGAACAGATAAGACTGCGCCGGAAATGGTGAGTTAAGCGACATTTTGAATTCCTGCTGCACGTCGGTTGTTCAGTTGGTCGCAGGAATGCACCGAGGCACGCCGAGCGAAGACGGCTCGCCGACAGGCCGCGGCCGCCGCGATGTTCGGCGCCACTCGTCGCATCGGCTTACGCCACGCCCAGGTCGCGAAGCGCAGCGATCTCCGAATCGCTGTAGCCGACCTCGCGCAGAACCTCGGTCGTGTGCTCACCGATCGTCGGCGGACGCGATTCGATCGTTGGCGGCGTGCGCGACAAAGTGGTGGGCGACAACACGATCGGCGCGGAACGCGAAAGCCCCGGATAATCGACCCAGTCGAATGCCTTCGATGCTCGGACCACCGGATCGTCGAGTGCTTCGCGCGGCGAATAGACCGGGCCGGCCGGAATCTTGGCCTTCTCCAGCGCGTCGAGCGCCTCCGCGCGGTTGCGTGCCGCGCACCACTGCGACATCATCTCGCTCAATATCTGCCCGTTCTCACCACGGCTCACATCGTCACTGAAGCGCGGATCGTCGATCAGTTCGGGGGCGCCGACCATGTGCGCCCATCGCTTGAACGACGATTGTCCGATCACTTGCGCGATGATCCAGCCATCCGCGGTACGGAAGATATCCGATGGCCCATAGCTTGGGCTGCGATTGCCGGTTGCTTGCCTATCGAGGCTCAAAACCGATTCCTCGATTAGTACGCCGCTCGCGAAGGTTAATGCCGTCTGCAGCAGCGAGCCTTCCACGACCTGCCCCTTGCCGCTCTTGCGACGCTCGTACAGCGCCATGACCGTACCGAGCGCACATGACATGGCGGTCGCGAAGTCCACCACCGGCACCATCGCTTTCGCCGGGTTGTTGGGCATGCCTGACAGATACACCGCGCCGCTCATTGCTTGCCCCACCCCGTCGAATCCGACTCGATGCGCCGCATCCGCGTGCGTTCCGAATGCGGACGACGCCGTCAGGACGATATCCGGCTTGACCGCACACAAGGATTCGTAATCGAGGCCAAGGTTCGCCAGCGTCTTCGGCGGCATGTTCGCGACAACCACGTCCGCGGTGCGAATCAGCCGCTGCGCGACCTCTCGTCCCTGTGGGCAATCGATATCTAGCGTCAACGAGCGCTTGTTTCGATTCGACTGCAGAAAGACTGCCCCTTCGCCGCCCTCGGTCACCGGCATCACGAAGCGATCCTCGCTGCCGCCGATCCGGTCTATCCGGATCACGTCAGCGCCGAAATCCCCAAGCAGGGCCGCGCAGAACGGGCCGGCGATATAGCGCCCGAAATCGAGAACACGAATGCCTTCCAGAACCTTCGCCATCATTCGTTATCCTTTCTTATGCACAGCGCGCCGGGGAAACCGGCGTATCCACGGGAAATTCGGGCACACGCTTCTCGCGGAACGACTTCACACCTTCGCACACCTCGGCGCCCCCGAAGCCAAGCATTTCAAGCGCGAGGGACGCATCGAAAATCGGCCCCGCCTGACGCAGCCAGTTATTGAGCGCGTACTTGGTCCAGCGGGTTGCCGAAGGCGCGCCGCTCACGAGCCGCGTCGCGATCGACAGCGCCATCTCCTGCACGTCCGCGTCGTCCACCGCGACCGATACAAGCCCGATTTGCTCCGCCTTCTCGCCGCTCACGGGTTCACAGAGCATGAGGTGATATTTGGCCTTCGCCATGCCGCAGAGCAACGGCCAGATAATCGCCGCGTGATCGCCTGCGGCCACGCCCAGTCGCGTATGTCCGTCGACGAGGCGTGCCGAGCGGCCCGCGACCGAGATGTCCGCAAGCAGCGCGGCGACAAGACCGGCGCCGACCGCCGAGCCGTGAATCGCGGACACGATCGGCTTCGAGCAGTTGATGATGTTGTAGACGAGATCCTTGGATTCGCGCCACACGCGCACGCGTGCGTCGAACGAATCGATCATTTCTTCCACCATGTCGAAGTCGCCGCCGGCGGAGAACGATTTCCCCGCGCCGCATAGGATCACGGCGCCGACGCTCGCATCCTCATCGACGTCGCGCCACACCCGAGCCAGTTCATCGTGCCCGCGTGCGTCGAGCGCGTTGAGCCGCTCCGGGCGATTCAGCGTGATACGCAGGACCCCGCTCTCGGGACGATCGAACGCAAGACTCGAATAAGAGCCGTACGTGGACGTCTCCTTGTTGCTCTCAGACATACTTCCTCCTTATGTTTGACTCACCGATCGGCGCGACGTGATGCCGCCATCAACCGTGACGATCGTTCCCGATGTGTAGCTCGACTTACTGGACGCCAGGAAAACGAAGAGCTCCGCAATCTCGTCGACGGTCGCTGCACGGCCGAGCGGATAACCCTTGAGTAATTCGACGAAGCGCGATTCGTCGCCGAGCTCACGTTGCGCGTGGCCCTTCAGCACCTTCCTGACGCGCTCGGTTTCCACTGGGCCCGGATTCACGCCGACTACGCGAACGCCGTCGTCCGCGAGGCTACGGCCCCCCAGCGCGCGCGTGAATGCCATCAGCGCCGCATTACCAGTCGAACCGGCGATGTAGTTGAAATCGAAATTCTCTCCACCGTTGCCGATGTTGTTCAGAATCACACCGCGGCGACGCGCGGCCATTTCCGGATAAAGCGCGCGGATGAGGTTGATGTAGCCGAATACTTTCAGCTCCCAGCCGCTACGCCACTGCGCCTCGTCGACATCCCAAAGCGTGCCCGCCGGGATGCTTCCCGCGTTGTTGATCAGCACGTCGACGCCTCGTGCAAATTCGGCCACTCGCGCAATTGCGCCTTGCCCGGTCATGTCGATCGCGAGCACATCGACGTCAACGTCCCAGCTCGACACAATCTCTTGCGCCACCAATTCCAGTTTTTCAGCGCAGCGGGCCACGAGGCACAAGCGGCAGCCCTCTCGTGCGAAGGCCTTCGCAATGCCGGCTCCGATTCCTTGCGAAGCACCGGTAACGAGGACTGATCGCCCTTCAAGATCCAGTTTCATAGATCGCCTGCCTGAACACCGGGGGGCCGCATGCCGTGCTTCGAGCGCGGTCGAGATGCAGGTCAATCGTGTCCGCTGCACATGGAGACGTCAATGCGGGCGTCGACGTTGTTCCGTCCGTCGAAATGCGGGCGGCACGCCGCATTATCTCAACCGCGAAAACTGGGCTTACCGAGGTGGATAAGCAGGCACCGTGCGGTTTTTGAAGTACGGAATCATTGATCGGGCGATATTGACGCGCCAACCCGTCGACCGACACTGTTGATCCCGAGGCACGTATGGCGGCTCACGCGCGGCTAGACGATTTGTCGCTGAAGCAAAACAGGTACGATTCAAGGTCCGCAAAATTGAAAGCGGAGTGTTGGACACAAAGGAGGCACAGAGTGAAAGTATTGGTCCCGGTCAAGCGCGTGGTCGACGCGAATGTGAAGGTCGGCGTGAAGTCGGACGGCACGGGTGTCGACATTGCAAACGTAAAGATGTCGATGAATCCGTTCGATGAAATCGCGGTGGAAGAGGCAGTGCGACTGAAGGAAGCGGGCGTAGCGACGGAAGTGATTACCGTATCGATCGGTGTCACGCAGGCTCAGGAAACGCTGCGCACGGCGCTGGCAATTGGCGCAGACCGTGCGATTTTCGTCGAGGCGAATGCTGGCTTGGAACCGCTGGCGGTTGCCAAGGTGCTGAAGGCGCTAGTCGACAAAGAACAGCCGTCGCTGGTCATTCTCGGCAAACAGGCCATCGACGACGATTCGAACCAGACCGGACAGATGCTCGCGGCGCTCGCGAACCTGCCGCAGGCGACGTTCGCGTCGAAGGTGGTGGTTGCCGACGGTAAAGCGACGGTGTCGCGCGAAGTCGATGGCGGTGCCGAAACGCTGTCGCTGACGCTGCCCGCCGTGGTGACGACCGATCTGCGCCTGAACGAGCCGCGCTACGTGACGTTGCCGAACATCATGAAGGCGAAAAAGAAGCCGCTGGAAAGGCTCAAGCCCGAAGAGCTCGGCGTCGATGTCACGCCGCGTCTGAAAACGCTGAAGGTCGCCGAGCCGCCAAAACGCTCCGCCGGTGCGAAGGTGCCGGACGTGAAGACGCTGGTCGAGAAGCTGAAGACCGAAGCGAAGGTGCTGTGAGGAGACACGAGATATGACGAACCTGGTAATTGCAGAACACGACAACGCGTCGATCAAGGCCGCGACGCTGAACACGATCGCGGCGGCACAGAAGATCGGCGGTGACATTCACGTGCTGGTCGCGGGTCACAACGCGCAGGCTGCGGCCGATGCGGCAGCGAAGATCGCCAGCGTTTCCAAAGTGCTGCTCGCCGACGCGCCGCAACTCGCCGCGGGCCTCGCGGAAAACGTCGAAGCGACCGTGCTGGACATCGCGAAGAACTACACGCACATCCTCGCGCCGGCCACTGGGTACGGCAAGAACATCGCGCCGCGTATCGCCGCGAAGCTCGACGTCGCGCAGATCAGCGACATCACAGCAGTGGATAGCGCCGACACGTTCGAACGCCCGATCTATGCGGGCAACGCGATCGCGACGGTTCAGTCTCAGGATCCGGTCAAGGTCATCACCGTGCGCTCGACCGGCTTCGACGCAGTCGCCGCCGTTGGCGGCAGCGCAGCAGTCGAGAAGATCGAGGCGGCAGCCGACGCGGGCATCTCGCAGTTCGTCAGCCGCGAAGTGACGAAGCTCGATCGTCCGGAACTGACGAGCGCGAAGATCATCGTGTCGGGTGGCCGGGGTCTGGGCAGCGGCGAGAACTACACGAAGGTTCTGGAACCTCTCGCGGACAAGCTCGGCGCGGCGCTCGGCGCATCGCGCGCGGCCGTCGATGCGGGCTTCGTGCCGAACGACTATCAGGTCGGCCAGACAGGCAAGATCGTTGCGCCGCAACTGTATGTCGCGGTCGGCATCTCGGGTGCGATCCAGCATCTGGCCGGCATGAAGGACTCGAAGGTCATCGTCGCGATCAACAAGGATCCGGAAGCGCCGATTTTCAGCGTCGCCGATTACGGCCTCGTCGGCGACCTATTCACGCTCGTACCGGAACTGACAGCAGCGCTATAAAGGCGTAAGCAGCCCTACGACCGGACCCTTATTGCAAACAATTTAGGTCCGATATCAGGGCTCGCAGTCGACGTCCACAAGAAGTTCGGTCAGCCTGACGGCGGCGGACTTCAATTCCGGAATGACTCGTTTCCGAATCGCCATCATGTCCGGAACCAATTCCACCGCCCCGCAGTTCAGCGTCATCAATGTATGCGATCGTCCGATCACCAACGGAAGCGCGATCCCGTACGCGTTTCGCTGGTACTCGCCGACCGCCATGCACACTCCTGATTCTCGGAGATCGTCGAATGCGGTGTCGAGATTCTTGCGGACAACATCCGCATGGTCGCCGGCCGCCTCCAACAGTTCCGCGATGAGCGGTTCACGCTCAGCCTGCGGGAGCGCATACAGGTAGGCACGGCCGACCGCCGTCGATTCTATCGGGAGCAGCGATCCGACTCCCAGCCGCAGCGTCGCGATCTTGCCGCTCGCGCGCCATGCGATATACAGCATGTCGAGATGGTGCGGAATGGCCAGCGCGACGGACAAATCCAGCTTGTCGGCCAACTTCTGCATGACCGGATTGACGATGCGCGTCATCGGATTCGCCTCCAGATAAGCATGGCCGATGCTCAAAGCGCCCGCGCTCAATTCAAACTGACGTCCGCCGCCTACCCTGCGAAGATATCCGACCGAGATCAGCGTCGTCGTCAAGCGAGACACGGTCGCCTTCGGAAGTCCGGTGCGTCGGACCAGTTCGGCGTTGGACAGCGGCGAACGCGCGGCGCGGAAGGCGCACAGCACCTCGAGTCCGCGTTCGACGGTCAACGTGATGTTTCTTTGCGCGTCCGTAGTAGTCATGTTCGCCTCAGTCCATCAAAACCGCTTGTTCCTGCAGAGATTGAGCCGCGGCAACCAGCCGAGGGCCCAGTTCCCGCTCGACGCGAGCACGCCCGAGCTTGACGCTCCTGCCAATACACGCAAGCACGAGCGGCGTATGGTCCTGAATGATCAACGGCGCGGCCAGAATTGTCAGATCCGGCTCCCATTCGCCGAGCGACATGCAATAGCCGACGTTGTGCACCTGCGAGATTCCTTCACTGATCCGCCGTCGCAGATGAGGCCAGTCCCGTCCGGCTTTCCTTTCCACGTTGCCGAGCAGATAAAAGCGCTCAAGTTCCGGCAGAGCAGCAAGCAACGCCCAGCCCATTGGCGACGACGCAATGCGCAGACGCGTGCCTGCGCCCAGCTTGAGATCCAGGGACGCCGGTTTGCTCGCACAGGTTTCGAGCACGATCACGTCGAGACGATCGCGCGTGCCCAGCACGACGTACGTCTCGCTCGCGTTTGCGAATGACTGCATTTCGAGCCGTGCAAGAAGCTGAACATTCGAGTGTGCGATGGCCGCATAACCCAGTGACAAAACCGGCGCCGCAAGCCGGTACTTTCGATGCTCCGGTGAATAGCGCAAGTAACCTAGCGCGACGAGAGAGCGGAGCATGCGCGAAACCGTCGGCGCGGGAATGCCTGTCTCGTGCACGAGCTCCTGATTTCCGAGCCACGGCTCCTGTGGCGTAAATGCCTCCAGGATCGCGAGACTTCGGGCAAGCGGCACAATCATCGTCCGCTCGCTGCGTCCTCTTTCCCCAACTTTGCCGCCTTCGATCGATACCGCTTCCCAGCGGGCGACTTCCCGCCCGGAAAGGGACGAAATATCCTGCTTTGCTTGCGACGACATCGATCGCTCCGTTTGTGTTACGTGGCCTTCGACACGGCAATGATCTGCTCACTCGGATCGATGGCGCTGGCATTTGATACCTGATCCGCCCCTCAACCTTCTTATGTGTCCGATGTCATGAATTACAGGATCTCGCCTCGGCGGCGTCAACCAAACGGGCATCGCGTTCCGTACTTTGAAATGAATATTCTAATGAAGATATGGCAACTATGCAGGAAAACCCTTGAGTTAAGCCGAAAAGCGGGTGGGGATCGGTTGGCAACTGGCACCCACAGTACGGAACGCGACACCCGTATTGGTGTTCGATCGCCTCGCCCACCGACGACGCGCGTTTAGGCGATCTCGGCCTCGCATCGTCGATTCGCCTACCGGGGCAATCAATGGGCTTTGGTCAGTGGGTACCTGAAGAAACCGATGAATAGCATGCCAACGAGTCACGAGTTATCGTGCAGGTCTTCGTGACATGAATCTTTGGCAAATGCACGAGCGTCCATTCGCTTTCATGGCGCGGTGACAATCTCGCTGCGCCGAACATGGAGCGGCTTGCGCCGTTATTTCTCCGGCGCCAGCCGCACCGACTACGCGACGCGCATTGTCACGCGACGCGGAAACGGCGGGAAGACTTGCCACGCTCCATCGTCGTGTTGAAAGAAGCAGATCGCGACCTGTCCCGTCGGCACCCGGGCTTCGATCTTCACACATCGTTTGCATTCGGTGCGCCGAAACGAGCGCACACGAAACGGGATCGCTCTATTCGGGGTCAACCATCGTTCCACTGCATCGCGCAATGAGTTCCGCGCCGTGTCCATTTGTGCCTCCTAGCCATATCGTGCCGCCCTTCGCTCGCTTCGTCGACTACGCCTTCGCTTCGCGCAGCATGTTGCGGGCAATGACCAGTTGCTGAACCTGGGTGGTGCCCTCGAAAATCCGGAACAGGCGTACGTCCCGATAAAACCGTTCAATCCCGTACTCGCTCATGTAACCCGCGCCACCGTGAATCTGAACTGCACGGTCCGCAACGCGTCCGCACATTTCAGAGGCGAACAGCTTCGCGCACGACGCCTCGGTGCTCACGCTTTGCCCGTCATCGCGGCGGCGCGCGGCGTCAAGCACCATGCAACGCGACGCGTAGAGTTCGGCCCGGCTATCCGCGAGCATGGCCTGCACCAACTGGAATTCGCCGATCGGCTGACCGAACTGCTTGCGTTCGATCGCATAGAGCAACGCGTCGTCGAGCATTCGCTGCGCGACGGCCACGCAAATCGCCGCGATGTGGATCCGACCCTTGTCCAACACCTTCATCGCAGTCTTGAACCCCTTCCCTTCGACGCCGCCGATCAGGTTCTCCGCAGGGACGCGGCAGTTCTCGAAGATGACGTCGCACGTGTGCGAGCCGCGTTGCCCCATCTTCTTGTCACGCTTACCGAAGCTCATGCCCGGCGTGCCCGCTTCTACGATGAAGGCCGAGATGCCGCCTGCCCCTTTGTCTTCCGGGTTGGTGCGCGCCATCAGCGTGAAGATGCCGGCCTGCGGTGCGTTTGTGATGTAGCGTTTGGTGCCGTTGACGACGTAGTGATCGCCGTCGCGAATCGCGGTCGTACGCAGCGATGCGGCATCGGAACCTGCCTCAGGCTCGGTCAATGCAAACGAAGCGATGATCTCGCCGGTCGCCAAACGCGGCAGATACCGCGCCTTCTGCTCCTCGGTGCCGTCGAAGAGAATGCCCTGCGAGCCGATGCCGACCGTGGTGCCAATCAGCGAGCGAAACGCCGGCGATGCGCGGCCCAGTTCGAACATCGCCAGCACCTCTTCTTCCATCGTTAGCTGGAGGCCGCCGTACGACTCAGGGATCGTCAGGCCGAACAGGCCCATGGTCTTCATATCGTCGACGACGTCTTGAGGAATTTCGTCGGTGTCGGCCACGCGTTGTTCATTGGGGATCAGACGCTCACGTACGAAGCGCGCAATGTTGTCGCGCAGTACGTTCATCGTTTCGATATCGCGAATCATGGTTCCTTGTCTCTCCGGATACTTCGTCATGCAGTCATCGTGCGAGCCGGCACAGTCGAGCGTCAACGGCCTTCGTCGAGATGTTCCGTACTTTGAATCAGCCAGTACGCCCTTCAAGTGGACGCATCCTCCTGTTCTTCTTATCCATCCCGCGCCCATGACAGCCCGTGTGTTTCGAAGTACGGAATGTCATTTCCCGTCGCGTTGACAGCGTTCGGCCGCGGCCCGCATTCTGAGTGCTGGTTGATCGGATTTCCGAACGCATCGAAGTTCACGCAGGCAGACGTGGTTAATCAACCTTGTGTGCCGGCATGCACCAGCAGAATGGAGACACTCATGACAGGCAACAACATGATGGAAGGAAAGGTCGTCATCGTGACAGGCGCGGGTGGCGGCATCGGTCGCGATATCGCGCTACTGATGGCGCGCTATGGCGCACGTGTGGTCGTCAACGACATCGGCGCCTCACTCGAGGGCACCGGACACGATAGTTCGCCGGGCGAACGCGTCGTAGCCGAAATTCGCGCGGCTGGCGGTGAAGCGGTCGCCAACGCCGACAGCGTCGCGGACAACGGAGCCGGCACGCGCATCGTCACGCAAGCGCTGGACACGTTCGGCCGCATCGACTGCATCGTGAACAACGCCGGCATTCTGCGCGACCGCTTCTTCCACAAGATGTCCGATGAAGAATGGGATGCGGTGCTCAAGGTCCATCTGTACGGTACCTTCAATCTAAGCCGCGCGGCCGCGCCGCATTTCAAGGATCAGGAGAGCGGCGCCTTCGTGCACATGACGTCCACCTCGGGCCTGATCGGCAACTTCGCGCAGGCCAATTACAACGCCGCGAAGATGGGCATTGCCGGGCTCTCGAAGTCGATCGCGCTGGACCTCGGCAAATTCAATGTACGATCGAACTGCATCGCCCCGTTCGCATGGAGCCGCATGGTGAGTTCGATTCCGACCGACACGCCCGAACAGGCGGCCCGCGTCGAAAAGATCAAGCAGATGACGCCGGCGAAAATTGCCCCGCTCGCTGTGTATCTGGCGAGCAACGGTTCCCGCGATGTCAACGGCCAGATCTTCACCGTGCGGAACAACGAGATTTTCCTGATGAGCCAGCCGCGCCCCATCCGCTCGGTGCACCGCAGCGATGGCTGGACGCCGGAATCGATCGCCGAGCACGGCATGCCGTCACTGAAGGCGTCGTTCGTTCCGATGGATCGCTCCGGCGATGTGTTCAGCTGGGACCCTATCTGACCTGATCGCCTGGGACTGGTCGCATCAAGAAACGGAGGCAGAGTTGGCGATCGATTATCAGACTTTGAAGAACTGGCCGTTCGGCGATGTCGAACACACCTACACCGAGCGCGATAGTGCGCTGTATGCGCTCAGCGTGGGGTTCGGGTTTGCCCCGCTCGACCGCCGCGCGCTCAGATTCACTTATGGGCCCGAGTTGTCGGTTGCTCCCACCATGGCTGCCGTATTGGGCTTTCCTGGTCAATGGATGAGGCAGCCTGAAAGCGGCATCGACTGGGTCAAGGTCGTGCACGGCGAGCAACGCGTACGACTGTTTCGTCCCCTGCCTGCAGCCACGACGATCATCGGCCGGACTCACGTCAAGGCAGTCGTCGACAAAGGCGAAGGCAAAGGTGCGCAGGTGTTGATGGAGCGGGACGTCATCGACAAGAAGACCGGCCAACTGCTGGCAAAGGTCGAGCAGTTGAACTTTTGCCGCGGGGACGGGGGGTTTTCCGCTCGCGGGCAACCAAGCGACCCGCCTCTTTCTCCGCCTTCGGCCGTGCCCGAAACGGAGCCTGACATCGTCTGCGATTTGCCGGTTTATCCCAATGCCGCGCTGCTTTATCGATTGAACGGGGATCCGAATCCGCTTCACGTGGACCCAGAAGTTGCGCGCGCAGCAGGCTTCGAGCGTCCCATTCTGCATGGTCTCGCAATGTATGGCATTGCCGGTCATGCGATCCTGCGCAGCGTTTGCGAATACGAGGCGGCAAGACTCAAGATGCTATACGCGCGTTTTTCCACGCCGATATTCCCCGGAGAAACGGTTCGCGTGGAAATGTGGTTGCCAGCCGGTACGGGAAAGCCTCTACACTTCCGGGCACGTGCGTTGGAGCGCGACGTCGTGGTGCTTAACAACGGCGAAGCAGAAATACTTTGACCGTGAGCGTGGTCTGGAAGCCGCCCCAGCACGAAACGCAGCAATGGGCGAACCACGCTTCTAATAGATCATGCCTAAGTGCGGTCGAGGACGATCGTCGATGCGCGAGGCGCTGTGTCTCACTGTACAGGAAGCCATCTGCGTCGCGGCGTCCATCGCGCGTTGCGTAGCGCGAGTTGGCATCAAGGCTGCATGCCTCACCGGACTATTTCGAGAGCCCGCTCGATCTGGATCGTCATCGCAAAGCCGAAGGGCGCCGGGACGGCTCGACAAGACTGTCCTGGCGAACCTCATCGAGCCTTCCAGGACACTTTGTCAGCTCATTCAGCAGCCAACGCTTGCGTATCGAGCGAAAACCGACCCTCCGTCGCCTGAATCACCTTCCACAACTGGTCCGGGATCGCTAACTCCGGCAGTCGCGACATATCCGGTGCGGTGGCAATGTCCGCCGCCCGGCGTAGACCACATTCAATCTGTCACTGTTTCGACAGTAAATGTGTCACAACGCTCGGCCGGTTGCGAATCGTCGGTCTCGGCCACACTCTGCTGGACGCCGCGCTACGATGCTCCCCGCCACAGTGCAAAGCGCATGAGACGTAGTCGGTCATCTACGGCCGACCGTATCGCGTCCAAACTGACACTAGGCGTCCGCTCCGGTCGCGCCAAACTTTCATGCCTCATGACGGCGCAACCGATTTTTCGGTTCGTCCCCGCAATCTAGGAGTGAATCAATGCTGCGGCGTTTTGGCGAGAGCCACGCACCTATTGCAGGATCAGCGCATGTTGCCTGGAAAGCTGTTCCCGAAAACGAACCGCGTAGTCGGCGCCCACCGCTGCTGCAACGCTGGGTCGGGACATCAACGTTTGTCGCCACTTCTCAATCTTCGGAGCGTATTCAAAAAATACTGTCGTACGATCCGCAGGGAGACAATCGAAAAAACGACTCAGTGGGGCCATGGCAGCGTCAACCATGCTGAAAAACTTGCCATTGAAGTACGGTCCAGAGGAAGCTTCGCCCTCTATCTGACCGATCTTTGCACGGAATGTGGTCTTTTTGCTTTCGAAAACTTCCATATCGTTCGCGTTGAGCATCAGCCAGACGTCCGCGTACATCGATGAGATGTACTCCGCCCATGCTCGATCGCGCGCGCGGTCAAAGGCATTTGATGGGTGCATCGGCGTACCTTCCTGCGACTCTTCAAGGAACTCGCATATCACCGTGGTTTCGAAGAGAACAGCTTCACCACCGTCGGGGCGCGACGCGATCAAAAGAGGTACCTTGCCGGTTGGAGATTTTTTCAGAAACCATTCGGGTTTCTCTGACAGATCAACGTTGATCCGATCAAATGCTATGCCTTTCTCCCCAAGCACGATTGCGGCACGTTGGACGAAAGGGCACAGGTGATGGCTAACCAATGACAGCGCGTTCATTTCAGTATTGCTCCTCCAGGAGCTCGGTTTCCCCATCGTGAGGATGTAAAGGGACGGCGTGCTGGCCGGAGTTTGAGCTCCGGCCACCTTCCCGGACACTTTTCGTCAGCTCATTCAGCAACCACCGCTTGGGAATCCAGCGAAAACCAACCCTTCGCTGCCTGAATCACTTCCCACAGCTTGTCCGGAATCGTCAGTTCTGGCACTCGCGACGGATCCAGTGTGGTGGCAATCTCCGCCGCCCGGCCATCGCTCGCAAGCTCGACCCAATCCGGATTCATCACCAGCGCCTGTCCGATCGCGACCAGCGAAAGCCCCGATGCCAGGGACTTGCCGGCTTCATCAGGCGTGCGGATCAAGCCAGCTGCAACTAGAGGTATGCGGCCACCGACATGTTCAACAATCAACTCGGCGATCGTATGCTCGCCCGTATAGTCCAGCGGCCTCGCATTCGGGATGTCAAAGAGCGAGGCGTGGATGTAATCGACACCGCTCTCGATCAGCGCGTCAATCAGGACATAAGTGTCGTCCATCCGCAGTGCGCCTTCGCCGGGTTCTTCAGGTGACAAGCGATAACCGAGCAGGAAGGGCCGCCCGGCATGTTCCGCGATTACGCGCTGCACTTCACGCACGACCGCGAGTGGAAAGCGCATACGGTTTTCCAGAGAGCCACCCCATTCGTCGTGACGTTGGTTGAAAAATGGCGAAAAGAAGTTCTGAATGAGGAATCCATGAGCGCCATGCAATTCAACGCCATCGAACCCTGCCTCGATGGCGCGGCGTGTTGTCTCTCCAAACGCACGAATGATTTCCACGATTTCGTCGTGAGTGAGGACCTGACTGGTGACTTCGCCGTCGTTGAACGGACCAGGGGGCGCCTTTAGCGCGCTGGCACTGACCACCCGACCGTCCGGAACCAGATGCGGCACGGCCTTGTTGCCAGCGTGGAAGATCTGCAGGATTGCCGGCGCACCACCGCTTTTTGCCGCCTGCGCGAGACGGCGCAGACTCGGGATAAACCGGTCCTCATGAGCAGCGAATTCACCGGTAAACCCGATGCCGTTTGCCGTCACGTGGGTGCAGCCGGTCACAATCATGCCGACGCCTTCGGCTCGGGCGCGATAGTAGGCCACCTCCTGATCGGACACCGTGCCGTCGGCATTGGCGGACCAGGTCGTCATTGGCGCCATGACGGAGCGATTGCGAAGGGCAACGCCGTTCCCAAATGCAAACGGCTGGAAGAGTGGCGATGTTCGTTGCGTCATAAGAATCGATTTGATTATGATCAGCGACAACCAGCCGTGGCTACCGCGTAAGGTTCGAATGAACCTTTACCGGCGTCGGCGGACCGTGCGAGATCCAGTTGGATTGTTTGCAGAGAGCGGGCTTTCCCGGAGCTTGCGGATCGAGTACACCCGATAGTGCTTTCGGATGTACTCGGACCCGCAAGCTTCAGGGCAAGCAAGGCGCGGAAGTTAAAATACGGCGACGCGAGACCCTGCGGCGGTAAGGGTTCAGACCAGCTCGGCCAGCGCGGCCGCACTGAAACTGTTCAACTCGTCGTGTGCGCCGCCCAGCACTTTCGCTACCCACCGGGGATCGCCGAGCAGCGCACGACCCACCGCGATCAGGTCGAATTCCTCACGTTCCATACGCTGTACCAGGGCATCCAGGCTCGCCGGCGCCGCTGTTTCGCCGCTGAAGGAGGCCGTGAGATCGCTGCCCAACCCGACTGAGCCAACGCTGATCGTGGCCGCACCGGTGAGCTTCTTGGCCCAGCCCGCAAAGTTGAGGCCTGCGTCGCCGTCGATTTCGGGAAACTCCGGCTCCCAGAAACGGCGTTGCGAGCAGTGCAGGATGTCTACGCCGGCCTCGACTAGCGGAGTAAGCCACGCACCCATACGCTCGGGCGTGTCAGCCAGGCGCACCGAGTAGTCCTGCTGCTTCCATTGGCTAAGGCGCAGGATGATCGGGAAGTCTTCGCCCACGGCTGCACGCACGGCTTTCACCACCTCCGATGCGAAGCGCGAGCGCTCCTCGATGGTGCTGCCGCCATACCTGTCGGTGCGCTGGTTGCTACCGGCCCAGAAGAACTGGTCAATGAGATAGCCATGCGCGCCATGAATCTCGGCTACGTCGAAACCCAGACGTTTGGCATCCGCCGCCGCGCGCCCGTAAGCGGCGATGGTGTCGGCGATGTCCTCATCGCTCATCGCCTTGCCACGGCTGTCGCCCGGGCCGACCAGACCCGACGGGCTTTCCACGGGCACGCCCGGCTCCCATGCAGTCATCGGGCTTTTCAACGAGCCGACGTGCCAGATCTGCGGGCCCATCTTTCCGCCCGCGGCGTGGACGTCGTCGATCACCTGCTTCCAGCCGTTCAGTGCCGCCGTCCCGTGGAAAAGAGGGATGTTCGGGTCGTTGCTCGACGCGGGGCGATCGATCACGGTGCCTTCGGAAAGGATCAGGCCCACGTTGTTTTCGGCGCGGCGCCGGTAATAGGCCGCGACGTTCTCGCCAGGGACACCTTCGGGAGCGAATGAGCGCGTCATGGGTGCCATGACGATGCGATTTTTCAACGTCAGGGACTTGAGCTTGAACGGCTGGAACAACGGCGCGACTGAGAGCTTGTTCATGAGGGAAATTCCTGAAAATAATATTGCGTATCTATGTGATGCCATCTATGCGGTCAACGGTCGCACCGCGCCCGGGCCTGGCGCAAGCGCTCAGCCGAGCAGTGCACCAATAGCCTTGAAAACGGCAGCGCTATCCGGCGAGGAGAAGGTCTCGAGCAGACTCGTCGACAGCGTGAGCGTCGAGGAGATAACCGCGCCGGCCGCGCGCATCTGTTCGATGGCCGCAGATTCGGTGCGCTCGCTCCATCCACCGCAAGCGTCGATCATTACGTGCACTTCGTAGCCGGCGTTTCGTGCACCTAAAACAGCATTGAGGACAGCGATTTCGGTCAGGACACCGCCGACCACGAGCACCGGTCTCTTCAGCGCGCTGATATGTTGAGCGGACTCCGCGTGGCCAAATAGATGCGGCCCATTGCGGGTGACCATAGTCGCCGAAAGCCCGTCGACCTGAAGTTCGGGGATGAGCTTCGTCTCCGCGCCGGTCGGTATGGTCGAGATAAATGCCGGTGCTCCAAAATCCCTGGCTAGCGTCGCCAATGCGCCCACCGATGTTTGAAGGCGCTCCAGCGGCAGAGTTTTCGCTGCAGGGATGACGTCGATTTGGAAATCGAGAAATAGAAAGGCGATGTCTTGTGCTTTAGGCATGAAACTACTCCGTGAATCGCAACCGGGACGAAGCGGACTGGAACTCACCATGCCGGCGCGGGTTGAACAATCGCGCCGGACATAATGACGATTATTAGAGGAGCCTGCGCCACCCTGGAACACCTGTGCGATGGCGCGGTCCGCTTAACCGAGATGCTGCTTGAAGAAGCTAACGAGCTTCACGGAGGCGGGATCGACATACTCGGGCTTGTCGTACAGGTCGACATGTGACGCGCCCTCGATCCAGAACAGCTCCTTCGGCCCCTTTGCCTTCTCTATCGTTTCCACGCTGAAGCGCTGCGTATCAGCTTCGGTTCCCGCGATCATCAGAAGTGGTCGCGGAGCAATGAGATCGACCAGGGCATAGGAATCGTATTGCGCGATTTTGTCGACGCTGCGCGCGACCCACTGATTGGTCGAGTGGGGATGCTGGCCACGCGGTGTGCGATAGTAGTCGTAGGCCTCGCGGAACATGCTCTTCTCGGGGAAGAACTTTGCCTGCTCGTCGGTCGCCGGCACGATCTGCGCCATCCGGACCGGCTCGCCTTTCGCTTCGTTAGTGCGGTCGACAGCCGCCTCGTCGAGCTGCTTCTGCAGCACGTCCGGGCTTTGCTTTCCGTCCATGCCTTCACGCCAGAGGATGCCAACGCACGCGCCGACCACGGTGGCAACGGCCTTGATCCGGTGGTCGGTCTGGGCCGCGAACGGCACATAGCCACCCGAAGCGCAGATGCCGAGCGCGCCGATGCGTTGCGGATCAACTTCCGGCCGGATCGAGAGGTAAGAAACCGCACTCTTGACATCTTCGGCGCGCTGGATCGGATCTTCCAGCCCGCGAGGAGAGCCTTCGCTGTCACCCTGATAGGCCGCATCGAAAGTCAGAATGACGAAGCCCTGCTTGACCAGGCGCTCCGCATAGTTGGACGGGCTCTGTTCCTTCACCGAGCCCATGGGGTGGCCGATGACGATGCCCGGCAGGGGACCGGACGCGTTTTCGGGAACATAGAGATGGCCGGCAATGCTCAGGCCGCTGCTGGGGAATTTGACGTCGTGTCGCATGACAGATTTCCTTCGTGGTTGATCGGGTTAAGTAGGTATCGCGGGCGGCCTCGGGCAATGACTGACGACAGTTCGTCCAGAGGTTCCGCTACGCCTCGTCGGCCAGTGCACTTCCTGTTTCGTATCGGGCAACTGGCCGATTTGCACGATTTCGTGTTGCTAATTATTCTGAGAAGTCAGTCGAAACCGACACACTGCGCCACTCGTTGGCCAGTTCGCGGTCCCGGCTTGCGCGCGTGATCACGCCTTCGTAAGCATCGGTCCCGATAGCCAGACGCACCGGCGGCTCTTTCGACTGCACCAGCGCCACCACGACCTCGCCGAGCCTGGCGGGGTCTCCCGGCTGCTTGTAGTTCGCCCCGTCGAACGTGGCCTGAAGGGTTTTGCGATAAGCCTCGTAGTCCGGAATCAGGACGTCCCCGTGCAAAACCGAGGTGGCATCAAGGAAATCCGTACGGAAGGCACCGGGCTCGATCAGCGTCGCCTTGATGTCGAACTGCTTGAGTTCCCCGCTCAACCCTTCCGACCAGCCCTCCAGTGCGAACTTGGACGCACAGTAGATCGACGCCCCCGGCGTACTGAGAAGACCGCCGATAGACGACACTGTGAGCACATGGCCCGAGCGCTGCTCGCGCATAACCGGCAGGATCGCCCGGGTTACGGCGAACACGCCGAAGACGTTCGTGGCGAACTGCCTGTCGATTGCTGCGGCCGACAGCTGCTCGAATGCTCCCAGCTGACCGTAGCCGGCGTTGTTGACGAGTACATCAATGCGCGTGAACTTCTGGACAGCCCTGTCAACCGCGGAGCGGATCGAAAGCTCATCGGTGACGTCGAGCGGTAGCACCAGCAGTCGGTCTCCGGCGAGGACGGATTCGAGCTGTTCTGGTTTGCGCGCGGTGGCCACGACCCGATCTCCCGCCGCCAGGGCAGCACGGGCGATTTCAAGGCCGAATCCACGGCTGGCTCCGGTAATAAACCAGGTCTTCATTGGTGAGCCTCCCAAGGTCAAAGGGTCGAGCGGGTAATGGACTCGTTCTGCTTCCACGCATCAAGATGTTCCTGATAGCGCTTGCGCACGGAGTCGAGACCGTGCCCTACATACAGGCGCACAGGTGCGTGCTTCGAGCCCGCGATGGACACGATGGCTTCACTGGCGCCGTCGAGGTTCCCCGGCGTGTAGTCGAATATCGCGCCACGCAGCTCAGCGGCAGGGGCATAAGCCTCGATCCTCTGTGCCGGGGCTTCGGCCTTGCTGCCAAGCTCCGTTTCGAAGTAGCCAGGCTCGACAATCGTGACCATGACACCAAGGTGCGCAAGGTCGAAGGCGAGAGACTCGCTATAGCCCTCGATCGCGAACTTCGAGGCCGCGTATGCGGGTATGAGGGGCATGGCGATCACCCCAGCGGCAGACGAGAAGTTGAGGATGTGGCCCGAACCCCGCGCGCGCATGCCGGGCAGGACAGCACGGGTCACGGCCAGCGTTCCGAACACGTTGGTCTCGAACTGGTCCCTGACCTGGTCGATCGTATGTTCCTCGAGGGTGCCTCCAAGCACCTTGGCCGCCGCGTTCACGAGCACATCGAGCGCACCGAAGCGCTGCTCGCTGCTGGCAAGTGCCTCAAGGATGCTGGCTTCATCGCGCACATCCAGTCGCGTCACATGGACATTGGACAGCTTCGCGAAGCTGACGGGCGCCTTGTTGATATCCCGCATCGTGGCAGTAACGTTCCAGCCCTTTTCAGCAAACTTGTGGACGAGGTTTTCGCCAAACCCCGAGGCCGCGCCGGTAATGAGAACAGTCCTGGTCATTAAACTCTCCTGTGAATCAGATATTTGTTGCAGATCGTCTGCCGCCTCGTGCGGTCGGTGGAAAGCGCCCGCTGGGAATCTGGCGGACATGGCCTTCTCCCCGCGATGCCCGGCTCGCCACTTCCATCACGGGTAGCCTGCTCAAAAAGAACGGTGCGAGCACCGACACAGCTTCTTCAACAAACCTGCACACGTCGTACAGGTCCATATGATTGGCGCCGTCGACAACATGAAAAGATTTGTCTTTGCTTGCAGCACGATCGAACAGTTCTTCACTCATCCACCTGCTGCCCGCTTCACTGCCCGCAACGATCAACAGCGGTTGCGTCAGATAGATGTCGGCCAGGTGATAGGCGTCGTAGGTGACGATCTGGTTCAGGCTGCGTAGTGTGGCGAAACCCGGCGCCGTGGCGCACTCCGCGCGGACCGAGTGGTAGTACTCCCAAGCCTGACGCATCTCCTCGTTCGGGGCGTCCTGCTCCCGCAGGGGCGCAAGCGGCATCGTGGCCAAAGCCGCACCGCGGGCATCCATGGTTCGGGCGTTGGAGCCCGCTTCGATGTTTGGCAATGCGTCGATGGACTTTCCACTGTTGTCCCAGCCATTGCGGAACAGCGTACCGATGTTGACGGCACTCACGGTGCCGACGGCCTTGATCCGACGGTCCTGAATCGCGGCGCAGGCGGCATATCCGGCTCCCGCGCAGATGCCCATCGCCCCGAGGCGATTCATGTCGACGTACGGCAGCGTCGCCAGGTAATCGATCACCGCGCTGATGTCCTCGGTACGGATGTAGGGGTTTTCAAGCTGGCGCGGCTCGCCGGTACTCTCGCCCTGATAGGACGCGTCGTAGGCAATGGTCACGAAACCGTGCGCCGCAAGCTTCTTCGCATAGGTGCCCGCGGTTTGCTCCTTCACGCCGCCGCCCGGATGTGACACCACGATCGCCGGATACACACGGTTCTCGTCGAATCCTTCCGGAAAGTTGACCACCGCCGACATGGCGATCGCCTTGTTACACGAATTGGCGAACGTTACTTTGCCCACAATCAGGCTCCTCTTGATCTAGACCAGCGCTTCGGTTCAGGACCGACGCCATCCAATGTAGACCAGAAGGATTGGTTTGATTAGACGCCCAATATCGATGGGGCCTATCATGCCTGTGATAAATCAATTCGATGCGGGAGAAAACCTTATGCGGCGGGACGAGATCGCGGATCTAACGGTGTTCGTAGTTGTGGCAGAAGAGCGCAGTTTCACGAAGGCGGCCGCCCGCCTCGGTATGGCACAGTCTGCGCTTAGCCAAATCGTGCGTCGCACTGAAGAGCGCCTCGGCCTGCGCCTGCTCTCGCGCACGACCCGAAGCGTGGCGCCCACGGAAGCCGGTGAGCGGCTTCTCGCGACCCTCGGCCCCATGCTGCACGACCTGGACGCGGCAATCGCCTCATTGGGTGACCTGCGTGATCGTCCGTCTGGCACCATTCGGCTCACAACCGTGGAACACGCAGCCAAAACAATCCTCATTCCGGCAATGCGGCGGCTGCTTGTTGGAAACCCGGACATCAACGTCGAGGTCACAGTCGATTACGGGCTGGCAGACGTCGTGGCCGACCGCTTCGATGCCGGAGTACGCCTCGGCGGGGAGATCGCCAGGGACATGATCGCGATGCGGATTGGCCCCGACATTCCGATGGCGATCGTCGGTTCGCCGGAATACTTTCGCGACAGCCCAATGCCGACGTCACCGGCTCAACTGATCGACCACCGGGCCATCAATCTACGCCTGCCAACGTCGGGCACGGTAAACGCATGGCGACTGAAACGCGGAGGTCGCGAAGCACGTGTCCGGGTTGATGGTCAGCTTGTGCTGAATACCATCGATCTCATCCTTGATGCGGCGCTCGACGGCCACGGCCTTGCCTATCTGCCGCTCGACCAGGTCCAGCCCTGTCTCGACGCCGAGCGGCTCGTGAGGGTCCTGGGAAGGTTCACGCCCGACCTGCCGGGATACCATCTCTACTATCCCCACCGGCGCCATGCATCGCCTGCTTTCAGGCTTCTCGTGGACGCCTTGAGATATCGGGGATAAAGGGCAACAAGCCGTACGGCGGTCGCTACGTGCATCCGCTGGACTTTGCGATAACAATCGACGAACTATCTGCACACAGTTCGACAGCCGACTGGCGTTGACACGCGTGCGCTGCCGATGTGTTTGCGAAAATGTGGCGCCAGATCTGGCTATTAGGATAGGTTTTCCTACGTTAATAGTTCCCTATTCAAGCAGCTCCTAGTCTTCACGAAGGGGGCTGACATTCCGCCCGGACAACCGACTCGTGCCGGATCCAAGACAGAAGCTTTGGCTACCGAAATGACCTCTTATGAAGACACGGCCGCCTACATTAGGACTACGAACTAAATAGGAGGCCTGTCGCCCCTCCCGCTAATACAACAATTGCTGCCTGGGTTGGATTACCGCCGCTATGGATCGACAGCATGTGGTGCGGGCAACTGACAATGTCCGTAAAGCCACGCACAAACGGGAAATTGGCGCATCGTGGGTGGCCTTGATGGCGAGTGCACGGGCGGGCTGGCAATCGTCGAAGGCGACCTTGACCGAAACTTGACCAAAGCAGGCAGAAATTGCCCTCAAAAGGGCTTAAAGCATAGTCGGTTAGTGGACGACAGCCACTGCAAGTCATTGATTTAACTTAACTTTCCGCCCGTTTACCGCGAACGGGACTTTTAATCCGTTGGTCACAGCTTCGAATCCCGTACGGCGTACCAGCGATTATCTATTGGGAAAACCAAGGGACTGCGCAAAACGGGCCCCTGATCAATGACGCTCCTGAGACTTCAACCGAAGATTTCAAGCCCGTTCCTTTGCACGAGCTGAAGCCTACGCGCCACGATGCCACTGGACTTCTTGTCGTCTTGTCCGAATCCCTGTCGAATCGAACGTCGACGCCGGCGACCGGATGAAGCCTGTCACCAGGAATCTCCTTCGCCAGACGCGTTTCCACTTCCTGCCAGATCTGGCGCCTGGCAGATCGCCGCGGCAGTCGCGCTTCCGCATCTGAATCGATCACGTTGCATTCGTCAGTCAAACGTCTATATTTGGCAGATGAAACCTCGCTCCTGCCTGAGCCCATGTCTTGACCGGAGCAGGTTTATGCCGCAATGCGTGCCTGAAGGAGCGAATCATGGGTTGGCTGAAACTCGCGCTGATCGTCGCTATCGTCGTCGCTGTCGCAAAAGGCCTCCAGCTGTTCAACCGGCACTGCCGGCGCCGGTTCGGCCATTCCTTCTTTACAACACGCGGGTTCTGGCTCACCGCCATCGCGATCAATCTGCTCTGGTGGGGCTTCTATTTCTGGGGGAAAGCACACCTTCAGCACACGACAACATCCGACGGAATCGTCCTGATGGTCTTCGGGCTTGCCGCCGTTGCGTGGCTGCTGTACGAGAATATCCGCGACACCGATCTCGTCCACGGCATCGGTGGCTCAACGCTGCAACTGCTCCTGTTTTTTCCGCTCGCACTTTACAGCTTTCCGTTGCTGATCATGGGCATGGTTTTCGTGCTGGTCGCCTCGTACAAGGCGGGCCCCGCACTGCTCATGGATCGCTGACACCAGAACGTGAGTCGAAGCGCGGCGCCAGACGCGCTCAAACTGGCGCCGTTACCAATGTCAGAATGGTCCGACAGGGTCTTTCGACCGGTCCCCGCTGTAGATAATGAGTTCGCTGCGCGGCGCGGTATTTCCTACACCGCCAACGGTGTACTGGATATCGACGCATTCCATATCAAACTGCGCGAACAACGCCCTCATCGCCGGGTCGTTATTGAGCGTCAGGATCGCCCGCCCCGCAACCCGCCCAGCATTCCCGCCATACGCTCGTACTGTTCAAATTCAAACGGCAGGCCGCAGCCCTCTGTTTCCCAGTATGGGGGGCAAGATAGAAAAAAGTGTGTGGCCGATCGTATCGGTCCATGCAGGCATGCCAGTCCAGCTTTTCGATATACGCTCCCGACACCCTGAGATGGGCCGCCGAAAGCGTCCCCTCCAGGCGCAACAGATTGAGCCCCGGCGACGAGGTCGTCGCGGTACCGAAAGTCCGCCCTTCAACCCGGCCGCCGAATCAGTTCTGCTGGAGGTAGTAGAAGCGCGCTGCACGCTGGATGTCGGTCAGTGTGTGACTCTTCGAGGTGATGCTGCACCACGCGGTACAGGTTCACGAGCTCATCGTTCACGTCGTTCAGGACTTCGACCGCCGCGGGCGGCCGCATGAAGAAGAGCGCCGCTGCACCCGCGAAGACCTCAACGTAACAGCTGTGGGCCGGAAACCGCGGAATGAGTATGTCCGCGAGCCGCCGCTTGCCGCCTATCCACAGAATGATCGGCATCGCCATTCACATCTCCTCTGCTCACCGCTCCACGCGGACATCCAGGTCGTCCAGAAACAGTTCCTGCTGGGTCTCACCGCGGTCCGTGCGACGTAATCCACGCTCACGCATTGAGCTACGCCGACGTATTCCTTCATTCCGGCCGGTGCGTCCGGTGTCGGGCCGGTCGTGCTGGACCGGCATCGTCTGCACGAAGTCTGTGATCATTTCCGCCAGGCTCCGGTCATCAGCACTCTGCGAGCCAGCCATCGCGTGAACGACGCCTTGCCATGCTTCGAGCGGCCCAGCGTGTGCGTGCCACAAGGCAAGGCGGGTCGGCTCGTCCAGCCCCGATCGCCAGTAACGTGGTATTTCTCCGCGCGCGCTCAGATGCACGACAGCCTGTTTCGGATAGCGCCGCGTTTCGCCACGGGCGAGTCGCGGCGTCGCGTTTGCCTCAACGCCGTGCTCCCGCAACTGCCCGGCAAACCGTTCGCGCCAACGTTGCAGGTCCTTCCTGCGCGGGTTGAGCCGCCTGCCGTCCGGCCCGCGTACCTGCACGCTCAGATGCACGTGCGGGTGCGCTTCGTCATCGTGCGCCGCAAAGACATACCGTCTGCCGTCACCGAATTCCGCAGCCGCGAACGCGCGCGCGGCGTTGCGCACCGCCTGCCGGTCCGTCCCCGGTGGCATTGACAGCAAAACGTTGAACACCTCCCGCCTGCGGCTTTCCTCTGGAATACCCCATCCACCGAGGTGCCACGCATCCGCGAGATCGTGCAGCGCCTCGCGACCCAGCACGGTCATCCCGTCCTGGTCCTCGAGTTCCACCTTACCGTTGCGCGAGATGTAGCGCAGATGACGGCGCACAGCGCCCATGCCCTGCGCGCTCGACGTCTTGTTCGTGATCTTGACCATCACCTCGGGGATACGCCTGAGCGTGCGGGCGAGCTGCTCGCGCATGTGTCGCACATCCCGCTGGAGTTCGCCGCGCGACACACGCGGCGCCCGCACGTGCCGCAGCGGATCGTGAAAGAGCCGGTCACCCCAGTTCAGCAGCATCTGATCGACGTATGTCTTCGGAAAAGGCATGCTAGCGGCTCCAGCGATCGAGATTGGCGCGCAACACCAGCATGACTGCACGCAAGTGCGTATCGATCACGGCACGGGCGCCCTCGATCATGTGCGTCATGTGCGCCGCGTCGCGCGCATCACCATGCGCCTGCAACCGTCCGAGCAACGTCACGATCGTGGCCAGATGCTGGTTTGAATCTGCAAGCAGTCGCATCTCCCGCTCGCCCAGTTGCGGCTCGTGCACAAGCTGCGCGCGGATCACGGCAACCACCCAGCGGTTGACATTCAGTCCACTTGCCAATGCACGCTGTCGGGCCGCTTCGAGTTCCTCCTGTGTGAGGCGAACTTCGATGCGTTCGCGATGCCCGTCGACCGGAAAATGGCCTTCATGCCCGGCGAACCCGTCCGGCGACTCGTCCTGCCCCAGCACACCGTGGACCAGTTGCCGCACACCATCGGCCGCCGTGACGCCGTGAAGGATGCACCACGCCTCCCAGCGTGACTTCGCCGGCCCGAGATCCACACACAGTCGCATACGCGTGGTCATGCGCGTGCTCCTACAGGGACGGAGGCGCCGGTTCTGCCGGACAACGTTCGACCTCGCGGGTCGGGACGCGCTGCGCTGCCGTGCGAGTGCGGCGGTTCCGTGCGGAAGGGGCCTCGGGATCAAACACGCGCGGTCGCGGCACGGTGACGCCCTCCGCCACGAACGCGGCCAGCAGCCGTTGCGCGTGCTGCTGCACGCGCGTAATGGATGGCTCGCTGAAACCCTGCTGCCGCATCGCGGCGGTCAGTACAGCCATCTGCACGGCGTGCTCTTCGGGTGACGCGACGGGAGTTTCACGCCGCACGGCTTGGGTGTGCTGCGGAGTTACCGGCCGCGCAGTCCCGCTCCTTCCCGCCTCGCCCCTACTGTCGGACGCCTCGCGACGCGACTGCGTCGGCTCATTCCCCACGACATCGACCTGCCACGTATTGCGATAGACCTCCTTTTCCTCTTCGCCAATCACATTTCCCGTCGCGTCGAGAACCGGCACCATCACCGTCACGAGACGCCGGCCAAGGTTTTCAAGCATCGCCTGCTGTCCGGGGAGTGCGCCGGACTCCGCAACGGCCCGCTCCAGATCCACACCCCAGACGACACGGTCCGCACCACCCGCATCGCGATAGACAACGTAATACGAGTCACTGCGCGCAGGATTGTGCTGATAGGGCGCGCCGCCGTACTCGACCAGTTCGCCCACGTAGCGCTGACGCTCCTGCCCCTCAGATTCAGCAACGTGTGGCCCGGTTTCGGCGGCTGGAGCAGCATGCGGCGGTTCGCCAGCCGCCGGTCGCGCGGCGGCGCCCTTCTCCAGTTGCCGGGAGGCATCGCGCTTCGCTGGTTGCGCCGCCTGCGATTCCGCGGGACCAGCCGTCACCGCAGGCGCTTTCGGAGAATCCGCAGGAACCCGCGCAGCCTCAGCCGTTTGCGACACGTCAATGCGGTTCGTCATCCGGTCACGACGACCTTCGGCCAGACGCGCCAGGTCGACTGCCTTCGGCTCGTATCCGCTCACCTCGATGCCGAGCAGCATCGCCCGGACCCACACCTCGCGCCGGAACTGCTCGTGGCCTGACACCCGCACGCGCCCCCAGGCCTTGGCACGAACCATGTCCACCATCGACTCAACGACGTCCGGCCGGTTGTGTTCCGTCACCAGGCAGGGACCGATGTCCTCGAATGCGAGCTGATGCGGCGCATCCTTCAGGAAATACTGATTGCCCGCCCGCAGGTAGCGCTTTCGCACTGTCTCTGGCGGATTCCCAAGCGGCGCCCATCGCATGGCGGCCGCATCGTCGCTGCCAAGCGGCGTCGCTTCCGATGTCGGTTGCCGTGCCGCAACCTGCGGCGGGGCCTCCGCCTGGATGGCCTGATCGCGCAGCCGCGCCCGCGCGGCATCGAACTCGCGGCGCCGGCGTGCGCCCAGCGCATCGGCCGCCGTCTGGTCGAAGCGGTCTGCGCCCGCAGCGCCGCCCTGCGGATCCTGAAGCGGCGGCGGATCTGGTTCGATCACGTTGATAACCGGATCGTCCGCAGGCGTGCCGGTCGAGGTTGTGGTTTCATCCATCATGGATCTCCCTCTGGTCGCTGGCTGACACAGCGTCGCGCGCGATCAGCGTTGCTGCCCTTCACCCTGTTCGCGGCCGGCGCGCTCCTTCGACTGCGCGAGGGCGGCTGCCCGTGCTTCCCTCACCCGCGTCCATGACACGCCCTGCAACTGGTCGAGTGTCGCATCGAGGTCGTTGCCGAAACCCACCTCGCGTGCGGACTTCTTCAGGGATGCAACCGTGCGCTCGAACAGATCGCGCGCACGGTCCCACGGATACACCTTCCCGTGGTTGCCGTCGTAGCCAACCTGCACCTCCGCCCCATTGAGGCGCTGGTTTTCGTCCATCCACCGCAGCCGGTCCGAGACGAATTCCACACTCGCCTTCGCGTGGAATACCACGCTACGCGTCGACACTTCCTGGATCAGGTAGTGCTCGGTGTTGAACACCTCGCCACGGTACGGACCACCATTCTCACGGGGCGTCGCCATGCGGATCTGTGCGCCGAAACGATGCTGGGCCAGCGCCTTGATCTCGCCCGGCACCTCGTCGAGTCCATACAGCGGTTCGCCCACCTGACGGCGCACCGGCGCATCCGGCGCACGCGCTGGTGGAGACTCAACGTTCGGCGCCTTGGTCACGCGCCGGTCCTGTTCCGGCGGTTGGGACTGTGCCTGCCCGGCTGCAGGCGCCGGGTTTTCCTGCAGCGCCAGTCCTGGCGCGTCCTGATTCGCCGCCCGCCGACGCGAGGTACGACGCCGGCCCGACGCCTCTGCGTCACCCACGAGCTTCTCTTTCACGTTACCCATTTCACCCTCCTTCAGTGCATCGCCCGATCCGTCTTCAGCCATGGCCTGTCCAGTCACCTCCGCATCCACAACCGCCCGCCCAGGCGCCTCGTAGAGTGACTGCCTTAAAAGCTCACCAACGGCACGGGATCCGGACAGCACGGTCATGTCATCGAAGTCAGTCGGCATCTCGCCGACAATGCGGGCCTCCGGTGCAAAGTGCGGTTCTGCCAGCAGCGACGACGTGCCGAGCGCGGCCTGCTTCGCATGTTCATACCCGGCACCGAGATCGGCGAGCACCGCGATCTCCCCTTCCGGGTAACGGCCGCGCCACATCGCTGCCACCGGCCGCAGGTTGCCGCTCGACAGCGCGGCGACGCTGAACCAGCCGGTCGCCTGCCAGACTGCCAGTGCCGTTGCCACCCCTTCGGCGATCAGGATCGGCGTGACCGCACCCTCGCGAAACTGGCCCGGTTCAACCACCCAGTAGCCGCCCGACTTGGCACCACCGGCCAGCGCAGACTTGCGTCCTTCGGCATCGATCAGTTCCAGTGTCGAAAGGGTCTCGCCGATGCGGACCGGCACCACCAGCACGCGGCCGGTGAGCGGCTCCTCGGCACTGCGCGGCGCATATCCGAGCAGCGCATGCAGTTCCTCGGCCTCGAGTTCGCGCAGCGTGGGGACAGCCCTGACCTGCTTGCGTTCGAGATACGGATGTCCGGGCCCCACCGGCCGTGCCCACTTCCAGATCGCCAGTGCCTCCCGCGCGACGGCCGCCTGTCGCGAACGCACACGCGCCTCAACTATGCCCTCCTGCTGCGCCTGGTCCACGGACGGACGCGCTGATGGCACGCGCGGTCGGTCCGTCGGTTCCATCGCCGCGCGCGACGCCCTGACATCGAAGCCGTGCTGCTGCGCCAGCCAGAAGAGCGACGCGAGTGTCTTGCCGCCCGACTCTCCGGCCGAGCGCCACGTCACCCGCGCCGCACGCTCGCTATAGTTGTGGGCGGTGCGGCTCCATTCGTCCCAGATGTCGAAGCCGGCCGCGCCGAATCCCTGCTTGAGCGCGAACGCCATGTCGACCCAGGTGGTGTAGTCTTCGGCTGGAATCGTGGCCAGTGCCGCGCGCGCACGCTCCTCTTCACTCAGGTACCGGGCATTCATTGGCGTTCTCGGTGAAGCGGCACGACATTCGAACTGTCACCCACATGCGATGCAGCTCGCCCGCGCTGGGTGCGAGATGCGCCCGCGGCGCGCGCAGACTTCCGCCTAAGCGTGCCATCCGAGGGGCGCAGTTCCGCGACATCGAGATCAGACGGCGACAGCCGCCGCGCCGCGACGGCAATGCGCGCAGCCGGCACCCCTAGCAGCATGAAATGCCGCTCGGCATAGGCGGCGGCCTCGTCGTCGCTCATGTCGTTAAGGTGCCGTGGCAGGTCGCGCGGATCCCAGGCCTGGAGCACTTCCAGATACTCCGGCGGAATGTGCATCACGCCGGCTTCATCCACGTCGTCGGGTTGCACATCCCTCACGCGCCGTTCGACCTGAGCCACAAAACGCACGAGATCCATCGCCGGGATGGCTGGCGCCGTGCGCAGGCGGGAGGTGAACACCGGATCACGCCAGTAGCAGATCCGTTCGGCCAGGATCGGCTTCGTGTTTTCGAGCAGGATGATTTCCTTCTCGCGCCCCAGTTCCTTCAGTTCCTGAGGCAACAGCAGGGGCCGGCGCTGCTCGCAGAAGCTCTCGCTCGAGCCGCCCCGGCCGCCAAAGATCGCGGTCGACCGGCTCACACTGCGCGAGCGGTCCGTGAAGGTGCCGAGCATCTCCGAGTATTCGTTCGCATCCTTCTGCTCACGTGGTGCGTAGATGATCTGCATCGCGTGATTCGTGACGAAAGTCCTCGCGTCCGCGCGGCCATAGACCGATTCAAGCTGTGAGATCGACTGCACGATCGAAAGCAGCCGCAGGTTGTATCCCGCCATATAGGCGACAGCGCGGGCGATGATGTGAATCCTGCCGACCGACGTGAATTCGTCCATCAGCATCAGGCACTGTACCGTCAGCTCCGGGTTGTCCTGGGGCAGTTGCCGAGTGTTCAGATTGACAAGTTGCGAGAACACCAGGTTGACGACCAGCGCGGCCTCGGCCAGATGGTCCGGCGTGATGCCGACATACACCGACATGCGGCGCCTGCGCACGTCGCGCAGGTCGAAGTCATTGGCGCTCGTCGCGGCATCAACGATCGGATTGGCCCAGATCGTCAGCGGCGCATTGAACGTCGCGAGTATGCTCGCAAGGACCTTGTCGTCGTTCGCAAGAAAGCGGTTCAGCGCGTCGACGCACGCACCGGTGAGCAGCTGCCGGTTCTGCAGCAGCGCCTGCTGGAGATACACCTTGACGGGCATGCCGTTACCGGACGACTGCCGCAGCACCTCGCCCATGGTCACCGGATAGTCCGGCACATCGGTGTCGCCGCTGCGGCGCGCATCGCGCCACTCGCATAGCAGCAGTACGATCCCGAGAAACAGGTTGCGGGCCTGATCCTTCCAGAAGTCGTCGTGACCGCCGACCGGATACAGCGCGTATCCGATTGCAAGAATATCGCCGACGCGGAACACCCCGTCCGGGATCGGCGACAACGGGTTATACCGGTGCGTACGGCCATCCTCGGCAAACGGATTGAACAGGTACACGTCATGGCCGTGTGCGCGACGAAACCCTGCCGTGAGGTTGAAGTTCTCCTGCTTGATATCGAGCACGACCACCGAATCCGGGTAGCTCAGCAGGTTGGGCACCACGATGCCGACGCCCTTACCCGACCGTGCTGGCGCCGCAAGCAGCACGAACTGCTGGCCCGTGAACCGAAGGTAGCGGCCACGCCAGACGCCCACGACCAGCGGCGGGCCGCTGAATGCTTCTGATGTCGTCACCGTGCTCATAGCAGCCCTGCCCGGCGGATGTCCGCCTCGTTTGCGAACCGCGCGCTGCCATAAAGACGCCGGCGGCCGGAGCGATCCAGCAGCGTGTAAGCGCCAAGCGCCGGCGCACCAAACGCGAGCAGGAAGCCGAACAGCGCGGTGCCAGCAAGCCGCCGCCCCTGCCCTGGCAGGCGTCCGTCGTACCAGGTCAGCGCCGCATCCGGCCAGGCATGAAACCCGGCATGAAGCGGATTGGCATGCTGGCTCGCGACGAAGAAAAACGACGCCAGCCAGAGGGCGAGGATCAGACCGGCAGCAGCAGTCGCCACAATCGCGAGCGTGACCAACGCGCGCACCGCGTGATACCCGGCCCCCCTGCTGGTTGTGCGTACCGTTCCGGTTGCCTTTCCGATGCCCATGGCCTGCTCTCCTTTCACCGGAAATCCGCCTGATGGCGACGCAGCGGATCGAACCAGATTTCCGTCATCGACCATCGCCGGCCGGTCTGCTCACCTGACTCATCAAAAAGAGCCGTGGCATCCATGTGCGCCACCACATCGATCGTCATGAAGAGCAGCCGGCGCAGTGCCGCGTCATCCCACGTCGAGGCTTCCGGGTGTTCCTTCGCCATCAGCGCGAACCGCTCGATCGCGACCGGGGCGCTCGATGCGTGGTAGCTCGTGATCGAGCCCGAATGGCCCGTGGTCAGGAGCTTCAGAAAGTCGTACGCCTCGCTGCCGCGCAGTTCAGCGAGCAGTACGCGGTCGGGGCGCATGCGCATCGTGCTGGCGACCAGGTCCGCGGGCGTCACCCGCGCCTGAGCGTGTCCACCCTTGCTGTAGATCAGGTGCACGCAGTTCTCGATGTGGCGTATGAAGAGTTCGCGCACATCCTCGATCGTCACGATGCGTTCGGTGGCCGGAATGTACCGGCACAGCGCCTTCATGAAGCTCGTCTTGCCCGAGCCAGTGTTGCCCACGATCGCGAGGTTCAGCCGCCCGCGCACCGCCCGCTCGAAGAAGGCCGGGAAATCACGCGCTTCGAGGTACCTGGCGAGTTCGCGATCGAGAGGCCGTAGCGCCGGCATCGCCTCATCAAGTCCAGCCGGGCGGCGCCACGTGGTGTGCGCGAACAGGCCCTCGCCTGCATACGCATCGAGCGTTTTCTCGCGCGAAGAGGGACGACGGATCGTCACCGACACGGTACGCGGAGGTACCACCGGCGGGATCACGATCTGGATGCGCGCATCACCTGGCAGCAGCGCGGAGAGCACTGGATGCAGCGCCGAGACCTCCTGGTTCGTGAGCGTGGCAATCGCGACCGCGAACGACATCAGGCGCTCGAAATCAAGGTCCGTGCAGTCGTGCACATGCCATCCGAGATGGGTTTCGGTCAGCACGCGTTGTGGCCGGTTGATCACCAGCTCCGTGACCGTCGGGTCATCGAGCAGCCCCGCGAACGGCCGCATGAGCTCGCGTACCGACGCGTCCTCTGCCAGCCTCGGCAGTGGGACATCGGCTGACACAGGTGCGTCGCTCAGGATGTGGGCCGGCGCGTTCATCGCGAGCCCTCCGGATCGAGCGCATAGACCGCACTGAAGTCCAGGTCCCGCGCGACGACGATCGTGAACTCGGCCCCCTGGTTCTGCGACAGCGTGGGCGGGATGTTGATGGTGCTATCGAGTACACGTGAGGCCATGTCATTGCCCTGCTGCTGCGTGTTCTCGAACACCACCGAGCCGTTGCTGTTGCCGCCACGCGTCGCGAGATAGCCGATCGCGTCCTGCGTCATGCCGAGCAGCATGGCCGCGCCGATCCGTTCGCCCCAATGGTTGTTGACATAGCCGCTCACGCCCATGCGTCCGAGCGCGTCCGCGGCCGGTGAATCGATCTCGACCGTCACCCCTTCGGGGGTCTTGATGCGGGCCGAGAGGATGAACACCCGCTTCTGCCCAGGCGCCAGGTTCGAGCGGTACTCGCTGTTGATCTGCGAACCGCGTTCAATCAGCACCACATGGCCGTCATCCGAATAGACGTTCTTCGTCACCGTGCAGGTCGAGATACCCGCCTGGGTCGAATCGAACGCGGTATCTCCCACGCAGTCGATCTTGGCGCCTTCTGCAAGGACCAGACTGCGGTTGCCCAGAAAGCCCGCGCGCGCTTTCGGCGTCACGGTCGGCGTCAGCGCCTGGGCAAGCGGACTGCTGCCCTGGGGCTGGCTGACCATCACAGCAGTCGCGCCCGGTGAAACGCCCGGTGTTGATGCGGCAAGCTCCGCCGCTGCGTTGGCGGGACCATTGCTTCCGCCTGTGCTTCCGGTGGCGAGCAGCGGCGCGTCGTAATAGCTGCGAGCCGGCGCGGTATGGACAGGAGTGTGGGGCGTCGCGGCGGCAACGGGGGCCGACGCCGCGGCACTCGCTGTGACCGGGCTGCCTGGCACTGCGGCAACTGCTGATGCCGCTACGGTCCCGTCGCCGAACACCCGCCCCTGGGACGGCTGGTCCTGCACGGCGTCTCGTCTGGCCTTTTCAGCCGCATCGTGCCGCTCGAGAAACCCGTGTATCGTCCAGACCGCTCCGCCGATCAAGACCGCTACGACCACGAGCGGCGCAAGCCACCAGGCACGGGGCCGACCACCCTGCTGCCCCAGCTCCGGCATGCCACGATCGGCTGGCTGGTTCGCAAGGTCACCGTTTATGGTTCCTGCGACCTTTGCGGTGTCGCCCTCGGACACAACCTCGGGCGCAATCACATTGCGCGGCGTTTCCTCATTCATGGCCGTCGCTCCGCAGGACACGCTTCACACCGCTCACCGTCGTGCCATCCGCAGGCGGCACCCCGTCCACGTCGAACGCGTCGTTCCACAGACCGACCACCTCGTCACCGAGACGCAGCACGAAACGTCGCGCGAGCTCATGCACGACGATCACGTCGTCTTCCATCTGCCGGTCGACGACGCTTTCGCTGTCGTTGCCGGCCACGCGGAAGATCGCAGGGATACGTCGGTTGTTGGGAATGCGGATATAGGTAAAGCGCCCGTCATCCCACGCCGCAGTAGGCGCGATATCCTCCGAATTCGGCATCACCTGCATCGAGTAGGCGGTATTGCGCACCACCGGCGACTGGTCCAGGCGCGCGCGTACGAGGGCAGCATCATCGACGGCCTTTGTCTTCGCGGCTTGCGTGTCGGGATAGACGAAGGTGATGCGATACATCTTCTCGTCGTTGGCGAACCGGGCCCTGAGCGGCAGCACCACGAGGTCAAAGCTGTAGCTGCGTCGGTCGGTGCGGACCTCAAGGTTCGTGTCGTGCGCGGCGAGCTGGGGCTTGAGGTAGACGTCGTGCTCACCCCGGTTTGCGACCACCTGCCATCCGTCCCGGTCGCCAGGGGCCACGACGAGAACGTGCTCGGCCGGATCGAGCGCGATGTGCGTCGCGAAACCGCGCTGTGCGATGATCCGCACCACCTCGTCCTGCCGGTACACGACCTGCCGCACACGCGGGTCGCTGGACCAGCCGGGCACGTCGTACGCGCGGGCGCCACCGCAGAGCGCTGCCAGCGTGGCCCCCAGCACAACGGTTCTCACCAGGTTGTACAGTCTCATCGCACACCTCCCGGGACCGACTGTGACGCCGGCGATGACGTCGCAGGGGTGTATTCGGGATCGCGACTGTAAGCCGTCACCCTGAAGCCGAACGGGTTTTCAATCGCCGTGCGCTCGCGTGTAAAGACGGATGGCCGGTACGTGAAGGCCAACGTGATGACGAAACGCTGCGGCGGCTCCACGTTATCGATACCGTTCTTCCACGTCGTGCGCTCGATATGCACGACGGCATGCCCCGGTTCATCCGGCACGAGCGTCGTCGAGAGGATGCGGATGCGCCGCTGTGCGTTTGCCCCAAGCTGCCGGTCCAGCGCGTCCGGTCCGCCGTAGATCGCCCGGTAATCACGCGCGACCCGGTCGTCGCTCATGTCGAGCACGCGGTCGTAGTCCATCTGCAGCAGGCCCCAGTCGTAACGCTCGCGCGAGCCCACGTACACCTCGACCCAGTGCTTGTCCTCGGTGTCGCGCATAGGGATGTGCTTCGCGTCCAGCACGTCGATCACCTGCGCTTCGCCCGTCAGCCGGTCAACCTCGATGGGCAGTGGCACGAGCCGATAGAAGGGGATCATCACAGCCAATGCGATGGCACACAGGATGGCCACCACGACCGAGGTCGCGGCCACGTACCATGCCCGACGCTCGGACCGCTCCTGCAGGTGCGTGACCGACACCTCGAAATCGAGCGCCCGACGATAGTCACGGTCACTGCTCATGACTGCCCCCATCCGGTGGGGGAACGGGTGGCACGCGGTTCACCGGAACACGGTGCGAGCCATCCGGCAGGACGGGTTCAGGTGGGCTGCCGGCGCACCCATTAATGAGCATTACTAACTGCACGACAACAACCGCAGCGATGGAACGGACCATGTCAATCTCCTCAGTTGCCGAACTCAGTTTCCAAAGCTTGCGGGTACCATCTGGTCCTGCAACCGCGCGGTATTGCCGGCGTGCTTGAAGACGAGCTCCTGCTGCTGCCCGGCGATGAGCCGGTCTTCGGAATCGGCGAGCATCCTGAAAAGCTGCAGCTTCGTCATTTCGTTGCCGACCGCCGTGCTCTCAATCTGGATGCGAGCCTGCAGTTCGGAAATCCCCTTCTGGTCCTGCGTGACGTCGATCTGCTGCATCAGGCCCTGGATCTGGTCGAGCTCCTGGAGCGCCGTCTGGTACGCCTGTGTGCCGAATGCCTTGTCCTGGAACGGCTTGTTGAGCGCGCGCTGGCAGACCTGCTGGTCGACACCACTCTGGTCCTCGCAGTTGTAGATCTCGCTCGCCGAGCGCAGCGTCTGCGCACTGCCGGTGAGACCCGCATATCCGCCGTTCCCGATCGCCGTGTAAACGGACTGCCAGTTCGATGGCAGCGAGTTCGACAGAACCGGATTGCTCATCAGGGACCCAAATCCACGGGTGCCACTGAGCGACTGATACAGCTGGAGCTCCTGCTGCACTTCCTCCTTCAGTTGCCCGACAGTCGCGATCGCCTGCACAACGTTCTGTGCGTCAAACACAGGAATGCCCTGGGCACGAACCACGGAAGACAGGCAGCCGGTCGCGGCGATTGCGCCTGCTATCAGAGCGCGCCGTACATGTGAGGTGGTCATGATGCAGACTCTCCATCGTTTCCCCGATCGCCCAGGTGCTCGCGGGCCGCACGCTGGTAGGCTGGCATCGAACCGCTTCCCGCTCCGCCATCCGAAATCTTTCCGCCCGGCCGGCGTGGACCGTGCCCGAAGCGCATGACGGCACCGACGCCGCGAAGCGCCTGGCGTGCGGCATATCCCGCAACGAATGCGCCAAACCCCGACAGGGTGGCGCCACCAGCCAGACCGGACGCGACCGCAGGCAGTTGCCATCCGACAGTGGCCAGCAGGAGGCCCGTGACGCACATGCCCAGTCCCGCTCCCCAGGACGCTGCGCTGTCGAGTGCGCTGTGAACAGCCGCTGTCAGCGAGGACGCATTCGCATCGGGTGCCGAGGTCGTCACCTGGAACGGCGCGAGATCGGCGGAGAACGCGGTCAGCGCCATGCCCAGAAACGCCGCAATGAGTACCTGCAACAGCGCGTAGTTCGCAATCTTCGCGGTCCATGCCTCGAAGAAGCGGGCTGTCGGGCTGAATGCGCCACATGCGATGAACAGGGGGCCAAGCCCAAGCACCAGCTCCAGAAGCATCCTCGCCATCAGCACCTCGAATGCGAGGACGATCAGGAAGACCGAGGCACCGAGCGCGGCTACCAGCCCGCAAAAGAAATCGCCGATGCCCGCCACGATGCCCGCCATGCTGAAGCCTTCGTGCGTCGCCTTGTTGAAGTAGGCATCCATCACGATGTCGATCTGCCGGTCATAGCAGTCGAGGGTCTGGTAAATGGAGGACGCGCTCGTACCCGTCACGCTGGCGCCACTCACCGTTCCGCAGCCGGCATTACCCGCCCCGGCATTCGCGGCCGCCGTCTGGATCGTCTGGGCCAGGCCTGAGGTAGCGCCCTCCACCGCAGTAACTACCTGCGACTGGTAGATGCCCGCACCGAGTGCAAAGGCGAGCATGATGGCCACCTTCATCCCGCGCCACGCAAAGGCGGGTACCGACTCATGGGCCTCGCCGCGCACCACGGCGAACCCGTACACGATGATCCAGATCGTAAGCGCCGTCGTGACGACCGGCACCAGCGCACTGGAGAGCGCCGACGACACGCTCGTGACGTACGTCGACATGCCGTTTTCGAGCGTGCCGCCGACCGCTGTGAAAAGGCCGCTCATCGTGTACCTCTTCCCGACACACGCGGGGCCAGCGTGTTCAGGGCGGCTCCCGCAGCACGCCGTCGCGCCAGCCGTTCATGAAACACGGGAAGCCACGCAGCGGGTTCGTCGCCCACCTCGGCACGGATGCCGTCGAGCAGTTCGACGTTGTCCGTCGTACCCGACAGCACGTCGAGCACGTCGCCGAGTCCGCCGAGATCCAGTCTGCCGATCGCCGAGTGGTGTCCCTGCTTGACAAGGAACAGGCGGCTGTTCTCCTCAAGCGTGCGAACGATATTGAATTCGGCCTCGGTGAGCTTGAAGCCGTGCACGTAGTCGTCGTAGTCCGCCCGCGGATTGGGCAGGAAGAAGAATGTCGCGGTCTGCTCGATGAGCGCCCGCGCGATAGGGCTGCGCAGGACGTCCGCCGGCGACTGCGTGTCGAAGATGCCCAGACCGTTCTGCTTGCGGATGGTCTTCTGCTTGTTGTTCGCGAAATCCGTAAATACCGGGTCCCCGAGGCGCTTCCAGAACTCGGTCATCACATAGATGAAGCGCCGCCCGTCGATCAGGCTTTCGGTTAGGTGCAGCAGGTACATCGTCACCGGCGTCGACACCTCCGGATCGTCCAGCAGTTCTGTATCGTCGAAGCCGAAGAGCTGGTTGTGGCTGAAATCCAGCAGGTCCGACGGGTTGTCCAGCACCCAGCCGAGCCGGCCGCCCGCACACCACCTGGTCAGTCGCGCATGCAGGCTGTTCTCGCCCACGTTGGGCATCAGCTGCCGCACCATCGACAGGCGCCGAAGCGGCTGTGCCATGCGGGCCACTTCCCGCACGGCACGCGAAACGTCGAGCTCATCCCTGGCCGAAAGCGGTGCACCCGTGTCGACGAGCCGGTGCACGAGGCGCTCCCAGAAATCCAGTACCGCCTCGTCCGGTTCGAGCTGGAACGGATTGAGCCCCGTCGGGACACCCCGGTGAAAGACGGTGTAGCGGCCGCCCACCGCGCGGATCGCGATCTCGGTACCGCGGTCCTTGTCGTAGACAACGCCCGTGACGCCATACTTCATCGCCATGGCAAGCAGAAACAGCTCAAGTACCGTCTTGCCCCCGCCCGCCTGCCCAATGATCTGGGTGTTGGCGAGTGCCTTCTCGTCGGCCGATTCCTTCTTTTCCGGAGTCGCGTGGAAGTTCAGATAGAGCGGCTGGCCGCTCGGCGTCTTGACAATGGTGATTGCCTCGCCCCACGGGTTGCCGTCGCGCTTGCCCGTCGCGAAGTTGTGCAGGCTCGCGAGCCCACAGAAATTGCGCGAGGTGAGCTTCGCCTCCCGTGGCCGGTAGCGCCAGTTGCCGGGCAGCTGCGCGAACCACGCCGCGTCCGCCACGAGGTCGACGAGCGCGGTCTGGACGCCCACGTCCGCGAGCTGCGTGCGCGCCTTCGCCACGTGCCGCGCTACCTCGTCCGGGCGGTCCCCGAGCACGGCAAGCGAATAATGGTATTCGCCTAGGACGAAATCGCCATTGATCAGGTCGTTCAGCGCCTGGTCCATCGCCTCGACCTGTGACACCGCGACGTCCTCGCCGGCAATCAGCTGGTTGCGCTGTCGCTCAAGCGCTTCCTTTGCCGTGGGACGGTCAAGGATCGTGAAGCTCTGCGTCTCGATGTACTCGAAGTCGCCGTAGAGCAGACCGTCGAGCATCCCGGGCTCCGTTTCTTCCGGGTAGTCCTTCAGGTCGAGCAGCGCCGCGTAGCGCGTTGCGCCCGGCATGCGGATCTCGACCTTCTCGGTGCGGAAGAAAAGTCTCGACGTCGGCAGTGCCTCGGCAATGCGGCCTGACGGCACCGGCACGGGCTCCCAGGCGGCGTTGACGAGATAACCCAGAAACGCCAGTGCCGCCGAGAAACGCACGGGCCGCTGCGTGTGGTGGATCCGCTTCGCGTCGCGAACCTGGTTCCTGTAGACGCCAAGGGCCACCGGATCCCACGGTTTCAGGCCCGATTCGACCTGCGCGGCGAGTTCCGCCATCACCTTCAGCGCCTCATACACGTCCCGCCTGATATCGTCGGCGGTGCGACGGGCTGCGTGACTGAAGATGCGCCCCAGACGTGTGCGGTGCGGCCGGTAGACGACCGTCAGGTACAGCTCGTTGGACATCATCCGGTAGCCCGCAAAGCTCGCGTAGTACCGTGTGGCAAGCTCCTGGCAGAACGGGTTGCCGTAAGGCGTGGCGAAGTGGTCAGTCACGCGCCGGCGGAGCCGATGGGACCAGAGTCCCACATGGCCACCCGGCAGGCTGCGCACGAGCTGGTTGAACCCTTCGTGACGCACCAGGATGTCACCTGGATCGGCCGCCTCGAAGGCAATGCCGGCGATCTTCCACACGCGCAGATAGTCGCCTTCCCGCGTGCGGATCACGTGGTCGGTCACGTGCGATGAGAACGGCACGAAGTCCGCGAGCACGACCTCGCGTTCGGCCACATCGATGAGGTGCGGTTGCGCAGCCATGTTAGCCCCTCCTCTTGACGCGAACCGGCACGTAGGTGTGCGCGCCCCACAAGCGGCGATTACGCTGGCGAAACGCCATACGAACACACAGCACACACTGCGCAAGCCGCTGGTCGTCGTGCCGCGTGACCGAACGCATCGTCACGAACACCGGAACGAGGAGCAGCACGATGCCGACGCCCACCGGCGGGCTTGCGAGCAGCGCCCAGATCGCCGGAATCAGGATGCTGCCGCCCATCATCAGGAACGGCACAAGCGGCACGCCCCACAGCATCGCGGGTCGTGTGCAGCCCTTGAAGACGGGATCCCTGAGCTGGTCCATGTGCGCCTCCGGATCAGCTCGTCGGGATCAGCATCGCTGCGATCACCGTGGCGCAGCCCACGAACAGGCCGCCGATGAACACGTTGGCGATATCGCCAAAGCGCGCGTGCTGGAACATCATCTTGAAGCCCGCCCAGATGATTGAGATCGAGCACACCACCGCACCCACGCTGAGTAATGTGGTCTGGATCGTTGTCAGCAGAGTGTTGACCTGAGAGAGCTGCGCATATGCCGGCGTCACCGTCAGTGCCAGCAGGGGCGCAATCGCGAGCCCGCGCCGGACGGCTCGCGCCGACCCACGCATCCACGTCTCCCGTGGAATATTTCTCCATTTGATTTGTAGTCCTGATTTCATGGGCTGCTCCTGTTACACACATGGGTCTCGCTTGGTCAGAAGACGACCGCGCTTTCCTGCGCCATGTCGCCGGGTAGACCAGTCTGGCGATTTCGTCTGCGGCCGGTGGTCGAAGGCGTTCCATCCGGGATGCGCGACGGACCGGAACGCGCACCCTGCGGACTGGACGGAATGACGCGAATGGGCGGGACGTCGGCGGCAGTCGCCGGAACCACCGGATCAGGGAGCGCAGCTTCGGCGACGACCCTCTGCACATAGCCCGTGCGAAATCCCGTGGAAAAGTCGCCGCTCGCGTAGCACGACAGCCCCGCGCGCAATGCGTCCTGCGCTCCTGCATACTCGTGCCGCGCGCGCTCGAAGCAGCCTTGGAGGATGGCCGCGCCGGCGGCGAGATTGCGGCACGGATCGAAGACGATCTCCGGCGTCAGGCCGAACCGGATCCAGTTCGCCCGGTTTACCTGCGCGAGACCTGCGCTGTAATCCCACCTGGCCGCCTCCAGCGCGCGCGCCGTCGCAACGGCCTCGTTGAGGTTCGCTGGCTGGCGCTCGAGGCGGCCATGGACAACCCCGATCGAGTACGGGTTGAAACCCGACTCGACCCGCACGATGGCTGCCATCGTGGCGGGTGCCACGGCCGGCGCGCACTGCTGTGTCAGGGCCAGGAATGCGGTGAGTGGAATCATTCGCCACCTCCCTGACCGCCCGAGCTTTCGTACTCCCGCTCCAGAAAGAGACGTGCGGACTGGGTCGGCTCGTACGGGATAGCGGTACTGCCGGCTCCGTAGAACTCAGTGATCGTGCGGTCTGCGCCTCCCGCGTCCCACCACACCCGCGTGTACAGGGCGCCGTCGATTTCGACATTGATTGCGCCGCGCGCATTGCATAGCAGCTCACTCTGCTTAGGGCCGCCCCAGTACAGCAGGTCCTCGCGGCAGTACCCGGTGCCCGCAAAGATGTTCACCGCCGACGTCCCCTGCGAGCCACCTGCACCGAAGTCACACGCCGGAAAAGGATCGCCTTGGCGCAAGGCTGTCCACAGCCTCTCGATCGGCGGGACACACTCGCCATACTGCTCAGGGCCACCGGGATTCGAGAGACACAGGATCACCTGGCAACCCCAGTCGTCGGCATGGGCAGTGCCAGGCGCCAGGATTGATGCACCGACGAATGCGGCGAGGACAATCAACCAGCGGCGCAACACCCGCAGCAGCCCGCGGCCGGCGATGGCAATGTCGAATGAGATGGCTGCGTCATGCATCGCACACCTCTGCACGACGAAGGGCAGGCATTGCACCGTTCCCGATTGCATCGAGCCGGCGAGCGAGGACCTCCAGACAGGCGACTACTGTCCGCGAGGATTCGGCTACCCGGACATCCTGCGCGGCTGGCCGGCCGCGCGGCACTGAGGAACCCGCGGCGCGCCCGACAGCTGTCAGGCGGGGCAGCCAGGCGTATCCGTGGGGAAAAGCCTGGTCTGCGATCAGCCATTCACGCAGCGTCGTTTCCATCACCTTCACCCACGCTTCTTCCATCGGTCCAGGGATTGCGACGACGGGCAGAAGCCCGACAAAGTGCAGTGCCGGATTCAGTCGCGCCCGGACGTTGCGGATCCCGTACGTGCCGTTGATGATTTCCGAGGCGCAGTCGACGCATTCCGGCGACATCGCTATGGGGCTCAGTACCGCGTCCACCAGCGCCTCTGCACAGACAGCGCGCAGGTCGGGCAGCACGGGAGTATCGATCAGGCACACGTCGAACCGCGGCGCCACCACGCATAGCAGATGACGAAGGTTCGCGTAGTAGCGGGTGCGGGCGGGATCGTCACGCGAGCGCAGACCGTCGACGGCGTCGCCGCTGAACACGCGAACGCAGCCGCCGGGTGCGGGTCGGGCGCGCCCGGGCGGGTCCGGCACCGGGTTGCCGGACCCGATCGCGTCATGCTGCCCGCTGGCGAGCATCTGTGCGCAGCGCGGCGGCTCGGCAAGGTCCAGTACCAGCACGCGCCAGTGATTGACGCGATGCAGGTGACGGGCAAGCAGGCAGGTCAGCATCGTCCTGCCCGAGTTACTCTTTGCCGAAATGATCAGAAGCGATTTCATGGTTCATCGTCCTCAGCCGCGCCCGCTGTCGATGAACCTGCGAAGAAAAGGAACCCGCGGCGCCAGAGAGGCTGACCGCGGGCTCAACGGGGGATCATTGCATCAGCGCCAGAAAGCAGAAAAGCCTGCAGATGCAGGCTTTTTGCGAATGCGTCACGGCACACCACGTCGTCGCATAGACATCGAACTGAGGGGCCGCTAACGCGTACTCGGTCGTGCGGGGCACGTTGACCGGATCAGATTGTTGGCTTCAATCTAGTTCAGCCCAAGACGCAATGCAAGCGCCCGGGAGAGCGTCTCCGCCTATCCATCTACCCACGTGTTCCATGGAGTTCTCTCGTGTTCCCAAAAAAATTTCACATCTTGGAGCTTCGACACCGACACCCTCCAGCGGAACGACGCCGCGCAGTAAAATGCCGGCCGCCCGGGGCACTATCGCCCGAAAACAGGCTCGCGCGTTTCATGTTTCTTCGGCGGGAGGTAGCCCGCTGGCACCAACTTCCTTCATCCTGCCGGCAAGGGCTTGCGCGAGCGCTAAACGCGCTGCCGCGAGTTCTAGGTCGAAGCGTTGCGCCGGCCGCCGGGCTATGCGCAGCCGTCGGCAAACAACCTCGCGATCGGCATGCCACAGAAAGACCATCCTCAGTATTTCCCGATGCGACGGATGCAACGTCTGCCATGCTTTCGTCACCAGCGCCGCATCGATCGGATCATAGGCACCGCGTGACACATTTCCCCAGTTCTCAAGTCGACGGGCGAGGGGCGCCTCGGCGAGGTCGCGGCTCATGGCAACGACTCCGCATCGTCCCGGTGTTCCGGCTCCGGTGCCCGATAACGCGCCGGATTCGCGAGAAACTGCCCGATGTCAGTTGCGCGCCAACCTACCATCCGGCCCCCCAGTGATATTGCCGACGGAAACGTGCCGACCCGCATGCGCCGGTATATGGTTGAGCGTGATAGCCCCGTCTTCGCTTCGACCTGCCGGCGGCGCAATATCGCCCGAGATTCGTTGTCTTCGACGGACATGACTGCCCTCCTGTGTTTTCTTTCCGGCCCGGATGGCCGGACCACAGAGGGCATTCAAGCAGCGATTGCGTCCGTCAGCCAAACCCGTCTTATCGTCGGGAGGCACCGTCGTGAAAGCCTGACCGGTCACCATGTGAGACGAACCCCAGTCGGTATCTTTAAGAGTTACTAAACGATTCAGGATAGGTGCATTACGAAGGAGAAACGACGATGATCGGTGCCGATCCGGGACAATAGCTCGAAAGCTACGTTGCGCAGCTCGTCGAGTCCGGGTGATACGGCTCAAAGTGAGATGGGTCGCGAAGGCGTGTGCTCCATCCGGGATCGCGAGACGTAGCCCGCCTCGCTCGATGCCTCGATACCCGCGGCCTGGCCGATGCAGACGGTGGCCGGACAAATCCGGCCGACGAAGTAGTCGACAGGCTTGACTTTTCCGCCTCACTGGCGCCGGCCGAACGGGCAAGCGTGCCAAGACACCAGCGGATCGACAGGGACGCCAGAACTTCGTCCTCATACCAGCGCCCAAGTGTTGCCTGACGACACGCTGTGTTATTGCATCGTAACGCCGTGCAGCGTAAACGTCGATTCGCTTCGAAAGTAGTAGTCGTACCTAAGGGCCGCCGACGGATTCCCGCCCACGACACCAACACGCTGCCTGCTCCGACCTGTGGACTCGCCCCCACCTGTATGAATCGTCCGTAAGATCATTGTTGCCACCCGTTCGTACTGGACGTAGAACTGCGCTGCCCGTAACCGGTCCCCTTCCGGAGCCACGCGGTCCTCTCCCGTCACGCCGTTGGGAAAGAGCGACGCCGTATGAAGGCTCTGGACGGTGGCCGCCGCGGAAACGGCCCCACGAAGTACAACCCATTCGCGCTGCAGTTGGCCTGCCCTGCTCTACATGGTACCGTTTCGCCCATGACGAACCCCGGTGCTTTCGCCAGCAAGAGCTGCGAACTACGGGGACCATTCAAGCAAGTGGATCAAGCGACGGGCAAACCCGTCTTACCGTCAGAGCGCCCCGTCAGGATCGTGGTCGCGTGTGATGACGACTATCAGCTTCTTTTAGCCAGTCAGGCCGAATCGCAGAAGCGTACGTCTGTCCGCTGCGCGACGCTTCTCCATTGGGCTGGCCCTTTAGGTTTAATCGTTTGTCGATCGCATGCGCGACCACAGACGACTTGGGCGGATTGTTCTCGTCATAGCTCGACCAGAACGTGTGCATGATATCGAACATCCCGGACAGAATTTCGGTGATGAACGGCAGGTGAATTGTGATTCCGTCGGACTGCTCCGACGGCCCCGCACTCGTGTACAGGCAGGCTTTCCACACTGGAATTATCGCACGTAGAGAGTCAATTTCCTCCTCCAGCCCTTCCTCGGTTGCATGATGCAACGCTACCGTGCGCAGCAGCGCCTTCCCCATCTCAGCTAATTGTCGATCCTTTTCTCGCAACCGCTCGGTTAGCCGGCGGACATCGGCCTCGGCCCGGTCCACGCGCCGCTGCAATGTGTTGAAGGTAGCCTTTGAGACGATTCCGTCGCAAGCGCCTGGTGCCTGGCACGCGTTATGTGAGTGATCCATGATCGTCCTCATTGGCTGCAGCGTTATGCCGCATCACTCTCTGCCCCCCGACGGGTCCGCTCAAAACTTTCCCGCATGACCAGATGGGCCGTCTCCTTCATCGACGGGCTTGGGCCTGTTGTGCAATGACGCGCCCTGCGTTTTTCTTGTTGGGTGACGCTTTGGTCCCACCGACGTAAAATCGGCTTATCTTCACAAACTCAGTAAGCGAGAGTTTAATCCGTCACTCCTAGCATCGGGGCGATGCCATTTTGCATTGACTTTTCCAAAATACCATGCTAGAGAGGGCGAAATATGTATGATTTGGATGCTCTCAAGAAATTTGACCTGATTATCGACGCACGAAGCCCGCGCGAATTTGCCGAAGACCATCTGCCTGGGGCCATAAACCTTCCGGTCGTCTTCGACGATGAGTATGCGGAAGTCGGTACTACTCATCGCACCAATCCGATGCGCGCGTATCAGATCGGTGTCGCCTACTCCCTAAAGAACATCGCCCGGCACCTCGAGCTTCCGTTTTTTCGGAGCGATCGACGAATGTCAGTCCTGGTTTATTGCTTCCGTGGTGGGAAGCGAAGCAAACTTTGGACAGACGCTCTGGAAACCATCGGCTACAAGGTCGACAGGCTGCCGACTGGTTGGAAAGGATATCGAAATTGGGTGCGTCAGACTCTCGAAGAGGTCCCCGCGCACTTGCAGTTCAATGTGCTCTCTGGCCCCACCGGATGCGGAAAAACTCGACTGCTACTCGCGCTACGGACGGCAGGTGCACAGGTCATCGATCTAGAGGACCTTGCCTCGCACCGCGGCTCGATCATTGGGGCAATTCCAGGGCGAGCCCAACCAAGCCAGAAATTTTTTGACAGCCTTTTGCTTGCCGAGATAAGTCGTCTGGACTCGGCAAAGCAGATCTGGATCGAAAGTGAAAGCAAGCGAATCGGTCACGTCCAATTGCCGACTGCGCTGTTCCATAGAATGCATGGCGGACGTTTATTCGCCGTCGAGACCCCGATGCGCGAAAGAATTGCAATGTGGCGTCGCGAGTATCCCCACTTCGAAAGAGACCCCACGGGCCTAGTCACACAACTTGGCCACCTAAAAGCACTCGTAAGCGGGGCGACACTACAGAAGTGGGCGTCGATGGCTGAACGCCGCGAGATCGAAGCTCTCTTCGAGAGCATCATGGTCGACTATTACGACCCTGCGTACACTCGCTCGACGAAGCAAAATTATTTGCATACGGAGCACGCCATCAAGATACAACTTGAAACGCTTGACTCATCGTATCTCGCAAACGTCGCAAGACGTTTGATTTCTGAGAGTGACGCTCTGACGTCGCCTCCGCCTGAGTAAGACCTTCGTTCGTCGATTCATTATCGAAAACCAGAACGGCGAGAGAAGCGTCAACCAAAGCATTTGAAAGTAGCCACCCGGCAAAGTGGTTCGTTGCGCGGTGAGACTCTGATATGGCGTTTCACCGTCCTGATGGTGAGCATTATGGAAGCCGTTGTTCACGAGTAGGCAGTTCGACAACCAAAAGTCAACATCCCACGACGTAAGCGCAGTGCGCGAAATGTCAGCATCGAATCCGTAGTGCTGCATGTACCCGACTGCCTCAACGACAAACACGCTCACAACAGCGTATCCGATGTAGAAAAGCGCAATCTTCCATTGCAGAAGCGCGGCGAAGCCCAGCAACAATATTGCGAAAAGTGCATTTCGAAAAAGGCTATACGGTACCTTTCCCCCCGGATGGGAACGCCGCGAAAACGACGAGAGCAACCCCGCTGCATAGGAGCGTCCAACATGACACCATACCGTCGTGCCCAATGAAGCAGTCGAACCGAATTGCGGATTTCCAACATGTCGATGATGCAATTGGTGCGCAACCCGGTAATGCGGATAGCCGGCAACGACGAATGCCAGGTCACTAACGTGCTGCCATATTCTGGCTGGTCGGTGCGTAAGCTCATGCAGGTGTGCCATTGCGGTAGCGCTTAACACTCCGCACGCGACACCAAGTCCGACCAGTTCCACCCATGATGCAGTTGACGCACGGTACGCACCGATTCCGAGTGCCAAGGCCCAAGAGAAAGCAAACCAGGCAGGTACCTGATCTTCATCTGTTTTCTCGATGGCTTGTCCCGACTTGGGAGCTCCTCGCCCTATCGTTGCGTCCAGCGCAGGAACAACGAACAGGACCACAGCCACAAATGTCCAAGGGCGTCCGACAAAGAAGAGGGCGCCTGCAGCCGTGGGTAAAGTGAGCGAGAGCCAAAACGCTCTACCCGAGTTACGCCAGAAGGTCATTCATTTCCGCGAACTTAACCGCTTCTGAGATATGCGAAACACCAATCTTGTCCTTTATTTTTCTATAGTTTACGTAGACGGTCTGAACGGAGATGTCCATCTCGCGAGCAATGTCTTCCGCAGTAAATCCATTTTTAAGGTAGCCCACTACGCGGAGATCCATTTCAGTAATACCATGCGCCTCAAGGATCTCGCGTCTTGTCATCCGGATGGACCAATCGAGCAATTCCATGGCAAGTGCTCTGAAATACAATCGGTGCACGGTCAGCCTCTTTTCCCCGACAGCCTGGCTATCGTCTGATCCGATGTACAGAACACCCATACGCTCTGTGGCGCTGGCGTGGACCGGCACCACGATCCCGCTTCTGAAGCCGTGTTTGCTTGCCGCGACGAGCATTTCGCGCTGGCCTTGTGTTTCGGCGACAATCTCGGACCCCGTTATTGGAGCGGTGTTGCTTCGCGCATACTCTAGAAACGGGTCAGTCATGTACCATTTATTGGCGTTATACATCTGACACCATTCCGGGCGGCAGCCAATGAGAAAGCGATGCGTCGCACGGATAGCCGTTGTCGCGCTGGGATGGAGTGAAACGAACACGTACGACTCACCGCCAAGCGCTGTGACGATTGATTTGACGCAACTTGCCAGTTCAGAGTCGTCCTTGGCGACCATGAGCTCTTCGAAGAGACTGCCAACTTCAGGGGGCGCCTGTTGGGCAATCATTTCCTCACCCTCCTCAACCCCTTCAGGCGCTTGCGTAGCTATTCGGCCACGCGATTTTCTACGAGGTGACGCCGAACTTCGTAATACAACGGAGCCAGTTCCTCCGAATACGGGTCCGCGTCTGCAAATCGGTGTAGATCGCCTAACGCAGAAATCGGCAGCACTTGGACAGATGCTGTTTGATCCCTTTCAATAAGCCGCCGTTCAAGCGAAAAACCGCGCGCCGTTTGGAAAAGGCTGAGCACGACGTGTTCCCCACCGAGATTGAGCCCGCGCTCAAAAACAAGACTCTTCATCATCGGCTCCGGCAGGGCGATTGCGATGACCACACGAAGAGCAGGCGATCCCTTCGGGATCGATTATCGAGACGCTCGTGATAAAGTCTTCAGATCCACAAGCGAGACATTCGACAATCAAACCGTCATACTCGGTGCCGCAGCACTGGCAAGTTAGGCGGTGAATCTCCCCCGCAGCGAGCACTTCCCAACAGTCTTCCATCGGGACGCCGCACTTAGGGCAAACAAAACCTAGTTCGGAGATTACATTTGTCATGTTCGAAAGCTTTATGAAACAATTCGCGTTCCGACAAGTAATGACTTAGCTTAGCACTGTCCTATTTCGTGGCGCAATCAGCCACAATTTGCCGGTGGTTCCCAATCAACTGGAGCGCCACCTCACTGCAACAGCACCGAACCAAGTCTGGAAGGAGTGATATCACCTGTCTCGCGAAGACCGAGGGCTGGTGTACCGTCAAATCCTCGTAGCGAAATTTGCAATGCCAGACGAACTACACGAATCACCCTAGAATGGGAGCAAGGTACAGCGAAGGAAAGCTCAATGCCTTTACGAATCAAGCTCGTGAGGCCGCTTGGGGCGTGCCCTTACCGTTCACTATGGTTCCATACCGTACTGGAGAACCGGGGCGCCTTTGTTTGACTAGCAAGCAACTGCGTGCGTCGGTGGCGTCCCGCATAAAATACCTGGCAGTACGACGCACGGTACGTTTATTGCACGGATGACAACATCGCACTCGGACTACCAGAATAAGCCACTTCATCCTGGCCCGCGCCGTCCCGCCTCCATGCGGTTAGCGATCCATGCGTCAATCTCGCTTTCCAGCCATGCTACTCTGCCGCCGCCAATCTCCACCGGCCGTGGAAATTTCCCGACCGCCAGATACCGGTATACAGTGCTTGCACCGAGGCCAACGCGGGTACGTACCTCGCGAAGGCGAATCAGGCGCACTCTCGCGCCAGCGCGTTCGGCAATCTGTTCGTCCATTGTTCTGGCCCTCCCGACTACGTCCGGATAACCCCGGACATCGCCAATCTAGCTTGTCGCAGAAGGCGCTGCAAACTTGCGATGAGGAACAGGATTGCGGAAATCCGGAGCCACACTCCGAAGGCGATTTCCCCTGGATTCCCTGCTGTTCCCACTCTCCAGGGACGACGGGGCAATCCTCCCACCGGCAAGCCACCAGAGAGCGAAACTTCGCGATTTGCCCGAAACTAATCCTTGCGGCCCCTGAGAGATGCGTGCGCCAGGAAACCTACCTGTTCGCAGCGGCCGCGCCGACAAGGCCTCAGACAATCCGCGCACGACATCAGGCTGCTTTCGCTTTCGGGCTGCAGTAAGCCACCCAGTCATCCATCATCTGCCTGCGTCGCTGGAACATGTCCCCTCGACGATAGGCGGCCTCAACCTTGTCGTCCACCGCGTGAGCGAGCGCCATTTCGGCCATTTCGTTGGGGTACGTCGTACATTCGGCGGCCCAGTCGCGGAAGGTCGAACGAAAGCCGTGCACGGTGAGGTCGGCGCGCTTCATGCGGCGAAGGACGGTAAGCATTGCCATGTTCGACAGCGGCTTACCCTTCTTCGCGCCCGGAAAGACCAGTTCTCCGTCCGTCTCATCAAGCAGGCGGCGAACCAGCGCAAGAGCCGACGCGGACAGCGGAACCCGATGCGGGCGCTCAGCCTTCATCCGCTCCGCAGGGATTGTCCACGTCGCGGCATCGAGATCGAACTCGCTGCGTATCGCGCCGATCACTTCGTTGGTCCTGCCCGCAGTGAGAATCACGAGTTCCAGCGCGCGTGCTGCGAGACCATCCTGAGCCTTGAGAGCCTTCATGAATGCGGGCGCTTCGCCGAAGGGCAACGCGGGATGGTGCCGAACCTTGCGCACCCTGATGCGCGCAGGCAGGATTTTGTCGAGATGGCCTTTCCATCGTGCCGGGTTCTCTCCCTCCCGATACCTGTGCGCGGTTGCCCAGTCAAGCACCGACTCGATGCGCCCCCTCACGCGACTGGCCGTCTCGGGCTTCGCCTCCCAGATGGGTTCGAGAACACTCACGACGAGCGTTGTATCGATATCGCGCACGGAAAGCTGGCCGAAAAATGGAGAAGCGTAAGTGGCCAGGGTGTTCTCCCATTGCGTCACGTGCTTTTCATTTTTCCACCCTGCACGGTTGGCCTTGATGAATGCCTTGGTGCACTCATCAAACGTCTTGTTATGTGCGGCCATCGCAAGCTGCTGCGCGCGTTCGGCACGGCGCGCCTCGATCGGATCGACACCTTCGAAAAGCATCTTCCGGTAGCGGGCTGCGAGCTCGCGTGCATCGGCAAGCGAGACGACATGCAGTGGCCCCAGGCCCATCTCACGCAACCGGCCCTTGCGCCTGAAGCGGTAGACCCATGAGCGCGTACGCGCCACCGACACCTGAAGGTACAGACCACCGCCATCGCAGTAATGGCCAGGCTGCTTCAGACGTGCGACGCCGAGCGCGGAAAGACGGTGGATGGAGCGTGAAATCGTGCTCATGACTGCCTCCTTTCTACCCATACTACTACCCATACTTTTGTTTGCGATTGGGTGGTATGGAGCGGGAAGGTCCGGCACAAGAAAAAACCCCGGAAGGCCCATGTGGCGGCCTTCCGGGGTTTGGTCCGGGACATTGTGAGATGCCCCGGGAGGTGCTCCTGGCGGAGACGGAGGGATTCGAACCCTCGATCCAGGTTTTGGCCCAGATGCTCCCTTAGCAGGGGAGTGCCTTCGACCTCTCGGCCACGTCTCCCAAACTTTCTGTCGCACAGGGAGTCAGTGCGACGAAGGCAAGATCATAGCGGGCCGGGCCGATAAGGTCAATGTCTGACGAACATATTTGTGCCAACGTGGCGTCTCACCACGCAATTCATTCACATGAACGCCACAAAACAAACGGGACGCTCTAGAGCGCCCCGTTTTTCCCGCCACTTATGCCTGATCGAGTTCGAAGGCCTTATGCAGCGCGCGTACCGCGAGCTCCATGTACTTTTCGTCGATCAACACCGAAATCTTGATCTCCGAGGTCGAGATCATCTGAATGTTGATGCCCTCTTCCGACAGCGTGCGGAACATCTTGCTGGCGATGCCGACGTGCGAGCGCATCCCGACGCCGACCACCGACACCTTCGACACCTTCGGGTCGCCCAGCACCTGCTCGGCCTGGACGTGCGCCTTTACCGTGCCGGTGAGGATTTCCATTGCACGCGCATAGTCGCCGCGGCCAACCGTGAACGTGAATGCCGTCTTGCCCTCGACGCTCTGGTTCTGGATGATCATGTCGACATCGATATTCGCGTCCGCCACCGGGCCGAGAATCTGATACGCGATGCCCGGCTTGTCGGGCACGCCCATCACGGCGATACGAGCTTCGTCGCGCTGGAACGCGATACCCGAGATGACTGCTTTTTCCATGGTCTCGTCTTCTTCAAAAGTAATCAGGGTGCCCGACTTCATTTCTTCGTCGAGTGGCATCAGCGGATCGGTCAGGCTCGACAGCACGCGCGTTTTCACCTGATATTTGCCGGCGAATTCCACCGAGCGGATCTGCAGCACCTTCGAACCCAGGCTGGCCATTTCCAGCATTTCTTCGAACGTCACGCGGTCGAGCCGGCGCGCTTCTTCAACGACGCGCGGGTCCGTCGTGTACACACCGTCGACGTCCGTGTAGATCAGGCACTCGTCGGCCTTCAGCGCGGCCGCGACCGCGACTGCCGACGTGTCCGAGCCGCCGCGGCCGAGCGTCGTGATGTGGCCGTCCGGGTCAATGCCCTGGAAGCCGGTGATCACGACCACCTTGCCGGCTGCGAGGTCTTGCATGACGCGCTCGCCGTCGATGTCGCTGATGCGCGCTTTCGTAAACGCGCTATCGGTCTTGACCGGCACCTGCCAGCCTGCGTAGCTGACCGCTTCGACGCCGGCTTCCTGCAGGGCGATCGCGAGCAGACCCGAGCTGACCTGCTCGCCGGTGGCGGCGATCATGTCGAGTTCACGCGGGCTCGGTTGAGTCGTGATTTCTTTCGCGAGGCCAAGCAGGCGATTGGTTTCGCCGGACATTGCCGACGGCACGACGACCATCTGATGGCCGGCCTTGTGCCATTTCGCGACGCGCCTGGCGACGTTCTTGATGCGCTCGACCGAGCCCATCGAGGTGCCGCCGTATTTATGTACGATGAGTGCCATTGTCGTTCTGAACTGGAAGAGAAACCGCGCTGGCGCGCTGGAGACGACCGCACAGAAAGCACAGGGGCGCAACGTCTCGTGAACGGCGGCAAAGTGTGTGGCGGCGTAGATGCAGCACGCGTGCAGCACGCGCGGATTTGCCCGGGATGAAATCGCAAATGGCTGATCGGAATTGAACGGCGACGACGGATCACGCACGCCTGCCGGCACTAACGACCGATAGCGACAAAAGCGACGGCGAAATCGGGTCGGGCAAACAAGCTAAAGTACCTGATTAGGGGCAAAAAGACAAGACGCAACGAGCGCTCAAATGCGTCGAATCAGGCCTGCAATGCCCTGTTTTATCGTTGATTTGCGCCCTGTTTCACGCTTTCGACATCTGCACGCACGGCTTGCGCGACTGTCCGACCGGCGCTCAGGCGATCAGCAGATCCTCGCGCCAGACGATTTTCACGCACGCTTCGCGCTCCGGAGATGCGTCGCGCACAGTCCCGCGATTCATGCCGATCAGCGGCACGAACAGCAGTTCATCGCCAACGTAAAGCAATGGCACGTCGCGCTTCCATGCGGGAATGCCGCGCTCCTGAAACAGGTTCTTCAGCGTGCGGCTGGGCGTGTTCGGCACACCGATGCGCATGCGTTCTCCGCCGCGGCGCGCCCGCACGCTTAGAGAGGCTCGTTGCAGGACGCTGACGGGAACCATGTCGCATGCTTCGTTACGTGGTGCTGCGTGCGCTGCGTCGGCTACGTCGGAAGCAGCGGCTGCATCCACCATCGCGAACACGAACGTGCCGCGCCATTGCGGCAAATGCCAGATCTCTTGCCCTTGCCACGCGAGTTCACTGATCTCGCGCTCGACGAGCGCGGTTTCGTCGGCGGGTTCGCTGCTATCGCCGGCTTCCCAGTAGACGAGGCCGCGATAGCTGCGCAACGCATGCCCCGCATGATCGATGCGCAGCCGATGTCCGTCCTGCCCCGCTGCCACTTCGCGCAACTGCCGCAGTGCATCCGCGACACGCGCGCTCGATGCCGCGACGAAGCCGAGCGTACGCATCCAGTAGCGCAGCAGATTCAGCGCGCGATCGTCGTCGAGAGCGAGCAGCACGTCGTGCGCGAGGGCGCGTCCTTCATCGCGCGACGCGCTTTCCATGTCGGCGCGCGCGAGCGTGTCGAGCAATCGCTGCGCCGATGCCGAATGCGCGGCCGTGCGCGCGAGCGCATCGCGATAGCCCGGGAAGTGCACCGCGAGCACCGGCATCACCTGATGACGCAAGGCGTTGCGCGCATAACGCGTGTCCGCGTTCGATTCGTCGTCGATCCAGCGCAGCTTGCGCGCGCTCGCATAGTGTTCGAGCTGCGCGCGCAGCAGATGCAAAAGCGGCCGCACGCGTGTCGTCGACGCACCTGTCGGCAGCGAGCCGGGCGCCATCGCCGCGAGACCCGCGAGCCCCGCGCCGCGCAGCAGTTGCAGCAGCACGGTCTCGGCCTGATCGTCCGCATGCTGCGCGAGCCATAGCGTGCCAATGCCGTGCGTTGCGCACATCGCTTCGAGCGCGCGATAACGCGCGTCGCGTGCCGCGGCCTCGATGCTCAGGCCCGGCGCGCGCGAAACATCCACGCGTCGCGCGTCGAATTCGACGCCACGTTCGCGCGCGAAAGCCTCGCAGTGCGCGAGCCACGTATCGGCATGTGGACTCAAACCATGATGCACGTGCAGCGCGATACAGCGCGACGCACCCGCGACGCGCACCGCCGCATCGAGGAGCACGCTCGAATCGACGCCGCCGCTGAATGCCACCGCAATGCGCGCGTTCGAATCGAGCCCGGACAGCGCGGCGCCGAGCGCCTCGATCACGAGGCGCTCGGCGGATGAGTCGGCGGTGGTGGTCACGTCGTTAGCGCGGAAAGCGCCGGTGGACGAAAGAGACAGGCCAACGCGCGGGCTTATGCGCCCGGCGTCGTTTCCTTGAATTTGCCGTACGCCATCAGCCGTTGGAAACGGCGTTCGCGCAGGTCGTTGGTGCTCATACCCTGGAACTGGCGCAGCGAATCGGCGAGCGCACGGCGCAGCATCGCCGCCATGCCCTTCGGATCGCGATGCGCGCCGCCGAGCGGCTCGTTGACGATCTTGTCGATCAGACCGAGCGCCTTCAGACGATGCGCGGTCAGGCCGAGCGCCTCCGCTGCTTCCGGTGCCTTGGCGGCGCTTTTCCACAGGATCGATGCGCAGCCTTCCGGCGAGATCACCGAGTAGGTCGAGAACTGCAACATCAGCACGCTGTCGCCCACCGCGATAGCGAGTGCGCCGCCCGAGCCGCCCTCGCCGATGATCGTCGCGATCAGCGGCGTCTTCAGCTCGGCCATCACGTACAGATTGCGGCCGATCGCTTCGGACTGGCCGCGCTCTTCCGCGCCGATGCCTGGGTACGCGCCCGGCGTGTCGATGAACGTGAAGATCGGCAGGCCGAACTTCTCGGCGAGGCGCATCAGCCGCTCGGCCTTGCGATAGCCTTCCGGACGCGGCATGCCGAAGTTGCGCAGCGCGCGCTCCTTGGTGTCGCGGCCCTTCTGATGACCGATCACCATGCACGCCTGGCCGTTGAACCGCGCGAGACCGCCGACGATCGACAGATCGTCCGCGAAGTTGCGGTCGCCATGCAGTTCATGGAAGTCGGTGAACAGCTCGCTTACGTAATCGAACGTGTACGGACGCTGCGGATGACGGGCGATTTGCGAAACCTGCCACGGTGAGAGGTTCGCATACAGATCTTTGGTGAGCTGCTGGCTCTTCTTGGACAGCCGCTCGATCTCTTCCGAAATATCGACGGCCGAGTCGTCCTGCACGAAGCGCAATTCTTCGATCTTCGCTTCGAGTTCAGCGATCGGCTGTTCGAAATCCAGAAACGTGGTCTTCATTGGTTGTAATCCTTGGACTTACCGGGCAGCGCGTATTCTAACCGCGTGCGCCGATGTCAAAACCATTTCTCAACTATCGATATCATATACGCGATAGTCTCTGAAACGGCTTCGTTTCCTGTTCTTCTTTAGTAGTCGACCGGTAACGGATCGAGACTACGCCACATGTACCAGGTCGCCACCGTGCGCCACGGCTCCCAATTCGCGGCAACCTCGCGCGCTTCGCTGCGCGTGACGGGTTCGCCGCTGAAATAGTTGACGCTGATCGCGCGGATCAGGCCGAGGTCGTCGAGCGGTAGCACATCGGGACGCGACAGGTTGAAAATCAGGAACATCTCCGCGGTCCAGCGGCCGATGCCGCGAATCTGCGTGAGTTCGGCGATCACCGCCTCGTCGTCCATCGACGTCCACTTGCCGACGTGCAACGCGCCCGACACGAAATGCCTCGCGAGATCGAGCACGTACTCGGCCTTGCGTTTCGACAAACCGCACGCGGTCAGCTTCTCGAGACCGAGCTTGATGAACTGCTGCGGCACGAGCTTCGGACACGCGACTTCGACCCTCGCCCACACGGCCTGCGCCGACGCGACCGAGATCTGCTGGCCGACCACCGAGCGCGCAAGCGTGACGAAAGGATCGCCACGACTCAGCAAATGCACGGGGCCGAACTTCGGAATCAGCTTCTTCAAAATGCGATCGCGCTTGACGAGATCCGCGCACGCCTTGTCCCAATACGCGGGACGCGTGACCTCAGGCGCGAGACCGCCGATCTGCACCGGCACCGCGACTTCGTTCGCGAGCGATGCGACACCGGCCGCTTCGCCGCCCGCGCTTTCCGTGCTCGCCGAGGTGGCCGATACGCGCGTCTTGCGCACGACTTCGCCCGCGTTCTTGTCGCGCGCGAGTTCCTGCACGTCGCCGGCGAGCTCGGCCGCGAGTTTGGCCGGCAACGCACCGTTGCCCTTCGCCCGCGACGCCGTTTTCGCGCGTTTCGCAGGCGCGTGCGCAGCTTCAGTGCCCGCGCCATTGAGCGAGCGTTTGGCCGCGTTCTTCTTTGCCGCGGCCGAGTCGGCTTTCGCCGCCGCCCCGCCCGCTTTCGAGGGCGCTTTGTCTACCGCGCCGCCGCCCGCACGAGTCGACTGAGCTGCGGCAGCCGATGCTGCGGCAGCCGATGCCGCGGCTGCCGCACTGGTTTGAGACGCCGCGCGTTTAGCCGGCGTCTTCGTGGCCGTTGCCATCCTGCCTCCTGCCTGGCGAGTCGTTCAGAGGGAAGTACGAGGTGCGCTCACACGCGCCGCCACTCGGTCAACCCGCCGGGTTTGTCTTCAAGGGCAACGCCGGCATCGAGCAATTCGGCCCGGATCCGGTCTGCTGCCGCATAGTCCTTTGCCTGCTTGGCGGCGATGCGCGCGGCGATCTTCGCTTCGATCGCGACGGGCTCGAGCGCGCCTTCGGCTGCAGCACCCGCTGCCTGCTGCAGGTATGCACGCGGTTCGCGTCCGAGCAGCCCGAGCACCGCGCCAAGCGCGCGCAATTGACGGGCCAGCGCGGGGTCGCGCGTGCGGTTCACTTCGGTGGCCAGCTCGAACAGCACCGACACGGCCACCGGCGTGTTGAAGTCGTCGTTCATTGCCGCCTGGAAACGCTGCGCGTGCGCTTCGTTCCAGTCGAGCACGGCGCTATCGGGCGTCACGTCTTTCAACGCCGTGTACAAACGCGCGAGTGCATTGCGCGCGTCGTCGATATGTACGTCGCTGTAGTTCAACGGCGAGCGGTAATGCGCGCGCGCGATGAAGAAACGCACCACCTCTGCATCGTACTGCGCGAGCACTTCGCGAATCGTAAAAAAATTGTTCAACGACTTCGACATCTTCTCATTGTCGATCTGTACGTAGCCGTTGTGCATCCAGTAATTGACGAATGTTTGTCCGGTCGCGGCCTCACTTTGCGCGATCTCGTTTTCGTGGTGCGGAAACTGCAGATCCTGGCCGCCACCGTGAATGTCGAACTGTTCACCGAGCAGCGTGCAGCCCATCGCCGAGCACTCGATGTGCCAGCCGGGACGACCGCGCCCGTACTTCGAATCCCAGCCGCTGTCGGCCGGTTCCTCGGGCTTCGCCTGCTTCCACAGCACGAAGTCGAGCGGGTCCTGTTTCGCGTCGTTGGCCGCCACGCGTTCGCCAGCGCGCAGGTCTTCGAGCGACTTGCCCGACAGCTTGCCGTAGCCTGCGAATTTGCGTACCGCGTAGTTGACGTCGCCGTCGCTCGCCTGGTAGGCGTAGCCGTTTTTCTCGAGCGTCTCGATCATGCCGAGCATCTGCGGAATGAAGTCGGTCGCGCGCGGCTCGATGTCCGGACGCTCGATGCCGAGCGCGTCCGCGTCTTCATGCAGCGCGGCGATGAAGCGATCGGTCAGCGATTTGATGGTTTCACCGTTCTCGACTGCGCGCTTGATGATCTTGTCGTCGATATCGGTAATGTTGCGCACGTAAGTCACGTTGTAGCCAAGCGCACGCAACCAGCGCTGCACGATGTCGAACACGACCATCACGCGCGCATGACCGACGTGACAATAGTCGTACACGGTCATCCCGCAGACGTACATCCGCACGACACCTTCGCGCAGCGGCACGAAAGTCTGTTTGTCACGCGCGAGCGTGTTGTAAATGCGCAGAGATTCCATAGAGAGCGGTGCGTGGGCCGAAAGAAGTCCGCATTGTGCTTCATGCGCGCCGCGACCCGCGAAACGAACAGGATAACGGGTGCATCGCATACAGCTGAAACCGGCGCACCTCGTGCGGCGATCAGGCTGCGAACCGGGCGGAGACGGCCACGAGTGGCGAAAAGACAGTCGGCGGTTCGACGGAACGCGCAGACCTTTTGTTAGAATGGCTCGGAGTATAACATCCAGACCTGAGCCTATGAAACACTCAAGCGGCCGCGCGCACAGCGCTGCGACCCTCGCCGCGACTGCGTTTGGCAACGTTGTCGGTGGCGTTACTTTCGAAGCGGCGCGTGCCCTCGCGTGGCGCGTCACCGTCGTTGCCGCACTTGCCGCGGTGCCGGTCGCGAGCGCTTATGCGCAGAAGACCGCGGTGATGCCGCAAGGCCCCGCCGTGCGTGACAATACGCCGGAAATCGACGCGTCGATCGCGCAGAAAAACTGGCAAGCCGCGCTGACCCAACTCGATGCGCGCGTCGCCGCGAATCCGCGCGACGCACAAGCGAAGTTCAAACGCGCAAACGTGCTCGTGCATCTGAATCGCGACGACGAAGCGATCACGGCGTTCACCGAACTCACGCAGCTGTATCCCGAGTTGCCCGAGCCGTACAACAACCTCGCCACACTCTTCGCGAGACAAGGCCGTCTGACCGAAGCGCGCGCGGCGCTCGAGATGGCCACCCAGGTCAATCCGAACTACGGCCTCGCGTTCGAGAACCTCGGTGACCTCTATCTGCGCCTCGCCGATGCCGCGTACCGTCGCGCGGAGAGCCTCGGCAAGGCGAGCCCGAGGACCGCGCAGCGTCTCGCGGATATCCAGAAGGTCGTGTCGCCGGCAACCCCCGCTGCCGCGGCGTCACAGCCTGCCGCCGAGCAGACGACCGTGCCCGCCGCGCACCCCACGTCGAACATCACGGACAGCCCGAGCTTCCAGTTCGGCGGCCCGAATGGCTCGCTCGCCATGCCGCCGTACATGGCGCCGTCGCGCTGAGCGCCGGGCTCGTTGCCTGCCGCAAGTTTTCTCCAACCCCGAGGACTTTCATGAAATGGTTGATGTTGGCGCTCGGCAGCGCCGCCCTGATCGCAAACGCACCCGCCTTTGCGCAGTCCGGTTCGCAGGCCGCTCATCCTTCCGTGCTGCTGAAGACGTCGGAGGGTGACATCCGCGTCGAGCTGTATCCCGAGAAAGCGCCAAAGACGGTCGCCAATTTCCTCGACTACGTGAAAGCCGGCCAATATAGCGGCACGATCTTCCATCGCGTGATTCCGGGCTTCATGATCCAGGGCGGCGGCTATACGCAGAGCTTCGTCGAGAAGCCGACGCGCGCGCCGATTCCGCTCGAGAGCCGCACCGGTCTGAAGAACACCGCTGGCACGATCGCGATGGCGCGCACCAGCGACCCGAATTCGGCCACCGCGCAGTTCTTCATCAACACGGTGGACAATGCCAATCTCGACTACCCGAATCCGGACGGCAACGGCTACGCGGTATTCGGCAAGGTCACGAGCGGCATGGACGTCGTGAAACGCATCGAAGCCACGCCCACCACCACGCGCGGCCCGATGAGCGATGTGCCGCAGAAGCCGGTCGTGATCCAGTCGGCGACGGTGGTGAGCAAGTAAAAACGAACGGGCAAGCGAACCCGCGCGGCCGAAGTCCGGCCCCAACCAACGCCCCGGCGCGGCCGGTCGTCAGCACATGACGACGCGCCGCGCCTTTTATCCACCTGTTCATCAAAGGATTCCATCATGGTTGAACTGCATACGAACCACGGCCTCATCAAACTCGAGCTGAATGCCGAAAAGGCGCCGAAGTCGGTCGAGAACTTCCTGAACTACGTGAAGGCCGGCCACTACGACAACACGGTGTTTCACCGCGTGATCGACGGCTTCATGATCCAGGGCGGCGGCTTCGAACCCGGTATGAAGCAGAAGCCGACGGCCGAGCCGATCACCAACGAGGCGAACAACGGTCTGAAGAACGAGAACGGCTCGATCGCAATGGCGCGTACCAACGACCCTCATTCGGCGACCGCGCAATTCTTCATCAACGTGAACGACAACGACTTCCTGAACCACTCGTCGCCGACGCCGCAAGGCTGGGGCTATGCGGTGTTCGGCAAAGTCGTCGAAGGCATGGACGTGGTCGAGAAGATCAAGAAGGTCAAGACCGGTTCGAAGGGCTTCCATCAGGACGTGCCGGTCGATGATGTGGTGATCGAAAAAGCTGTCGTCGTCGGCTAAACCGTGAGTGAGTCGCGCCTCATGCGGGCGTCGACTCCTTTGAACTGAAATCAGGCACCTTCAATGCTGCAAGAGACGCCGCTGCGAAGCGTCGCCGCGGGCGTGCCAGGCGAGGGCCAACGCCCGCACGCCGCGCGCCCTTTTTTCTTCCTCTCCGATCTGCATCTGAGCGAGGCGATTCCGCGCACGGTCGCCGCGTTCGAGCATTTCATCGGCGTGAGCGCGGAAGCGGCCGACTCGGTGTTCATCCTCGGCGACCTGTTCGAGTACTGGGTCGGCGACGACATGCTGAGCGAGCCGTTCGTCGCCCATATTGCGGCGCTGCTGCACACGCTGTCCGAGCGCGGCATCGCGCTTTACATCATGCACGGCAACCGCGACTTTCTGCTGGGCAAGCGCTTCATGAAAGCGGCCGGCGCGATCTGGCTGCCCGATCCGTTCGTGATTACCGCGTTCGGCACGCGCATTGCGCTCGCCCATGGCGATGGTCTGTGCACCGCGGATCGCGGCTATCAGTTGTTCAGGTGTTTCGCGCGCAATCGACTCGCGCAGATTCTGTTTCTCGCGTGGCCGTTTCGTTGGCGTCGCAAGCTCGCCGAGAACATGCGCTCGAAGAGCGAGCATGGCCGCACGCGGCCGATGCCGATCAAGTATGACGTGACCCCGCAAGGTGTCGCCGCGCTGTTCAGGAAATCGAAGACCGCGACGATCATTCATGGGCATACCCATCTGCCCGCGCGGCATCGCGAGCCGGGCGGCACGCGCTGGGTTCTGCCCGACTGGGATCTCGATCACGGCGAGCGCCGGGGCGGCTATCTGAAGATCGATGCCGACGGGATTCGAGCGTTGCCGCTGGATTGACCTCGTGGGTACGGCGTGCGCTTCGCGCTGCCGAGGCGCCGATACCTAGCGCTCCCCCGCCAGCCCCTCCACCTTCCCCGCGATCGCCGCCGATAGCCGCCGCAAATCGAGCAACGCCGCATCCGCGCCTTGCAGACCTTCGAGGCTCGTGCCGAGCCGCTCGAGCGCATCGACGATTTCATCGATACGTCGCGCCTGAGTAGCCGCATGGTCGATCAGACCGTGAATCGCGAGCGAAACCGGATCGTCCGCGTTGGGCGTGATGCCGTATGCGCAAAACGCGCTGATTTCGCTGCCGCGCTTCGCGTCACGCGCGGCGTTGTTCGCATTCGGGTTCGCACCGTTCGCACCGTTCGCAGCCGCCGCGGCCGGCACGATGATCCGCGCCGGATTGCCGAGCGCCGTGCCACGCGCGGGCACCGGCTTCGTCACGACCGCGTTCGATCCGATCTTCGCGTCCGCGCCGACGGTGAAGCCGCCGAGCACCTTCGCGCCCGCACCGACGATCACACCACGCTCGAGCGTCGGATGCCGCTTCGCGCCGCGCGTGAGCGACGTGCCACCGAGCGTCACACCCTGGTAGATCGTGCAGTCGTCGCCGATCTGCGCGGTCTCGCCGATCACGACGCCCATGCCGTGATCGATGAACACGCGCCGCCCGACGCTCGCGCCCGGATGAATCTCGATGCCGGTCATGAAGCGCGCCATCTGGGACACGAAACGCGCGAGCCAGCGGCGCTTCGCGCGCCAGCACGCGTGAGCGATCCGATGCAGCACGAGCGCGTGCAGCCCCGGATAACACGTAAGCACTTCCCATGCGCTGCGGGCGGCGGGATCGCGCTCGCGGATGGTGGCAACATCTTCGCGAAGTCTCGTGAACATGGCAGGGACTGTATTGTTGGGGGAAAACCGTCTGCGTGAGCGAATCCGCGCGGTTTGCGCATGCGGGACTCTGCGTTTCGCGCCATAGCTAACGGCATCGCTGCCGCTTAGCACGGCGGCAGCTTTGCTTCTAACGTTTCGTGGATTGTAGGGCGATTGCGCGAAACCTGCCGGAAGTCCCCGTCACCTGCAAGGTTGTCGTCAGACGAAGGCGGCGCATCAGGTGCGCCGTCACGGGCTGGTCAACGGACCGTCAGCCGGTCCGCCGGGTCTTGAGCAGGATGTGCTTGGCGATGCCGCGCACGATGTTGACCTCCTCGCGCTCGAGGCCCGAGCGCGCGAAGAGCCGCCGCAGCCGTGACATCAGCTTCTTCGGATTGGCCGGATCGAGAAACTCGAGCGCGACCAGTGCGCTTTCCAGATGCGCGAACATGCTCTCGATCTCGTCGCTGGCCGCCATCTGCGCGCGTGGAGCGGCGGATTCGGCCGGCGCCGCGTGTGCTCCCGCGGTGGGTGCGCCGTCGCTCGCTTCGTCGGCGCCGAGGTACGCGGTGCGTAGCTCGTAGGCGAGCACCTGCACCGCCTGCGCGAGATTGAGCGAGCTATAGGCCGGATTGGCCGGAATATGCGCGATCGCGCTGCATCGCTCGACGTCCTCGTTCGACAAGCCCGTGCGCTCGTTGCCGAACACCAGCGCGATCTCGCCGTGCATCGCCTCTGCGTGAGCGGCGGCGGCAGCCGCACGCGGCGTCCATTGCGGCGGACCGTATTCGCGCAGCCGCGCGGTCAGCGCAATCGACCAGTGCACGCCAGTCAGTGCATCGGCGAGCGACGGCACCACGTGCACGGAGGCGAGTACGTCATCGGCGCCGCTCGCCATCGCGATCGCTTCGGGGTCGTTCTGCACGTTCGGCACGCGCGGCGACACGAGCACGAGCCGCGAAAAGCCCATGGTTTTCAGCGCGCGCGCCGCGGCGCCGACATTGCCCGGATGGCTGGGCTCGACCAGCACGAAACGCGTCGACGTGAAGCCGCCGCGCAAATCGGCCACGGCGGGGTCGGAGGAATGGTGGGTGTGATCCACGATGAAACTCGGCTGGCTAGGACTCAAGACGCGTATGGTAGCGCCAACGGGCACTTATGCCGAATCAGGCGCACGCGCGAGCCACGCGCGCGGACGAGGGCGCAGCATCGGACCGGCACCGGCGGGCGCCTGTGCGGTACATCAGCCGCACGTGAGCGAGCATGCGCGAGGGCGCCCGGACTCAGGTAAAATACCGCTTTTCGCGTCCGGCGCCGACGTTTGCTGAAGCTTGCGTCGAACCGGTCGCACCGTTCTTATTCAATTCGTCTCCGTCGACGGAATGCTCTCCGGTTTGATAGCCGGTCTGCTGTTCCGTGCTGTTTTTGCGTCGTTGCGGCGCCCGTCAGCGCAGTTTCGCGCTTATTTACCGGCCGGCAGCCGTGCTGCCCCGGCACAAGGATCAGTTTATGCATCCCATGCTCAATATCGCTGTGAAGGCCGCGCGCCGCGCAGCTCAGATCATCAACCGCGCATCGCTCGATCTCGATCTGATTCAGGTCAGCAAAAAGCAGCACAACGATTTCGTCACGGAGGTCGACAAAGCGTCCGAAGCGGCGATCATCGAAACGCTGAAGACCGCTTATCCCGATCACGCCATCCTCGCCGAAGAGTCGGGCAAGTCGGACCACGATTCCGAATACCAGTGGATCATCGATCCGCTCGACGGCACCACCAACTTCATCCACGGCTTCCCTTACTACTGCGTGTCGATCGCGCTCGCGCACAAGGGCGTCGTCACGCAGGCCGTCGTCTACGATCCGACCCGCAACGATCTGTTCACCGCATCGCGCGGCCGTGGCGCGTTTCTCAACGATCGCCGCATCCGCGTCGCCAAGCGTGACCGCCTGGCCGACTGCCTGATCGGCACCGGCTTTCCGTTCCGCGCGCAGGACAGCCTCGAATCGTACGGCCGTCAGTTCGCCGAGATGACCGAAGCCTGCGCCGGCCTGCGCCGTCCGGGCGCCGCCGCGCTCGATCTGGCCAACGTCGCGGCCGGCCACATGGACGGCTTCTTCGAGCAGGGCCTGAACGCATGGGACGTCGCGGCGGGCAGCCTGCTGATCACCGAAGCCGGCGGCCTGGTCGGCAACTACACCGGTGATTCGGAGTTCCTGCACGTCGGCGAAGTCGTCGCGGGCAACCCGAAGGTCTACGCGCAGATGGTTCCAATCCTGTCGCGCTACAGCCGCACGCGTCAGCAGTCGGCGTAAGGTGCGCCGCCGCGGCCGGTCCGCGGCAACGCATAACGGTTGCAAAGAAAAGCGGCTTCGGCCGCTTTTCTGTTGGCGGCGCTCCAGTGTCCGGAGCGTCGTGCTAAAAAGCGGGAAGTCATTCGGGGCGGTACTCGGCCGGGACCGTTCCCTGCTCCATGCCGCTTTGACCCTGCCCGACTTTCGCCCCGGGCGCAGCCTCCAATCTGCCCCATGAAAAAAGGCTTCCATACGATCATCGCGGCACAGTTCATTTCGTCGCTGGCCGACAATGCGCTGTTGATCGCCGCCATCGCCCTGCTTTCCGTGATGCGCTCGGCCGCGTGGGTTACGCCGCTGCTGCAGATTTTTTTCACGATCTCGTACGTGCTGCTCGCGCCGTTCGTCGGCGCGTTCGCCGATTCGATGCAGAAGCGTCACGTGATGTTCATCTCCAACGCGCTGAAAGCGAGCGGCTGCCTGATGATGATTCTGGGCGTTCATCCGATGATCGCCTACGGCGTGGTCGGCTTCGGCGCAGCCGCGTATTCGCCCGCCAAGTACGGCATCCTCACCGAGCTGCTGCCCGCCGAAAAGCTCGTGCAGGCGAACGCGTGGCTCGAATCGGCGACGGTGCTGTCGACGATCGCCGGCACGATGCTAGGCGGTGCGCTGATCAGCACCGTCTTCGAGCATTTCGTCACGCGTGCGCATATGCCGCTGATCCGCTCGGCCGCCGATCTCGCGATGGGCGCGGTCATGCTCACCTACGCGATCGCCGCCGCGATCAACATCTTCATTCCGGACACTGGCGCGCGCTATCCGAACCGGCTGACCGAGCCGAATAAGCTGGTCGGCGATTTCCATCACTGCTTCCGGGTGCTGTGGGCCGACAAGCTCGCGCAGATCGCGCTGTGGGTGACCACGCTGATGTGGGGCGCCGCCGTGACGATGCAGTTGCTGGTGCTCAAATGGGCGAACGTGAACCTCGGGCTGTCGTTGTCGAAGGCGGCGGTGATGCAAGGCGTGACCGGCTTCGGCATCGCGATCGGCGCGGCGGGCGCGGCCGCGCTGATTCCATTGCGCCACTCGCTGAAGGTGTTGCCGGTCGGCGTGCTGACGGGCGCGGTGGCGATCGCGATGGCCTTTTACAACAAGGACCTGTTCCCGGCGGGCGCGGGCCTGCGCTTCGGCACGCACGTCGCGCCCTACTACATTCTGCTGGCCTATCCGCTGATGATCGTGCTCGGTGCGTTGTCGGGCTTTTTCATCGTGCCGATGAATGCGATCCTGCAGCATCGCGGCGCGACGCTGCTGTCGGCCGGTCACTCGATCGCCGTGCAGAATTTCAACCAGAACCTCGCGGTGCTGCTGATGCTCGGCGTGTACGCGCTGCTGCTCACGGCGAAGATGCCCGCGCAGTGGATCATCGTCGTGTTCGGCACCTTCATCACGCTGCTGATGTGGCTCGCGAAACGCCGCAGCGCGGCGAACGAACGCAGGGTGGACATGCGGGCGATGATCGAGGAATGAATGCATCACGGTGCTCCAGCAATGACAGCGCGAGGCTCGGCTCGACGGCCGTAACCCGCCGCGACGGCGCGCACCCCCCGCTTTGATCGAATCGGTCATGCTGACATTCAGCTCTTGTGTTGGGCATCGTCCGTTCGGCCAGGGTCCGCTCGCCGCGCCGGCGGGTTAAACTCACGCCCTGAGCATCTACCGCAAGAAGACACGAAGGATGGGTATTCAAACCGCAGCGGCCAACGACGTCGCACAACACACGCCGATGATGCAGCAGTACCTGCGCATCAAGGCGGAGCATCCGGGCACGCTGGTGTTCTACCGGATGGGCGACTTCTACGAACTCTTTTTCGACGACGCGGAAAAAGCCGCGCGCCTGCTCGACCTGACGCTCACGCAGCGCGGCGCGTCGGCGGGCAATCCGATCAAGATGGCCGGCGTGCCGCATCACGCTGTCGAACAGTATCTGGCCAGGCTCGTGAAGCTCGGCGAATCGGTCGCGATCTGCGAACAGATCGGCGACCCGGCCACCTCGAAAGGCCCGGTCGAGCGCAAGGTCATGCGCGTGGTTACGCCTGGCACGCTGACCGACGCCGCGCTGCTGTCCGACAAGAGCGACGTCTATCTGCTCGCGCTGGGCGTCGCGCACAATCGCCGCGGTGTCGCCACGAGCGTCGGTCTCGCATGGCTCAATCTCGCGAGCGGCGCGCTGCGCCTCGCCGAAGTCGCGCCCGATCAGGTCGCCGCCGCGCTGGAGCGCATCCGTCCCGCGGAAATTCTGGTCGCCGACGCCACCGCCGATTCGACCAGCTGGACACCGCCTGTCAACGCCAGCGCGCTCAAGCGTGTACCGGCCTGGCACTTCGATATCACCTCGGGCACGAAGCGCCTGTGCGACCAGCTCGAAGTCGCGAGCCTCGACGGCTTCGGCGCGCATTCGCTCGGTTGCGCGTGCGGGGCGGCCGGCGCGTTGCTGCTGTATGCGGCGTCCACGCAGGGCCAGCAACTGCGCCATGTGCGCAGCCTGAAGGTCGAATACGAATCCGAATACATCGGCCTCGATCCCGCCACGCGCCGCAACCTCGAACTCACGGAGACACTGCGCGGCACCGAATCGCCGACGCTGTGCTCGCTGCTCGACACCTGCTGCACGACGATGGGCAGCCGCCTGCTGCGGCACTGGCTGCATCATCCGCCGCGCGATTCGGCGGTGGCGCAGGCACGTCAGCAGGCGATCGGCGCGTTGCTCGACGCGCCGCCGGGCGCCGATCTCGATACCTTGCGCAGCGCATTGCGGCAGATTTCGGACATCGAACGGATCACCGGACGTCTCGCGCTGCTGTCGGCGCGGCCGCGCGATCTGTCGAGCCTGCGCGATACCTTCATCGCGCTACCTGCATTGCGCGCGCAGCTCGCAGCGGTGGCCTCGAACGCGGATTCGCTCGCGCGCATCGACGCGGCGCTCGAACCGCCGCACGCGTGCGCCGATTTGCTGAAGCTCGCGGTCGCGCAAGAGCCGGCCGCGATGGTGCGCGACGGCGGCGTCATCGCGCGTGGTTATGACGCCGAGCTCGACGAACTGCGCGATATTTCGGAGAACTGCGGACAGTTCCTGATCGATCTCGAAACACGCGAACGCGCGCGCACCGGCATCAGCAATCTGCGCGTCGAGTACAACAAGGTGCACGGCTTCTATATCGAAGTCACGCGCGGCCAGACCGACAAGGTGCCGGACGACTATCGCCGTCGGCAAACGCTGAAGAATGCCGAGCGCTATATCACGCCCGAGCTGAAAACCTTCGAGGACAAAGCGCTGTCCGCGCAGGAACGCGCGCTCGCGCGCGAACGCGCACTGTACGACGCGTTGCTGCAATCGTTGCTGCCGTTCATTCCCGACTGTCAGCGCGTTGCGCTCGCGCTCGCCGAACTCGATCTGCTGGCCGCGCTCGGCGAACGCGCTCGCGCGCTCGACTGGGTTGCGCCGACGTTCTCGGCGAACGCGGGTATCGACATCGAGCAGGGTCGTCATCCGGTGGTCGAGGCGCAAGTCGAGCAGTTCATCGCCAACGATTGCTCACTCGCGACCGAGCGCAAGCTGCTGTTGATCACCGGTCCCAACATGGGCGGTAAGTCGACTTTCATGCGGCAGACCGCGCTGATCGCGCTGCTCGCTTGCGTGGGCAGCTATGTACCAGCGCGGCGCGCGGCCTTCGGACCGATCGACCGCATCTTCACGCGCATCGGCGCGGCCGACGACCTCGCCGGCGGCCGCTCGACCTTCATGGTGGAGATGACCGAAGCCGCCGCGATCCTCAACGACGCGACATCGCAAAGCCTCGTGCTGATGGACGAGATCGGCCGCGGCACGTCGACGTTCGACGGCCTCGCGCTCGCGTGGGCGATCGCGCGCCACCTGCTCGCCCACAACGGCTGCTACACGCTGTTCGCGACGCACTATTTCGAGCTGACGCAACTACCCGCGGAGTTTCCGCACGCGGCCAACGTGCATCTGTCGGCAGTCGAGCACGGGCACGGCATCGTGTTCCTGCACGCGGTCAACGAAGGGCCCGCCAATCAGAGCTACGGTCTGCAGGTCGCGCAACTCGCCGGCGTGCCGAACGCGGTGATCCGCGCGGCACGCAAGCATCTCGCGCATCTGGAGCAGCAATCGGCCGCGCAGCCCGCGCCGCAACTCGATCTGTTCGCCACGCAGCCTGCCATGCTCGCCGAAGACTCGGACGACGACCACGAGGCGGCGAGCGACGCAACGCCCGCGTCGCCTGCGTCGCCCGCGATGCAGACACTCGTCGAGCGTCTGCGCGGCATCGATCCGAACGATCTGCGGCCGCGCGAAGCGCTCGATCTGCTGTACGAACTGCATGAACTGGCCGTCGCGCTGGATGCGGACCACTGACACGCCGGGACACCCGCCGCGCCCGCGCGGGCTTCGCGCGGCGCTGCGCCACGTGCTCGCACCGGCAGGCGGCATCGTCGTGCTCGTGGCAGTGTGCGCATGGACCGCGCCGGCGCACGCTGAGGCCTCGCGCTTCGCGTTCGCGGTGATTTCCGGCACGATGCACAGCCCCGCCGACGAAGCCGCCACGCAACGGCTGCTCGAGGCGATCGGCCGCGAGCGCGACGTGCGCTTCATCGTCTACGACGGCAATCTGAAGGGGCCGAAGGAAGTTTGCCGCGACGCGCTGTTCGAGCGCCGCCACGCGCTGCTCGACAGCTCGCGCACTGCCCTCTTCTTTATCCCCGGCCAGCATGACTGGGTCGATTGCGGCACGGCGGAAGCCGGCGGCTTCGATCCGGTCGAGCGGCTCGACCAGTTGCGGCAAACGCTGTTCGCCGATCCAACGTCGATGGGGCAGAACCCGATCGCGTTGACGCGCGAGAGCGAGGTGTCGCGCTTCCGCCCGTTCCGTGAAAACGTGCGCTGGGTGGTCAACGAAAAAACGAACGACAAAGCGAACACCAAAGCCGGCGACATCGTCTTCATCGGCCTGAACGCGCCGGGTCCGAACAACCGCTACCTGAGCGCGGGCGGCCGCAACGGCGAGTTCGAAGATCGCGTGATCGCCAACGCATTCTGGCTCGAGCACGCGGCCGAATACGCGAAGCGCCGCGACGCGCGCGCGATCGTCGTGTTCATTCAAGGCGACTTCGACCCGGAGCGCTACGAGCGACCCGAACGGTTCGCCTGGCTGCACTTCGCACATAGCTCGCGCCGCGACGGCTTTCTGGAATTCAAGCGCAGTCTGCTCAAGCTCGCGCAGATTTTCCCCGGACCCGTGGTCGTCATTCATGCAGACGAGGACCGGCCGGCCGGCGGTTTCGTCATCGATCAGCCGCTACGCAACGACAAGGGGATGGTCGTGACGAACCTCACGCGCATTGCGCTCGCGCCGCATGATCGTCTCAACCAATGGATTCAGATAGAAGCGGATTTCGGCAGGAAGCCGCCGTTCAGAGTCAGCGTGCGCGACGTGCCGAAGCAGATGCCGCTGCCCACCACGCCGCCGGTCTTGCCGCCCGCATCGCCGCGCGACGAATCCGGCGCGTCGATGCCGGTTGCGCCGGAGATGCCGAATGTGGAAGGTTTCGGGCCGGCGTCGGAATTGCCGCCCGTATTGCAGACGCCTGGAGAGTCGCAGGAGCAGCAGCCGCGCATCCCGTCCGACCAGGGCGGCGGCGACTATGGGCCCGCTATCTCGATGCCGCCGGGTTCGATACTGCCAGCCTCGCCTGCGTTGCCCGCATCGGTGCCGTCTGCCCCCGCGACGACACCGCGCATGCCCGCAAGCTCAGTGCAGGGTCGGTTTTGAGCTGTCTTCTTCGTCCTCGTCTTCATCGTCGTCGAGAACTTCGAGGCCGTCCGCGCCATGCGCGTGCTCGTGCTGGATTTCGTCTTCAGTTGCCGGACGCACGTCTTTGACGGTCAACGCGAAACGCAGCGCCATGCCGGCGAGCGGATGATTGCCGTCGAGCACGACCTTGTCTTCCGCGACGTCGGTCACCACGTACACCAGCGCATCGATTTCCTCGTCGCCATCTTCGGGGGTGCCTTCGAACTGCATGCCGACTTCGAGCGGTTCCGGGAAGCGATCGCGCGGCTCGATCTTCACAAGGTCAGGATCGTATTCGCCGAACGCGTCTTGCGGCTCAAGCTGGATCTGGGTCTCGAAGCCAGCCTCGTGGCCGTCGAGCTCTTCCTCGATCTTGGGGAACGTGCCATCATAGCCGCCGTGAAGATAGACCATCGGCTCTTCGCTTTCCTCGATCAGATTGCCCTGCGCATCCGACAGCTTGTAGGCGACCGACACGACGGTGTTCTTTGCGATTTTCATTCGATTCTCCAGAATACAACTCACATTATACGATGCCCAGGCGGCCCACCCACCTCCCGGCCGATGCAGGTTCGGCACGCAATTCGCCGTCTGCTGCAAAGCCGGCCACGCGGCCCATTCTTCCGCCCTCGCCCGACGTTCCGACCGCACTTCTCGGCCATCTGAGCCCGTCGCAATTCATGCGCCGCTACTGGCAGAAAAAGCCGCTGCTGATCCGTCAGGCGATTCCGGACATCGAAGCGCCGCTGTCGCGCGACGAGCTGTTCGAGCTGGCCGATCGGGACGACGTCGAAGCGCGCCTGATCACGCACTTCCGCAACAAATGGCAGCTGGAGCACGGCCCGTTCGCGCCCGACGAACTGCCGTCCGTCAAACAGCGCGCATGGACACTGCTCGTGCAGGGCGTGGATCTGCAGGACGACCGCGCGCGCGCGTTGCTCGACCGTTTCCGTTTCGTGCCGGACGCGCGTCTCGACGACCTGATGATTTCGTATGCGACCGATAGCGGCGGCGTCGGCCCGCACTTCGATTCCTACGATGTGTTTCTTTTGCAAGTAAAAGGCAAGCGCCGCTGGCGCATTAGCGCGCAGAAAGATCTGACGCTGCAGCCCGGCTTGCCGTTGAAGGTTTTACAGCACTTCGAGCACGAACAGGAGTGGGTACTCGAGCCCGGCGACATGCTGTACCTGCCGCCGCACATCGCGCACGACGGCATCGCCGAGGGCGAATGCATGACCTGCTCGATCGGTTTTCGCGCGCCCTCCGAAAGCGAGCTGACCGCGCAGTTCCTGTACCACCTGGCCGAGCGCGGAGAGGCCACGGGCAAGGCGGGCGCCCTTTATCGCGACCCACGGCAGGCCGCCGTCGAACAGCCGGCCGAGTTGCCCGCGGCGCTCGTCGAACGGGTGGGCGCGATGCTTGCTAAAGTGCGATGGAATGAGCAGGACATTGCGTCGTTCCTTGGCACGTACCTCAGCGAACCCAAGCCGAGTGTCGTCTTCGATCCGCCGCAACGGCCGCTCAACGAAGCCCGTTTCATCGGCGCGGCGTCGAGATCCGGTCTACGGCTCGATCGCAAGACTAACCTGTTGTATGAACGACGTTTTTTCTTCGTAAATGGAGAAGAAATATCGTGGACCGGCGTGAAAAAATGGCTGTTTGAACTCGCAAATCTGCGGTGCATGAGTGCGATACGCTTTGTAACACTATCACACGATTCATCGGTGACAGCACTGCTACACGAGTGGTATTGTGCGGGCTGGATACAGGTAGGCGAGATTGCGTAACTCTGCCCGCCTGTTATACCGTACGGTGAAATTTTGTATGAGAAAGACAACGTATTGACCCGCATTTATCGACTGTCAGTACGAAAGTGCATATAATTTCCGCCCAAGCCGTAGGGAAGATTCCAGCTCGTCAAAAGAGCATCTCCACCAGCGGCCCAGGTCGGTGTTGGAGCACATTACCGGTTTTATTTTGCGCTGTTGCTTACCTTTAAACCATAAAAGGACGTGATCATGAAGAAATCCCTCCTCGTAGCATCCCTGTTGGCAGTTGTGGCACTCGCTGCATGCAACAAGAGCAACGATCAGGCTGCTGCACCGTCGGAAGCTGCGTCCGCACCGGCGGCAGCATCGCCTGCTGAAGCAGCATCGCCGGCAGTTGCGGCATCGCCGGCCGAAGCAGCATCGCCGGCCGAAGCAGCATCGCCGGCCGAGGCAGCATCGCCGGCTGAAGCAGCATCGCCGGCAGCAGGCGCAAGCCAGTAAGCCGCAACGGTTCGGCGCTGTAGCGGCGCTCCCGCTACAGCGCCTGCGCACGAAACGTTTGGAGGCTGGCCGGAAACGGCGCGGGCCGCAAACGGGCAAAGAAAAACGCCACGGATTCACATCCGTGGCGTTTTGTCATTCAGGGCCGCTTTCCGCTGCGGAGCTCGTCGCATGTGTGGAACACATCCCCCTATCGAACCGGCGCCGCTGGCCCAGCGCTCTCCTCAAAGAACTCACGCACCACGTCGATCTCGCGGGTGCGCTTGAACGGCGGCAGACTCTGCCAGATGCGGCGGCCATAAGGTTTATCGACGAGACGTGTATCGCAGATCATCAGCACGCCACGATCGGTCTCCGCGCGAATCAGCCGGCCGGCGCCCTGCTTCAGCGTGATGACGGCCTGCGGCAGCTGATGCACGGCGAACGGGCTCAAGCCCTTCTTCGTCAGTGCGTCGAGCCGCGCGGCCAGCACGGGATCGTCCGGCGGCGCAAACGGCAGCTTGTCGATCACGACCAGCGACAGCGCGTCGCCGCGCACGTCCACCCCTTCCCAGAAGCTCTGACTGCCGACCAGGATCGCATTGCCGTAGGCGCGAAAGCGGTCGAGCAGTTCGGTGCGGCTCGCATCGCCCTGCACGAGCAGCGGATAGTCCCAGCCGCGCGACTCGATCGCGTCGCGCAGCTTCGCCGAGATACGATCCACCGCGCGCAGCGTCGTGCACAGCATGAAGACGCCGCCGCCCGAGGCTTCGATCGCGGGCAATGCGGCATCGAACACGGCGTCGGTGAACATCGGCGATGACGGCTGTGGCAGATTGCGCGGTACGTACAGAAGTCCTTGCGATGGATAGTCGAATGGGCTCGGCAATGTCATCGAGCGCTTCGAGTTCAAGCCCATCTGCGCCGCATAGTGCGTGAAGTCGCCGCGCACCGACAGCGTCGCCGATGTGAAGATCCACGCGCGCGGCACGCCGGCGCGCTGCTTCGCGAAAATCGGCGCGACCGACAACGGCGTTTCGTGCAGTTGCACCGTGTGCGAGAACACCTCGATCCAGCGCACCTTTTCATTCGGATCGGCGCGCTCCGCGCTGGCGTCACCCTCGCGGGTCGCAACCGCGTCGCGTTCTGCACTCGTGGGTGGCGTGGTCCAGCCGCTCAGCACGTCCTGCAACTCGCGCGCGCGACGCAAACACGCGCCGAGCGATTCGGCTCGCTCGGCCTGGCCCGCCAACGCCGAGGCCAACGCGTCGAGCTCGGCCTCGAGCGTCTCGAGCGCGGCGAACAGCGGGTGATCGTCGGGCAGCTGGCCGATCGACAGACGCACCGAGTCTTCCTTGAACGCGAGCCGCACGTCGCGCGCGGCGCGCTCGAGCGTCGCGCCGAGCTTGACCCAATCGACCGCATCGCGTGCGTGACCGAGGCCCTCGGCCACCGAATCGCGTGCGAGTTCGAGAAACTGCGCGGTCGATAGCGTCTCGCCGAAAAACAGCGTCGCGGTTTCGGGCAACTGGTGAGCTTCGTCGAAGATGACTGTATTCGCAGTCGGCAGCAGCTCCGCCATGCCGGTATCGCGCAGCATGATGTCGGCGAAAAACAGATGGTGGTTGACCACCACGATATCGGCCTGCTGCGCTTCGCGGCGCGCCTGCATCACGAAGCAGTCCTTGTAGTGGGGACACTCCTGGCCGAGACAGTTGTCGCGCGTCGACGTGACCATCGACCACACCTGCGCCGTTTCCGGCACGCTCGCGAGTTCGGCCTTGTCGCCGGTGCGCGTGATCTTCGCGAAGCGCACGATGTCCTGCAGATACGAGGTCTCCTGGCGCGACGGCAGACGGCCGTTGTCCGCGGTGCGTTGCAGGTAGTAATGGCACAGGTAGTTCGCGCGGCCCTTCAGCATCGCGACCGACACCGGCACCGCGAGCGCGTCGCGCACGGTCGGAATGTCGCGCTGGAACAGCTGATCCTGCAGATGCTTGGTGCCGGTCGAGACGATCACCTTGCCGCCCCACAGCATGGCCGGCACGAGGTACGCATAGGTCTTGCCGGTGCCGGTACCCGCCTCTACGATCAGCGTATTCTCACCACCGTCGACGCCATCGGCTTGCGCGTTGCTCCCGGTCGACTCAGAGACGGCTTCAGCGCCGGTCTGCTGCAGGCGCCGCGCCGGGCGCTTCTGCGTCTCGAACATCGCGGGCTCGGGCATCGCGCGGCCCGACGCCTCCATCGCCGCGGCAACCGCGCGCGCCATCTCGATCTGCGACGCACGCGGCCGATAACCGTCGATCTGCCGTGCGAGCAGACCGTTGTCGGCGAAGATGTCGTCGAGCTCGCTCGCGCGGCGCCCATTCAGCGACACACCTGGCACCGGTGCTGCCGCGCGCGGCGCGGGCGTGCCCGAAGCAGATGCGTTGTCCGGCGCGGCCCGGGATGAAGTGTCATGCGATGAATTCAAGGCAAGCGTTCCTGCTAAGTCCGGCTCGCGCGCTGCGCGCCCGGCGCCTGCCAGGCCGCGAACTCAGGCGCGCGCGTCCGGTTCGAGCTGCAATTGCAGCAAGATGATGGTGTCCTTGACTTTAAGTTTGCGCTTTTTCAGGCGCTGCAACTCGAAGTCGTCGATGCCGGGTTCATCCGACATCCGGTCGATCAACCGGTCGAGTCCACTATGCTCCGATTCCAGTTGCAGAATGCGGTCGCGAAGTGTGTTTGCGTCGATGACGTGATGACGATCGCGCATGCTCGCCTCCTCTGGTCGGCGGCACGAACCGCGTGCGCGCGGTCCGATGCCTGAGGTTGCTGTCCGCCTCAAAACGCATTACGGCGACTACGGCGGCCCTGGCCACGACCGCCACGGCTTACTCTACGATACAGCCACTACAGCACGCTTACTGTTGCTCTTGTTGCTGCTTTTGCTGCTCTTCGAGCTGTTGCTGCTTCAACTCGTCCTGACGCTTCTGCCCGGCCTTCTCGGTGGCCTGCTTTTGACGTGCTTCGACATCGAGCTTGTGCTGCGCGGCCTCGGCCTGCTTCCGCTCGAAAGTCTCCTGTTTCTGCTGGCGCTCCGCGGCCTTTTGCGCACCCTGCCGACGCGCTTCCTCGAGCTTGCGCTGGTAGTCGCTCTGCTTCTGGTCGTAGGCCTTCTGATTGGCCGCCGCCTGCGCAGGCGTGACACCATGCTGCGCCTGATCGAGCGCGTGCTGGCGCTGCTTCTCCTCGTAGGCCTGCGCATTGGCTTCGTGCTGCGGTGCCGCGGCGTTGCGCTGCGCCTGATCGAGCGCGTGCTGACGTTGCTTCTCCGCGTAGGCCTGCGCATTGGCTTCGCGCTGCGGCGCCTCGGCGTTGTGCTGCGCCTGATCGAGCGCGTGCTGACGCTGCTTTTCCTGATACGCCTGCTCGTTGCGCGCGTCTTCGGCGGCACGTTGCGGCGCTTCCGCCTCGTTTTGCGCGCGCCGCAACGCGGTGCGTTCGTCGCGTTCACGGGCGCGCTGCGCACGCTGCTCGGCGTCGAGCGCGAGCTGTTCCTTGCGGATGTCCGCCTGCACGCTGCGCATCGCGTCGCGCGCGCGGTTCAGACAGTGATTGACGAAGAAGCGGCTGTAGCAGTTGTGTTGCGCGACAGCGAATTGATAGTTGTTGTCGTCGGTGCGCTGATTGAGCACCTGTTGCCGCTCGTCGAACGACTTGTCCAGCACGGCTACGTCACTTGCGCTTTGAGGGCCGTCGGCGGTTGCGGCGGCTTGCGGGCCCGAGCCCGCGACGGGCGCCGTACCTTGCGCCGGCGTCGCACTTTGCGCCACGGCCGACACCGGCACGACGAGCGCTGCGGCGATCACGCACGACGCGGCAGCCGTTAGAGCCGACCGACCGAACGAGCGCAAAGAAACCAGCGGCAATTGAGACGAACCCGGCGGTGAACCCGGCAGTGAACCTGACGCCAGCGAAGAGACCAGGCGGTTGAGGGACAAGGAGATTGGCAACGTCGTAGAGGGTCAACGGAACATGCCCGAAATTCTAACACCCCACGGTTGAGCCCTTTGGCATTTATGGCAAAATGCCCCGCTCTAGCAACCTGGTCGCGGCGCACGCCCGGCCTGCCCCGATTTGCCGCCCGCGCGCGGCCCATCACTGAGTCCGCAGGAACACCAAGACCTTATGACGGAAACCGTAGCACTCAAGATCGTCCAACGCATCGCCACCGAACTGTCCGTCCAGCCGCGCCAGGTCGCGGCCGCAGTGGAACTTCTCGACGAAGGCGCGACCGTTCCGTTCATTGCCCGTTATCGCAAGGAAGTGACCGACAATCTCGACGACACGCAACTGCGCAATCTCGAGGAACGCCTAGTCTATTTGCGCGAGCTGGAAGACCGGCGCGCGGCAATCATCGCGAGCATCGACGAACAGGGCAAGCTCACCGACGAGCTGCGCGGCGCGATCGAAGGCGCCGACAGCAAACAGGTGCTCGAAGACCTCTATCTGCCATACAAACCGAAGCGCCGCACGCGCGCGCAGATCGCGCGCGAAGCCGGCTTGCAGCCGCTCGCCGACGCGCTGCTCGGCAATCCGCTGCTCGATCCGCAAGCCGAAGCCGCGGCGTACGTGGACGCGGACAAAGGCGTCGCCGAAGTGAAGGCCGCGCTCGACGGCGCGCGCGACATCCTTTCCGAACAGTTCGGCGAGACCGCCGAACTGCTCGGCAAGCTGCGCGACTATCTGTTCAACCAGGGCGTGGTGTCGTCGAAGGTCGTGGAAGGCAAGGAAACGGCGGAAGAAGAGAAATTCCGCGACTACTACGACTACGCCGAAACGATCCGCACGGTGCCGTCGCATCGCGCGCTCGCACTGTTCCGCGGCCGCAATGCCGGCGTGCTGATGATCAAGCTCGGCCTCGGCGAAGAGCTCGACGCGCAGGTGCCGCACCCGGGCGAAGCGCTGATCGCGCGGCACTTCGGCATCGCCAATCAGAACCGCCCCGCCGACAAGTGGCTCTCCGACGTGTGCCGCTGGTGCTGGCGCGTGAAGGTGCAGCCGCACCTCGAAAACGAGCTGCTGACCAATCTGCGCGACGAAGCCGAACACGAAGCGATCCGCGTGTTCGCGCGCAATCTGAAGGACCTGCTGCTCGCGGCGCCGGCTGGTCCGAAGGCCGTGATCGGTCTGGATCCGGGCTTGCGCACCGGCGTGAAGGTGGCGGTGGTCGACCGCACCGGCAAGGTGCTCGCGACCGACACGATCTACCCGCACGAGCCGCGCCGCGACTGGGACGGCTCGCTCGCGAAGCTCGCGCGAATCGCCGCGCAAACGCAGGCCGAGCTGATCAGCATCGGCAACGGCACCGCGTCGCGTGAGACGGACAAGCTCGCGAGCGAGCTGATCGCGCGTCATCCGGAGCTGAAGCTGCAGAAGATCGTCGTGTCCGAAGCCGGCGCGTCGGTGTACTCGGCGTCCGAGCTTGCCGCGAAGGAATTCCCCGCCATGGACGTGTCGCTGCGCGGCGCCGTGTCGATTGCGCGACGTCTGCAGGACCCGCTCGCCGAGCTCGTGAAGATCGAGCCCAAGGCGATCGGCGTCGGCCAGTATCAGCACGACGTGAACCAGCGCGAACTCGCGCGCTCGCTCGACGCGGTCGTCGAAGACTGCGTGAATGCGGTCGGCGTCGATGCGAACACCGCGTCGGTCGCGCTGCTCGCGCGGGTGTCGGGTTTAAACGCAACGCTCGCGCGCAACATCGTCGACTATCGCGATGCGAACGGGCCGTTCCCGTCGCGCGAGCATCTACGCAAGGTGCCGCGTCTCGGCGACAAGACCTTCGAGCAAGCTGCCGGCTTCCTGCGCATCAATAACGGCGAGAATCCGCTCGACCGTTCGTCGGTGCACCCGGAAGCGTATCCGGTCGTCCAGCGCATCCTCGCGAAGATCAGTAAGCAGGTCGGCGAAGTGCTCGGCAATCGCGACGCGTTACGCGGACTGTCACCCACCGAATTCGTCGACGAGCGTTTCGGTCTTCCAACCGTGCGCGACATCCTGGTCGAACTCGAGAAGCCGGGCCGCGATCCGCGTCCCGAGTTCAAGACCGCGACGTTCCGCGAAGGTGTCGAGAAGGTCAGCGATCTGATCCCGGGCATGGTGCTCGAAGGCGTCGTGACGAACGTCGCGGCGTTCGGCGCGTTCATCGACGTCGGTGTGCATCAGGATGGCCTCGTGCACGTGTCGGCGATGTCGACAAAGTTCGTGAAGGACCCGCATGAGGTCGTGAAAGCCGGTCAGATCGTCAAGGTCAAGGTGCTCGAAGTCGACGTGAAGCGCCAGCGTATCGCACTGACGATGCGTCTCGACGACGAACCCGGTGCAGCGGCCGCGCGCAGCGGCGGCGGTGCGCAGCAGGATCGCGGTGGCTCGGGCGGCAGCTTCAATCGCGGCGGAGCGGGACGCGGTGCGCCGCAACGCTCGCGCGAACCGGAGCCGGGCGGCGCGATGGCGGCTGCGTTTGCGAAGCTCAAGCAGAAGTGAGCGTCACGGACCGGAGCACGTCGTCGCACGCGCTCCGGTCCGTGACATGACTGCGTCGCGCGCTCAACCGCTTGCACGCGCGCATGAACAAAAAGCCCACGCAATGCGTGGGCTTTTTGTTTGCGCTCCCGCACGTCACGCGCGAGCCGTCAAATCTCGATCTTCGTTCCCAGTTCCACGACCCGGTTAGCCGGGATGCTGAAGAAGTCAGTCGGCTTCGCGGCGTTCTGATGCATCCACGCGAACACACGCTCGCGCCATACCGACATGCCCGGCAATTGCGTCGGCACCACCGTTTCGCGTGCGAGGAAGAATGACGTGTCCATCAATTCGAAGCTCATGTCGTGCGTGCGGCCGACGTCGAGCAGCACCGCCTTCACGTCGGGCGTTTCGTTAAAGCCGTAGGCTGCCTTCACCAGCCACAGGCCACCGTTCATGTCCTTCACGGTCACGCGATCGGCGTCCTTCACGTACGGAATGTCGCGCGTGACGAAGGTCAGAAAGATCGTGCGCTCGTGCAGCACCTTGTTGTGTTTCAGATTGTGCAGCAAGCTCACCGGCACGAGCGAATCGCTGCCGGTCAGATAGATCGCGGTGCCCGACACGCGATGCGGCGGATGCGCGAGCAGGCCTTGCAGGAACGGCATCAGCGGAATACCGTCGGCGGCCGTGCGTTCCTTCACGATCATCCTGCCCTTGAACCACGTCATCAGCAGGAAGAACAGCAGGCCGCCGATGCACAGCGGCAACCAGCCGCCCTCTTCGACCTTCAGCAGGTTCGCGCCGAAGAAGCCCAGGTCGACCACCATGAACACGCCGATGATGAGCCCAACCAGCAGTTTGTTCCAGTTCCACACCTTCACCATCACGACGCAGGCAAGGATCGTCGTGATCACCATCGTTGCCGTCACCGCGATACCGTACGCGGCCGCCAGATTGTCCGAGCTCTTGAACGCGATCACGATGCACAGGATGATGAACAGCAGCATCCAGTTCACGACCGGCACATAGATCTGCCCGATCGCGAGTTCGGACGTGTGCAGGACCTTCATGCGCGGCACGTAGCCGAGCTGGATCGCCTGGCTCGTCAGCGAGTACGCGCCCGAAATCACCGCCTGCGACGCGATCACCGTCGCGACCGTCGACAGCACGACGAGCGGCAACAACGCCCAGTCCGGCGCGAGCAGGAAGAACGGATTTTCGATCGCCTTTGGGTCGTGCATCAGCAGCGCGCCCTGGCCGAAGTAGTTCAGCACGAGCGAAGGCATCACGAGCACGTACCACGCCATGCGGATCGGCTGCGCGCCGAAGTGGCCCATGTCCGCGTACAGCGCCTCCGCGCCGGTCAGCACCAGCACGACCGAGCCGAGCACCACGTAGGCCTGCAGCACGTGCGCGGCCATGAACGTGTACGCGTAGTAGGGATTGAGCGCCTGGATCACATTCGGCGACTGCATGATGTGCCACAGGCCGAGCACGGCGAGCACGAGGAACCAAAGCGTCATGATCGGCCCGAACAGACGGCCGACCGTGGCCGTGCCGTGCCGCTGGATCCAGAACAGCACGATCAGGATCACGACGGTCAGCGGAATCACCAGATGCGCCAGATGCGGCGCGGCGATTTCGAGACCTTCGACCGCCGAGATCACCGAGATTGCCGGCGTGATCACCGCGTCGCCGTAAAACATGCAGGCGCCGAAGATGCCGAGCATCATCAGAAGGCCGGCCATTTTCGATTTCTGATCGACCGAGCGCATCGCCAGCGCCATCAGCGCGAGGACGCCGCCCTCGCCGTTGTTGTCGGCGCGCATCACGAACAGCACGTACTTGACGCCGACCACGATCACGATCGCCCAGAACAGCAGCGAAATAACCCCAAGGATCGACTGATCGGTCAACGGGATGCCGTGCGACGGACTGAAGGCTTCCTTCAGCGCGTACAACGGGCTCGTACCGATGTCGCCGAACACCACTCCGATCGCGGCAATCGCAAGGGAAGGCAGTGGCTGTTTGTGTACGTGATTGTTATCTGTCATGGACGCGAGGAAATCCGTTCCCGGGCGGAAAAAACGACCGCTATTTTAAACTGCCCATCCGGTACCGCCCGGCTTGTTGTGGATACGCCACGTGGATGTCCGCGCAGTGTAGCACTGCGATATGGACGCGCCTGCCGCGGTGCGGACGTCCTGGCGCCGCGCGTGACGCATAAAAAAACGGAGCCCGACTGGGCTCCGTTTTGTGACACCGCGATGACGCACGAGATCCGATGCGACAAAGCGTGAGGCGCGCGGCTTCGCGTCAATTGCCCGACGCCTCATCGGCCTGGGCGATGCCGCGCTTGATCCACGCGCCGAGGTTATGCGGACGCACCGTGTCCCACTCCTCGAACGGCTGATGAATCCACGGGTTGGTCGGCAGATACTGCACGTGGTAATCGGGCTTCACCTTCGAGCATCCCTTGTACCACAGCACGGCCGAGCGCACCGCGGTGATGGCCGGATAGCGTTCCTTCAGATGCTGCTGCACGCGCGCGAGCGTGACGCCGGAATCGACGAGGTCGTCGACGAGCAGCACGTTACCGTGCAGTTCGCCGCGCGTCATCGTGATGTATTGCGCGATGTCGAGTTCGCCCTGCTGCGTGCCCGCTGCCTCGCGATAAGAGCTCGTTGCCAGAATCGCCAACGGCAGATCGTAGATGCGCGACAGCTGGTCGCCGACGCGCAGACCGCCGCGCGCGAGGCACAGGATCTTGTCGAACTTCCAGCCCGATTCGTGCACGGCAAGTGCGAGCATCTCGATCAGCCGGTGATATTCGTCCCAGCCGACCCACAGGTTCTTGTCGTCGTTGCGCGGATCTTTCATCGCGATCATGGGTACACCTTGCATCGCTTAGACCTTGAACGGATGACGCAGCAGAATCGTTTCGTCGCGGTCCGGACCGGTGGAGACCATGTCGATCGGAATGCCCGCGACTTCCTGCACGCGCGTCAGGTACGCACGCGCGTTGGCGGGCAGCTTGTCCCACTCCTTGATGCCGACCGTGCTTTCCTTCCATCCCGCAAAGGTTTCGTAGACCGGTACGCAGCGCGCGACTTCCGTCGCGCCGCGCGGCAGCAGATCGACGTTGTGGCCGTCGATCGTGTAGCCGACGCACAGCTTCACTTCGTCGAGACCGTCGAGCACGTCGAGCTTGGTCATACACAGCCCCGTCACGCCGTTGATCTGGATCGAGCGACGCAGCGCGGAGACGTCGAGCCAGCCGGTGCGGCGCGGACGGCCGGTGACCGAGCCGAATTCCTTGCCGACGGTGGCGAGTTCGAGGCCGATCGGGTCCTGGCGCGAGGCATTGTCCGCATCGTACAGTTCGCTCGGGAACGGGCCCGAACCGACACGCGTGCAGTACGCCTTCGTGATGCCGACGATGTAGTTGAGCTTCTGCGGACCGACGCCCGCGCCCGCCGTCGCGGCACCCGCGACGCAGTTGCTCGAGGTGACGAACGGATAGGTGCCATGGTCGATGTCGAGCAGCGTGCCCTGCGCGCCTTCGAACAGCAGATTGCCGCCGTTCGCGTTGACGTCGTAGAGACGGCGCGACACGTCGGTGACCATCGGCTTCAGTCGGTCGGCGTAGCTCAGCATCGTGTCGAGCGTTTGCTGGAAGTCGACCGCGGCAGCGCCGAGGTACTGCGTGAGCACGAAGTTGTGATAGTCGAGGTTTTCGCGCAGACGCTCGGCGAAGGCTGGCGCGTCGAACAGGTCCTGCACGCGCAGGCCGCGGCGCGCGACCTTGTCTTCGTAGGCCGGGCCGATGCCGCGGCCGGTCGTGCCGATCTTGCTCGCGCCGCGGCGCGCTTCGCGGCCCTGGTCGATCGCGATGTGGTACGGCAGGATCAGCGTGGTGGCTTCGGAAATGAAGAGGCGCTTCTGGACGTCGATGCCGGCGGCTTCGAGTTCGCCGATTTCCTTGAACAGCGCTTCCGGCGACAACACGACGCCATTGCCGATGTAGCACGCGACGCCGGGATGCATGATGCCCGACGGAATCAGACGCAAGATGGTTTTCTTGCCGCCGATGATAAGCGTGTGACCGGCATTGTGACCGCCCTGGAAGCGAACGACGCCCTGAGCGTGGTCCGTCAGCCAGTCGACGATCTTGCCCTTGCCCTCATCACCCCATTGGGTACCCACGACGACGACGTTGCGCCCGGGGTTCACATTCACTGCGCTGGCAGACATGTTGTTTCGTAAGCTGGTTAAAAACGTATTTTACCTGGGTTCGCGGAAGCTTCCGGAATTTTTCCGTTTCCGCTCAACGGTATGCACGTTATGTTGAGTATTGGAAGGGATGCGCGGCCGCGCAGAGTCGCTCGACCGCGCGCGATTCGGGCGGTGGTTGCGCCGCCCTCGGGCGAACGTCGGGGGACGGGTCCCCGGCAGCGTAGATCGGAACGCGCGGCTCAAGCGCGCGGTTCAACCACCCATGCGCCATTGCGCTCGACCAGCACCCGGTCGAACGCGAATTCATCGAGATCGTGCTTGTGGCCAGGCAGCGCCTGGATTACCACTTCACCGCCATCGCGCAATGCCGCGACCGCCACGCGCAACGCTTCGTCGTGCCGCCACGGCGCGAGGATCGCGCTGCTGCGCGCTTCGACCGGCGAGATCCGCGCGACTTCGCGCAGATCCAGCGAAAAGCCGGTTGCCGCGCGAGCGCGGCCATAGGCCTGACCGACGTGGTCGTAACGGCCGCCGCGCGCGACCGCGTTCGGCACGCCGTCCACGTAAGCGGAGAACATCACGCCGCTGTGGTACGCGTAGCCGCGCAGATCGGCGAGGTCGATCATCACTTCGGCGCCGTCGACCTGGCTCGCGAGGAACGCGAGGTCGTCGAGCGCGCGGGCGATCGCCGGTGAATTCGGCAGACGCGCGCGGGCCTCTTCGAGCACCGACGCGTCGCCGTACAGCGTCGGCAGCGCGCGCAGCGCATCGCGAATCACCGGCGAGAATTGCGCGGTCATCTCGACCAGGCGCGGCACGTCCTTGCCGGCCAGCGCGTCGTAGAGCGCCTGGCCGAGTTCCTCGGCGGCCGGCTCGGCTTCGATCAGCGCCGCCAGCACGCCCGCGTGACACAGGTCCAGACGCACCTTCGCGAGGCCGGCGAGACGCAGCGCGTCGAGCATCAGCTGCTGGATTTCGAGGTCCGCTTCGAGCCCTGCGTGGCCGTAGATTTCCGCACCGATCTGGATCTGCTCACGCGTCGCATGCAGGCCGCGCGGGCGCGTATGCGCGACGTTGCCCGCATAGCAAAGACGCGTGACGCCCTGGCGGTTCAGCAGATGCGCGTCGATGCGCGCGACCTGCGGCGTGATGTCGGCGCGCAGACCGAGCGTGCGGCCCGACAGCTGATCGACGAGCTTGAAGGTGCGCAGATTCAGATCGTGCCCACCGCCCGTCAGCAGCGACTCGAGGTATTCGAGCAGCGGCGGCATCACCATCTCGTAGCCGTACGAGCGGAAACGGTCCAGCAGATGACGCCGCAATTCTTCGATCTTGCGGGCCTCCGACGGCAGCACGTCGGCGATATTCTCAGGAAGCAACCAGGTCGACATCGATACAGTCCTACGGCGTTGAACACGGCGTCTTGCAGCGCCGATGATGAGTGTGAATGACGTAGAGCGGCTTGATTCTGGCGGCTGACACAGACGCTCGGGCGGCGCTTTGCGGCACGCGCGCGACGCGCGGCGGCGTGGCAGGTCAGTACGCGTTTTGCTCGGGCCGGCAAAACACGCCGCAACACGCGGCGTTCATCAGACAAGCAAGCCGGCTTCAGGTCGCGATGAACAGTAGAACCAGCCCGAGCAACATCACGATGAGCCCTCCGACACGAATCTGATGCGGCGGTCGTTCCGCTATTTTACGGAACGTGTCGCGCCAGGCGGTTGGAAAAACGAACGGAAACATCCCCTCGATAATCAGCATCAGCGCGATCGCGAGCAATAACGAACCAGCTATATCCATGCGAGTGAAGCGGCCGCGATGCGGATGCCGCGGCCTTCGGTAATCAGCGTTTGCGCGCAGCAGGCGCGGAAGCGTCCGGGGCGACGCCGCCGGTCGGGCTACGCATGAAGCGGAAGAACTCGCTACTGGAGTCGACCACGATCAGGTCGCCCGGCTTGAAGGTCTTCCGGTACGCCTGCATGCTTTGATAAAACTGGTAGAACTGCGGATCCTTGCCGAACGCTTCGGCAGCGATCTCCGCGGCCTTTGCATCGCCTTCGCCGCGAATGCCCTGCGCCTGCGCGAGGCCGTCGGCGAGCACCGCCTGCTGCTTCGCGAGCGCGTCCGCGCGGATCTGGTTCGCTTCGGCGGCGCCCTTCGCTCGCTCGTCCGCCGCGACCTGCTGGCGCGCGGCGATCATGCGCTTGAATACCGAGTCGGCCACCGCTGCCGGGAAATCGACGCGCGTGAGTTGCACATCCACGACCGATACGCCGAGCGATGCCGCGCCCTTGTCCATCGCACCGCGGGCCTGTTCGGCGATCGCCGGTTGTTTGGCGAGCGCGTCGGACAACGTGAACTTGCCGAACGCGTCGCCGAGCGCGCCGCGCGACAGCAGCGCGAGCCGGTCGGGCAGACTCTGCGGATCACCCTTCGTTTCGGCGATCAGCTTCAGCGGATCGGTCACGCGGAACTTGATCACCGGGTTGACCAGCAGATCGGTTTTGTCGGACGTGACGTAATGATCTTCGTCGGGTGCGTCGAGCGACTGGATGCGATTGTCGACGAACGCGACCGTTTGCAGCGGCGGCGGCAGCTTCACGTGCAGCCCCGGGCCGAGCAGCGTGGGCGTCGCGTCGCCGCGCGCGGACAACACAGCCATATGCCGTTGATCGACGACGAACACCATCGACGTTGCCGCGAACAGCACGATGACGAGCGCGACGACGAGCGCAATGATTCGGTTCATATTCTTGTGCGCTCCTTATTGAACGTCGTCTTCGCGCATGCGATTGCGGAACGCTTCGCGCGAGCGCAGCGACGCGGCGCTCGGCCGGCTCGCTGGCGCAGGCGCGGAAGCGGCGGGTGCGGATGCGCCAGCGGCTGCGGAGCCTGCCGCGGCACCGGTCTCAGCGGCCGACGCGGCCGACGGCGCGGCCGCACTCGCCGCTTGCGGCGCGCCCGCGACAGCAGGACCCGAAGCGGCGGCGCCCGCCGCCGCGGCCTGGCGTTCGCGGTTCTGCTCGACGAGCCTGTCGAGCGGAAGATACAGCACGTTGTTGCCGTTCTTCGCGTCGACGAACACCTTGGTCGCGTTCGCGTAAATCTGCTGCATGGTTTCCATGTACAGGCGGAAGCGCACGACGGCCGGCGCCTTCGCGTATTGGGCGTAGACCTGGTTGAAGCGCTCGGCCTCGGCCTGCGCCTGCGCGACCGTGGTCTGGCTATAGGTTTTGGCTTCCTGGACCTGACGATCGACGTCGGCCTGCGCGCGCGGCAGAAGATCGGCCGCATAAGCCTGCGCATCGCGTTTCGCGCGTTCGTTTTCGTCGTGCACCTTCGCAGCGTCGGCGAACGCGGGTTGCACCTGCTCGGGCACCTGCACGCTCTGGATCGTCACGCCCGTGACTGCCAGACCGGACTGGTACTGATCGAGCGATTGCTGGATCGCCGCGATCAGCTGCTGGCGCAAAGTTTCGTGATCCTGATCGAGGATATCGCTAGTGCTCTGCGCGCCGACGATACCGCGCACCGCCGCCTGCGCGGCATGCATCACGCTCTGATCGGGATCGACGCTGCGAAACAGAAAGTCGTTGGGCTTGCGCACCTGGTACTGCACGGCGAAGCGCACGTCGACGATGTCGCCGTCGTGCGTGAGCATTGACGCGTCCTTCACGTTCGCGAGACGCACCACATTGCTACGGCCGATCTCGACCTGGCGGATCTGCCCGACATTGACGAACTCGTGGGACTCGAACGGAAACGGCAGACGCCAGTGCACGCCCGGCGCCGCGGTATAGCGATACTTGCCGAACTGCAGCACGACGGCCGCCTGGCCATCCTGCACGACGAACACACCGCTGCCGAGATAGATCGCGATCAGCACGCCGATCACGATGCCGACGCCGATGCGCGCGCCACGGCCGTTGTCAGGACGGCCACCGCCGACACCGCCGCCCCTGCGCCCGAAAATCCGGGACAGACGGCGATTGAAATCACGCCACATTTCGTCGAGATCGGGCGGACCTTCACCGTCGCGTGCCGGTCGCTTCGGATCGTTCGGCCGTTGCCGGTCGCCGTTGCCGTCGCCCCGGCCCCAACGCGGATCGTTCAGTGAAAGCAAGGCGCGCATACGCAGCCAGATACTCCGCTCGTTGTAATCGTTCACCTGTGTTCGTTCACCAGAGTAGACAGCGGGTCAGTGCAATTGGAACGGGTCAGTGCCCGAGTTCTGGAACCTTGTGGTCGTCGCGCAGTTGCGCCGCGCGGTCATCTTGCGACGCATCGAACGGCATGTCGGCAAGCGGTTCGGCTGTAGCGATTTCGGCGATGGCAGCGCGCAATGCATCCAGCCCCTGCCCGGTGCGCGCGCTCAAAAAGACGCGCGAAATATTACCATACTCGTCCCGCTCGACCGCGTCGCCACGGGCTGCCAGCTCTGGCACCGCGTCGATCTTGTTGAACACGAGCACCTGACGGATCGTGTCCGCGCCGATCGCGTGCAACACCTCGTTGACCTGATCGATCTGGTCGAGCCGCACCGCGCTCGATGCATCGACGACATGCAGCAGCAGGTCCGCGTGAATGGTTTCCTCGAGCGTCGCGCGGAACGCGGCGACGAGCTGGTGCGGCAGCTCGCGGATGAAACCGACGGTATCGGACACCACCACCTGCCCCGCTTCGTCGCCCAGATACACGCGCCGCGAGGTGGTATCGAGCGTGGCGAACAACTGGTCGGCGGCATACGCCTGCGCCTTGGTCAGCGCGTTGAAGAGGGTCGATTTGCCGGCGTTCGTGTAGCCGACGAGCGACACCGACATCGTCTGGTTGCGATTACGCGCCCGGCGTTGCGTGCCATGCTGGCGGCGCAGCTTGTCGAGGCGGATCTTGAGCGCCTTGATGCGCTCGCCGATCAGCCGGCGGTCGGTTTCGAGCTGCGTTTCGCCTGGACCGCGCAATCCGATACCGCCCTTCTGACGTTCGAGGTGGGTCCACGCGCGAATCAGCCGGGTCGACAGATATTGCAGCTGCGCGAGCTCGACCTGCAGCTTGCCTTCGTGGCTGCGCGCGCGCTGCGCGAAAATGTCGAGGATCAGACTGGTGCGATCGACCACGCGCCGATTAAGCGCCCGCTCCAGATTGCGCTGCTGCGCAGGCGCCAGAGCATGGTTGAAGATCACGAGTTCGATGTCGTTTGCTTCGCACGCAAGGCGCAATTCTTCGGCCTTGCCGCTGCCGACGAACATCTTCGCGTCGGGACTGGAACGGCGTCCGGTGAGGGTGACCAGGGGGTTCGCGCCCGCGCTTTGCGCGAGCAGGCTGAGTTCTTCGAGACTGGCTTCGAAATCGATCTTGCCGAAGTCGATGCCAACGAGCGCTGCATTGATCAAATTGGAGGATATCAAAATGACGCGGCCGGGAATGATCGCCAACGGGCGACAGTGTGCCGGCCGCGGCGAGGGTTAGGACTGTTCGGAATCCGGGTGGAAATTCACCGGACGGGCAGGCACGACCGTCGAAATGGCGTGCTTGTAGACCATCTGGGTGACCGTATTCCGGAGCAACACGACGTACTGGTCGAACGATTCGATGTTCCCTTGAAGCTTGATGCCGTTGACCAGGTAGATCGACACCGGCACATGCTCTTTACGCAGTGCGTTCAAAAACGGGTCTTGTAACAATTGCCCTTTGTTGCTCATAGCAAACTCCGTATTTTTTTGCAGGTTGACTGAATTGACGGCGAAGAAAAAGAGATCCGCCGCCAACCGCTACACTATAGCTGATTTTCATTTCGACGCGCGGGCCCGGGACCCCCGGCCAAACCCAGCATACACGCGGGTTTCAGCCCAGGTTTAAGACCAGCTTCAGCTTGCTTCAGCCTTTGTCCGCGTAAGGGTTCGTCGACGATCTGAACTCTATTCGCAATGGAGTCCCCGTCAGCTTGAAAGTTTCCCGGAAGCGATTTTCGAGGTACCGCTTATACGTGTCGGTGATCGCGTCGAGCGCATTGCCGTGAATCACGATAATCGGCGGATTCTGTCCGCCCTGGTGTGCGTAACGCAGCTTGGGACGCACTGGACCGCGACGGCGCGGCTGCTGGAATTCGACCGCCTCGATCAGCGCGCGCGTCAGCTTCGGCGTCGGCAGCTTCGACATCGCGGCCGTGTACGCGTCGTCGACCGAACGCATCAGCGGCCCGATTCCGGTTTTTTCCGCGGCGGAAATGAAATGGAATTTGGCGAAGTCCAGAAATTTTAGTTTGCGTTCGAGGTCGGCTTTGGTGCGCTCGCGCACATGCGGATCGAGACCATCCCATTTGTTCACGCCAACCACCAGCGCGCGGCCCTGCTCGACGACGAAGCCAGCGATGTGCGCATCCTGATCCGAGATGTCCTGACGCGCGTCGAGCAGCAGGATCACGACGTTCGCATCGGAGATCGACTGCAGCGTCTTCACGACCGAGAACTTTTCGATCGCCTCGAACACCTTGCCGCGGCGGCGCAGGCCGGCCGTGTCGATCAGCGTATACGGCTTGCCGTTGCGCTCGAAATCGACGTAGATCGAGTCGCGCGTAGTGCCGGGCATGTCGAACGCGATCACGCGCTCTTCGCCGACCAGCGCATTGATCAGCGTCGACTTACCAACGTTCGGCCGGCCGACGATGGCGATCTTCACGCCGCGCGCTTCCTTGTCTTCCTCGCTCTCTTCCGGCTGACCGGCATACGCGACTTCGAGCGCCTCGTTGATCATGTCGGTGACGCCGTCGCCGTGCGCGGCCGAAATCGCGCGCGGATCGCCGAGACCGAGTTCGTAGAAGTCGGCCGCGACGTTGGCGTACTTCATGCCCTCGGCCTTGTTCACGACGAGGAAGATCGGCCGGCCGACCTTGCGCAGATAGTCGGCGATCGACTTGTCCTGCGGCGCGAGACCGTTGCGCCCATCGACGATGAACACGACGACGTCCGACTCTTCGACCGCCTGGCGGGTCTGGCGCGCCATCTCGTGCAGGATGCCGTCTTTCGCGACCGGCTCGAAGCCGCCGGTGTCGACGACCAGATACGGCCGCTCGCCGGCGCGTCCTTCGCCGTAATGGCGATCGCGCGTGAGACCGGGCAGGTCGGCAACCAGCGCATCACGCGAACGCGTAAGGCGGTTGAACAGCGTGGATTTCCCCACATTGGGGCGCCCAACGAGGGCAATAACGGGTTTCATCTGATGTTGTTCACGGTGAAACGCGGGATCGCAACCGATCGCGCGCGTAGCGACGCCAGGCGGGCGCCACGGGGTGGCGTTCTGACGAAATTATCACGAATTCAGCCTGCTCCGGATGCGCGATCGATATGCGCATCCAGGCGGACGGGCGTGGGCTGCACAGACGCCGCCGGGGGCGCCTGCTTCAGACCGGGCTGCTCGACGGCTGACGCGCTCGTGTTCGAGGGCGTCTTTAATTTGCAAGGCCGTCGACGGAGCGCACGCGCCGCCTTGCATGCCGGCGGCCACAGCCTCGATCCGACTTGCCGGACCAGCCCCGTCCGGCGATTTTTTCTATTGAGCCTGCCCGATCACGCGACGGGCAGCATGGCAACCCGACGCAGGAGCCGCACGCCAAAGCCGGCGCAGACTTCAATTAAAAAGCGCGCGGCCGGCAAAGCCGGCCTGCGCGCCTGACATCATCTATCGCGATCAGCGCGGACGATAGCCGAACAGGCCGCCGTCGCGCGTCTGTACGACCAGCGTGTCGCCAGCCAGCACCGGCGCCGCGGTAATCGCGCTGCCGTCGGTCTTCACTCGTGCGACGAGCGTGCCGTCGACGGTCGACAGGAAATGCACGAAGCCCTTGTAGTCGCCGAACACGGCCGCGCGGCCGAGCAGCGTCGGCACGCTCAGGTCGCGGTTCTTCAGCGTGTCGTTCTTCCACAGCACCGAGCCGTTGTTCACGTCGAATGCGGACACGACCGACCAGTCGTCGGCGGCGACCACGCTGCGCTCATCCTGCGCGAGGCCGGTCGTGCTCGAGAACGGCTTGCCCCACAGCGCGCGGCCCGAGTTGGCGTCGAAACAGCCAATCTGGCCCTGGAACGTCACCGCGCAGGTCTCCGAACCCACCAGCGTGGGCGGGCCGGTCACGTCGTTGATACGCTCGACCTCGGTCACGCCCTTCGGATACGACACCGGCGTCTGCCAGTAGGCGTCGCCCGTCTGCAAGTTGATCGCGGCGAACGAGCCGCCCGGGAAGCCGGCCAGCACGGCCGCGTCACCTGCGAACGTCATGCCCGACGACACGCGCAGGTTCAGCGGCACCGCGCGGTTGCGGAAGTTCCACTTCTGCTCGCCGGTTTGCGCGTTGAACGCGACGATCTGGCCGTCGATCGTGCGCACGATCACGAGGCCGTTGCCGACGAGCGGCGGCGTAATGATCTCGCCCGGCGCCTTCGCGGTCCACAGCTGCTTGCCGTCCGCGCCTAGCACGTACACGTCGCCCTTCAAGCCGCCGACCGCGGTGAGCGTGCCATCGCTGCCGACGCCCGCCGACAGATCATCGTGCAACTTGACGCGCCACACGTCCTTGCCCGTTTGCGCGTCGATCTTGGCGACCGTGCCATTCGTGCCGGCAGCATACACGGCATTGCCGAGCGCAACCGGCGAGAACAGGTAGCGGCCCGCCTTGCCGACGCTCGCCGACCAGGACTGCTGCACGTCGAGCACGGGTTTGAACTCGGTGAGCGGCGTCGGCACACGGCGCTCGTCTTTCGTGGATGAGCAAGCCGCCAGCGTGAGAACGGTCATCGCACAGATAACGGGCACGGCGTAACGTTTCAGCAGATTCATCGGTGGACGAAGCATTCAGGAAATTGGATTAAAGGAGACCGCCTTGCGGTCGTGGCTCGCGGCGCGCCGCGCGGGACGCTCAGCCGCCAAGCGCATCCAGCTTGAACTGGATCAGCTGGCGCGCCGAACTGTCGCTGTTCGACAGCGAGTCGAGCGCGAGCTTGTAGGCCGCGCGCGCGTCGTCGCGCTTGCCCTGGGCGGCGAGCAGGTCGCCGCGGCGGTCCGCCACGACGCCCTTGAAGGCATCGGATTGTGGCTCGGCCAGGAGCGCGAGGCCCTGGTCGTATGCCTTGTCGTCGAGCAGCAGCGATGCCATGCGCAGCTTCGCGATCTGCTTGAACTCGTCGTCCTTCGCGTGATCGATCGTCCATTGCAGCTGCGCTTTCGCGCCGGCTTCGTCGCCAGCGGCGTACAGCGCCTTGGCGGCGCCGAGCGCGGTCATCTGCGCGTAGGCAGTACGGCCGAACTTGTCTTCCATGTCGGCGGCGACGCGCGCAATCTGCGCCTTATCGCCCGATGCCGCGGCTTGCTGAACCTGGTCATACAGCACCGCGGCTTCCGCGGCCTGACGACGCTGCCAGAAATTCCAACCGTTCCAGCTCGCGCCTGCCAGCAACACCACCAGCACGATCCACGTGGTCGCATTGCCCCATTGCGTCCACCATGCCTTCAGACTTTCAATCGATTCTTGTTCGTCGTGGTAACTCATTGCCCGGCGATTTCCTCATTCTTGCTACATGTGCGTGTCGAGCCAGCCGGCCCAACGACATCGCGATCAGTCGTCGCCGTCTTCGGCGGATGCAACCATCGCATTGATTAGATATTCGGTCAAGTCTTCGGCGGGCACGTTCTGTTGCTCGTTCTTACCGCCGTGGGCTTGCGTATCGCGCAGCGGTTTCACGCCGACCGTGCCGTTGGCGATCTCATCTTCGCCAAGCACGACCGCGAACGCGGCACCGCTCGCGTCGGCGCGCTTCATCTGCGACTTGAAGCTTGCCGACTGACCGTCCGCGCTGCAATGCAGGATCACGTCGAGACCGGTATCGCGCAGACGCTCGGCGATGATGAACGCCTGCTCGCGCGCGGTGTCGCCCTGATGGACCACGTACACGTCGCAACCTTCGTCTTCCGGCACGAGCTGTTCTTCCTTCAGCAGCTCGAGAATCCGCTCGACGCCCATCGCCCAGCCGCACGCAGCCGTCGGCTTGCCGCCGAGCTGTTCGATCAGCGGATCGTAGCGGCCGCCCGCCGCGACCGTGCCTTGCGCGCCGAGTTTGTCGGTCACCCACTCGAACACGGTCAGATTGTAGTAATCGAGACCGCGCACGAGACGCGGATTGATCGTGAACGGAAGGTTGTTCGCCTTCAGCAGACGCTGCAGAGCTTCGAAGTGCGCGCGCGATTCTTCCCCAAGAAAATCGATCAGCTTCGGCGCGTTCCGCGCGACTTCCTGCAGCGCAGGATTCTTCGTATCGAGCACGCGCAGCGGGTTCGTATAGAGACGGCGCTTCGCCTCTTCGTCGAGCGCGTCCATGTGCTTTTCGAGATACGCGATCAGTTCGACACGATGCGCGGCGCGCTCTTCAGCGAGGCCCAACGAGTTGATTTCGAGCTTGATGCCAGTCAGGCCGAGGTCGTCCCACAGACGCTGGCACATCATGATGATTTCCGCGTCCGCATCCGGACCCGCGAAACCGAGCGCCTCGACACCGACCTGGTGGAACTGGCGATAACGGCCGCGCTGCGGACGCTCGTGACGGAACATCGGACCGATATACCACAGACGCTTCGGGCCATCGTACAGCATGTTGTGTTCGATCGACGCGCGCACCACGGCCGCCGTGTTTTCCGGGCGCATCGTCAGGTTTTCGCCGTTCAATGCGTCGGTGAAGCTGTACATCTCTTTTTCGACGATGTCGGTCACTTCGCCGATACCGCGTGTGAACAGCTGCGTATGCTCGACGATCGGCGTGCGGATATTCTGGTATCCGTACGAACGCAGCATCGACTTGACGGTGGTTTCGAAAAATTCCCAGAGCCCGGCTTCCTGCGGAAGGATGTCGTTCATGCCCTTCACGCCAGACAGCTTCTCGAGCTTTTTCTTCTGTTCAGTCATCTGTGTTTCGATAGCCGGTTTTTAGTTGAGCGCGTCGGCGCGGCCATAGCGGCGCTCGACGTAGTCGCTCACGATTTGCTGGAATTCTTGCGCGATGTTCTCGCCGCGCAGCGTCTTCACCTTTTCGCCGTCGATGAACACCGGCGCGGCCGGATTCTCGCCCGAGCCCGGCAGGCTGATGCCGATATTCGCCTGCTTCGATTCGCCCGGACCATTGACGATGCAGCCCATCACCGCGACGTGCATCTGCTCGACGCCGGGATACTGGTCGCGCCACACCGGCATCTGCTGACGCAGGTAGGTCTGGATCTGCGACGCGAGTTCCTGGAACAGCGTGCTCGTGGTGCGCCCGCAGCCGGGGCACGCGATCACCATCGGCGTGAACGAGCGCAGGCCCATGGTCTGCAGAATCTCCTGACCGACGATCACTTCGCCTGTGCGCGACGCGCCCGGTTCCGGCGTCAGCGAAATACGGATCGTATCGCCGATGCCCTGCTGCAGCAGAACCGACAGCGCCGCGGTCGACGCGACGATGCCCTTCGAGCCCATGCCCGCTTCGGTCAGGCCAAGATGCAGCGCGAAATCGCAACGGCGCGCGAGTTCGCGGTACACGGCAATCAGATCCTGCACGCCGCTAACCTTGCACGACAGGATGATCTGGTCGCGCCCGAGGCCGAGTTCGACCGCACGTTCCGCCGAGCCGATCGCCGACTGGATCAGCGCTTCGTACATCACGCTTTGCGCTTCCCACGGAGTGGCGCGCGAGCCGTTTTCGTCCATCATCTTCGCAAGCAGGTCCTGGTCGAGGCTGCCCCAGTTCACGCCGATGCGCACCGGCTTGTCGTATTTGACCGCCGTCTCGATCATCTGCGCGAACTGCGTGTCGCGCTTCGCGCCGTGCCCAACGTTGCCCGGATTGATCCGGTACTTCGACAGCGATTCCGCGCAGCCCGGATAGTCGCGCAGCAGCAGGTGGCCGTTGTAATGGAAGTCGCCGACGAGCGGCACCATCACGCCCATGCGGTCGAGTTGCTCGCGGATCGCCGGCACGGCCGCCGCCGCTTCCGGCGTATTCACGGTGATACGCACCAGTTCGGACCCGGCTTGCGCCAGTTCCTTGATCTGGATAGCGGTACCGATCGCGTCGGCGGTGTCGGTGTTGGTCATCGACTGCACGCGCACCGGCGCATCGCCGCCGATGGTCACGAGCTGGCCGCCCCAGCGGACGTTGACCGCATGCGACTTGCGCCGCATCGCGGGGCCGCCGAACACCGGCTCGTCTGAAACGATCTTGCTACAGGATTGGGATTGAGCTTCGGTTTGCATCGAAAAACCCATTTACGCCGCACGCGCTATGCAAAAACGCAGCGCCTGAATTGAAAAAGCGCCGCGGACCGGTTGACCGCGGCGCGTACCGTATCTGTCAAGGCAGCGCAAAGCGCGCCACGTTGCCCTTGGCTGTCGCATATTTCGACGGATCGACCGGCTGGCCGTCGAGCGTCACCGACTCGAGACCCGCCTTGTTGCCGACCGTGACCTTGAACGGACCGACACCCGTCACTTGCTTCGGATCGCCGGCATGCACGAGGCCGGAGAACAGTTCCTTGCCGTTCTTGTCACGCACGCTGAACCAGCTGTCCTGCGTCACGCGCAGCGCGACGACCGCCTCGCCGAGCGTTGGCGTGACCGCCGGTGCCGACGCGTTCGCCACGACCACCGGTGCATTTGCGCTCTCCATGGCGGCCCGTGCCTGAGCCTGCGAGCCGGCCTTCAGTGCCGCGCCCGTCGGTGCCGGCGTTGCCGCTGGATTCGCTGCCGGGGCCGAGCCCGGCGCGGTGCCAGTGGCAAGCGGAGCCGGCATCGGCGTTGCCGACGCAGACACCGCATTATCCACGCTCGCCGCGTTGTCAGCCGTGGCCGCCGCGTCGGGCGCCGATGCCCCTTCCGCCGCCGTCGCCGGACCCTGAGCGACCGCGCCCGAAGCCGCCGTGTCGCTGATAGTCGAACTATTCGCGCTTGCCTTCAGGCGCGCGAGCCACGCGGACGAATCACCGCCGTTAGTGCGCCACATCCCGAGTGCGATGACCGCGACGACGATCGCCGCAATGCCCCACAGCCACGAACGGCTCTTATGCCCGCTGTCGCCGAGCGACAGCGAAACCTTACCGCGCGGCAGATCCTTGCCCGATGACGCCGGCATCGACAGATTCGGTGCCGGCACGCCCTTCTCGCGACGCAGCGCCGCCGTAAAAGGCGCCGGATCGGCGCCCAGCATTTTCGCGTAGCTGCGCACGACGCCGAGTGCGAACGTCGTGTCCGGCAGATGGCTGACGTCACCCGCCTCGAGCGCGCTCAGCTTGACGACCGACACCTTCAGCCGCGCCGACACGTCCTCGATAGTCCAGCCTTTCGACTCGCGCAACTGGGTCAAGCGCGCGCCAACCGCTGCCAACGAATCAAGGGCCGGCTGCACGACAGGCTGGACCACCGCCCTTGCAACGGGTGCCGGATGGCCATCGCTCGTGTCTATCTCGTGCGGCTGCGGGTGCTGCGGCTCACTCATCCCAAATCCTTTCGCGTCGATTCTTTTAATCGTGCGACCGGACGGGCTCGAGCGTCACGTCCAAATCGCAGACCGTTTATAACAAAATGTGCGGCTTTGTGTACCGCTCCCGATCGATTCTGCAAACTTTCTTTTAATCGCCGGTGGCATGGGAGCATTTTTGCGCTCGCGGTATTTTCCGCCGAACGCCGACGCCCTGCCGCCCCTCGCGATTACACGGCGCGAACCTCGATCACCTTCGCCGCCTTCCCGGTGCGCTCAGCAAGACGCGTGCGGTCTTTGACCGCGCCGGCCAGCTGACCGCAGGCAGCATCGATATCGTCGCCGCGGGTCTTGCGCACAGTGGTGACCACGCCAGCGTCCATCAACACCTGCGCAAACCGCTTGATCTGTTCCGGCTTCGAACGGATAAGGCCCGATTCGGGGAACGGATTGAACGGAATCAGATTGAACTTGCACGGCACGTTACGCGTGACGGCGAGCAACTCGCGCGCGTGCGCCTCGCTGTCGTTCACGCCATCGAGCATGCAGTATTCGAACGTAATGAAATCTCGCGGCGCGACTTTCAGATAGCGCTCGCACGCCGCCATCAGCTCGCGCAGCGGATACTTTTTGTTGAGCGGCACCAGCACGTCGCGCAGCGCGTCGTTCGAGGCATGCAGCGACACCGCGAGCGCCACGGGCAGATCCGCGCCGAGCCGGTCCATCATCGGTACGACACCCGAAGTGGACAACGTGACGCGCCGGCGCGACAGGCCGTACGCATTGTCGTCGAGCATCAGGCGCATGGCCGGCACGACCGCGTCGTAATTGAGCAGCGGCTCGCCCATCCCCATCATCACGACGTTCGTGACGACGCGCTCGCCCTTGCCGTCGCCGCCCATCGCGCGGCCGCCAGCATCACCACGCGACGCGCGCAGCGCAAACTCAGCCATGCGCAACTGGCCGATGATTTCGCCGGTGGTGAGATTGCGGGAGAACCCCTGCTTGCCGGTCGAACAGAACCGGCAGTTGACCGCACACCCAGCCTGTGACGACACACACAGCGTGCCGCGCGTTTCTTCGGGGATGTAGACGGTTTCAACGGCGTTGCCGTTTCCGACGTCGATCAGCCACTTGCGTGTGCCGTCCGACGAAACGTGGTCGCTGACGACGCCCGGCATCGTGATCGCGGCGCGCCCTTTGAGCTTTTCGCGCAAGGACTTCGCGAGATCGGTCATGCCGTCGAAGTCGGCAGCGTTGTATTGATGAATCCAGCGCTGCAATTGCTTGGCGCGAAACGGTTTCTCGCCCAGGCTGTCGCAATAGGCGACGAGCCCTTGGGCGTCGAGGTCGAGAAGGTTGACGGAGGGACTGCTCGTCATATCGAATCCTGCCATTTCATTGCGAGACTACGTTCATGCAACAAGCTGCATGAACGCCGTGCCCGTTCGCGCCCATTCCTGCTGCTTTTACCTTACTACTTTGCCGTGCAACGCGCGCGATTCATGCGATAAAACAACTCGGCTGCACGAAACGCGCCAGGCGGACACGGCTTACGACCGAGGCCACCGCCTGACCTCAGCGCGAGGCGCTCAACGCGAGTAGACGTTGACTTGGGGGAAGAAGAATGCGATTTCAATCGCGGCCGTTTCCGGTGCGTCCGAGCCGTGCACCGCGTTGGCGTCGATGCTGTCCGCGAAGTCGGCACGGATCGAGCCCTTTTCTGCCTTCTTCGGGTCAGTCGCACCCATCAGATCCCGGTGTTTCAGGATCGCGTTTTCGCCTTCCAGCGCCTGCACGACCACCGGACCCGAGATCATGAATTCAACGAGGTCCTTGAAGAACGGACGTGCTGCGTGCACGGCGTAGAACTTCTCGGCGTCAGCACGCGACAGATGAACCATGCGCGATGCCACGATCTTCAGACCAGCGTTTTCAAAACGGGTATAGATCTGGCCGATCACGTTCTTGGCCACTGCGTCCGGTTTGATAATCGACAGGGTGCGCTCGATCGCCATAAAAACTCCAAAAAATTAAGAAGTTACAGATTCAAATGAATCCGCTATTGTAGCATGTTCCCGTGCATCATTGCGATTGAACCCTTACAGCACTGAAAGGATCAAAGCAAAGGGCGCGAAATACTGGTAGCGTAGGCGATGTGGGCGACTGGAGGTATTGAAACTCCGTGCTGCCGCGCTAATCTTACGGATGAACGGTGCGCCCGCCGGCGCTTCGCAAATTGCCGTATCACCATCACGAAACACGCTTCCGAGGTAAGGAGAGATCATGAACGAACATCCGTATATGTTTGGCCGCAACGGCGCGGTCAGCACGGTCGAAACACGCAACCGCGTGCTACGGAATACCTACTGGCTGCTCGCGCTGTCCATGATTCCGACCGTGCTCGGCGCGTGGGTGGGTCTTGCCACCGGCTTCTCACTGTTCGCCGCCACCAGCCCCGCCATGAGCATGCTGGCATTCTTCGCGATCGCCTTCGGCTTCATGTTCGCGATCCAGCGCACCAAGGACAGCGCCGTCGGCGTCTTCGTACTGCTCGGCTTCACGTTCTTCATGGGGCTGATGCTGTCGCGCATTCTCGCGTTCGTGCTCGGCTTCTCGAACGGCCCGTCGCTGATCATGCTCGCTTTTGGTGGCACCGGTGTGATCTTCGCGGCCATGGCGACCATCGCCACGGTCAGCAAACGTGACTTCTCAGGCCTCGGCAAGTGGCTCTTCATGGGCGTGATCGTGATCCTGCTGGCTTCGGTCGCGAACGTGTTCCTGCAACTGCCGGCGCTGATGCTGACGGTTTCAGTCATGGCAATCGTGATCTTTTCCGCCTACATCATGTTCGACGTGCAGCGCGTCGTGAACGGCGGCGAGACGAATTACATCACGGCGACGCTGGCGATCTACCTGGATCTGTACAACGTGTTCGTCAATCTGCTTGCGCTGCTCGGCATTTTTGGCGGCAACCGCAATTAAGTTTGCCCTGCCCGGTCGTGCGGCGTGCCCCACGCCGCACTCGACGCTCAAATTAGAAGCCCATAACGATTGCTCGTTATGGGCCTTTTCATTACCTGACCACCCAGTGCATGGCGTGCAGCGCGACTGGACGCCAACCGGGCGCCACAGTCACACCGTCAACCACGCGAAACCTTCGCTCTGCGACGCAACCACCACCTCCGTGGGAGCCGCGTCAAGCACGCCCGCCAGCGCCGCCTGCGCAAGTTCCGGCAGATTGTTCTGCTGGCTCAGATGCGCCGCGACCAGATGCCGCAAGCGCGAGCGGTCGAGCGACGCCAGGATTTCAGCCGCCGCGTGATTGTTCAGATGCCCGTGATTGCCGCCGATACGCGCCTTCAGCGACGGCGGATAACGACTGCCCGCGAGCATCTGCACGTCATGATTGCATTCGAGCACGAGCGCGTCGCAGCCACTCAGCACCGCGCTGATATGCGGCGTGGACGTGCCCACGTCGGTGAGCACGCCAAGCCGGCTCGCGCCGTTCGAGAACACGTATTGGAGCGGTTCGCGGGCGTCGTGCGGAACGGTATAAGGGAGAACGCTGAGCTCTCCGATCGATACCGCCTCGTCGCCCCACAGCACCTGCAGGTCAACATCGGCTTCGTCGGCGCCCACCGCGCGCGCGGTGCCCCAGCTCATGTACAGCGGAATCGACCACTTGCGCGCCAGCGTCAATGCGCTGCCGATGTGATCGCTATGTTCATGCGTAATCAGGATCGCGTCGAGGTGCTCGGCACTCGCGCCGAGCCGCGTCAGACGCCGCTCGACTTCGCGCGCGGAAAAACCGCAATCGAGCAGGACACGCGTGGTGACCGCACCGCTGCGCGCCTCCACCAGCAGCGCATTGCCTTCACTGCCGCTGCCGAGACTTGCGAAGCGCACGACCCGCCTTAGTTCAGTTGCGCGTGCAGCAGCGACACGATGCGCTGCGCGTCCGACGACGTGTCGATCTGCCCATTCGCGTCGACGACCGCGACCTGCGTCACTGCGTCGCCCTTCGCGCGCACGTTGACGAGGAATTCCTGGCCCGGCTTGCGCGTCGAATTGCCGCTGTAGAACAGTTTGCCGAACAGGCCTTCCTTCTTCAGTTCCTGCATCGAATCCGCGTAGCGCACGTAGTAGATGCCCTTCTCGCGATCGCGGTTGTCGACCGTAAAGTTAGTGCGATCGAGCGCGAGGCCCACACGCAGCCAGGCACGGTCGAACGACTCCTGCAGATCGAGCGTCGACGCACCCGCGTTCTGCTCGATCGTGGTCGGCGCGGCGGCGGTGCGCGCGTCGGTCAGCAGCTGCTTCGATTGTGCTTCAGTCAGGCCGAACTTCTGCATCAGCTTGGCGAGAAACAGCGCCTCGAGCGCCGGATCACGCGGACGCTCTTCCCAGCGCGAAGACGTCTTGTCCTGCCCGGTCATCACCTCTTCCATCGCGCTGTGCGTGATCGAGATATCGGTCGCGCTGTCCGGACCGCGCGATACCAGCGTGCGGAAACTGTCGCGGGTGCCCGACGAATAGGCGAAGTCGATGACCTTGCCGATCGTGCGGCGGAACCAGTCGTCCGGAATGTTCGCGCGGTTTTCCGCCCAGTCGGTTGTCATGATGCCGGTGGCCGGCGCATCGGTCTTCAGCACGAAGCCGTTTTCCTGCCAGAACTCCTGCAGCTGCGGCCAGAGCTGTTCCGGGGAACGGCCGTCTACCACCAGCCAGCGACGGTCGCCGTCGCGCTCGATATGCATGCCGAGCGGATCCTGCGCGTTCGGCTGACCTTCGGTCGCGTTGCCGGCCGCCGTGACAGCGCGCGTCGGCGTGCCACCAAGCGCCAGATTGGCCGGCGGTGCCACATAGCGCTGGTCGTTCGGCGACGTGCTCAGATCGCTCGGCACGGCGAGCGGCGGCGCGCTCGAGGTCGCCTTGTAGTTGACGCGGTCGGAAGCGAACCAGTCGTTCAGCGTGTCACAGCCGGCGAGCGTCGACAGGGCAAGCGCCAGCGCCGCCATGCGGGTTGCGTGGAGGGAAAGTGCGGAACGTTTCATGAGGTCCTTCGTGATGCTGGAACGCGATGCCTCGTTCGATCTGCCGGGAACGTGGGCTGAAGCGACGTCGGTTAATGAAATGCCGGTGGCGGTCTTGCGTGGGCGGCGGGACGGTCGCCCGTTCAGCCGAGCAGGCCCGCTTCGCGCAGCGCGCCGCGCACCACTTCGTGGTATTGCGCGTCGAGCGGCGTGAGCGGCAGGCGGATGCCGCCCTGCACACGCCCCAGTTGCTGCAGCGCCCACTTCGCCGGAATCGGATTCGCTTCGGCAAACAGGTACTTGTGCAGTGACAGGAGTTTCAGATGAATGTCGCGCGCGGTCTTCACGTCCGCGGCGAGCGCGGCCTTGCACAGTTCGCTCATTGCGCGCGGCGCGACGTTCGCGGTGACCGAAATATTGCCGTGACCGCCGAGCAGCATCAGCGCGATCGCGGTGGGGTCGTCGCCGCTATAGATGCCGAAATGCGCCGGCGCCGACTTGATCAGATGCGCGGCGCGGTCGATGTTGCCCGTGGCCTCCTTCACGCCGACGATGCCCGGCACCTGTGCGCAGCGCAGGATGGTCTCGTTGCTCATGTCGGCGACGGTGCGGCCCGGCACGTTGTACAGAATCACTGGCAGATCGACGGTTTCGGCGATCTTCGCGAAATGGCGGTAGATGCCTTCCTGGGTCGGCTTGTTGTAGTACGGCACGACCTGCAGCGTGGCATCCGCGCCGACGTCCTTCGCGTGTTGCGTGAGTTCGATCGCCTCGGCGGTGGAATTGGCACCCGCGCCCGCGATGACAGGAATGCGTCCAGCGGTGTGCTCGACCGCGGTCTTGACCATGAGCACGTGTTCTTCGACCGACAGCGTGGCCGACTCGCCGCTCGTGCCGACCACGACGAGCGCATTCGTGCCTTCCTCGACGTGCCAGTCGATCAGTTTGCGAAACGCCGGCAGATCGAGGCTGCCGTCTTCGAGCATCGGAGTGATGATGGCAGGAATGCTGCCGCGGATCTGAACGCCGTCCTGGTGACCGCTGTGGTTGCCGTTAGTCATGAAACGCCATGAATATGATCAGGTAAACCGCGATTGTAGCGGATTAGCCAGCCAACTCGTAACAAGGTGGCGCTGTTGCCCGTGCGGGATCATGCGCCCTGGCCGTTTCCCGAACCGCGCAGATGCGCTGAACGTAGGCCGGACGCGGCTCGGCGAGAAATCCGTCCTGAAATGCGATCACCCGCAGGTGGCCCCGCACGGTGTCGAGGAGCTCGCCAGGCGCGAGCAAAAACGCCGGATTGGAGGGTTTGCCGACGCTTTCGTTTCCTTGCGCGAAGGTCTCGTAAACCAGTACGCCACCGGGCGCGAGCGCGCGCAGCAACTGCGGAAAAAGCGGCCGGTGCAGGTAGTTGGTGACCACGACGGCGGCGAACGCCGCATCGGCCGGTAGTGGCCACGTCGCGCCTTCGAGATCGGCCACGAGAAGTGTGACGAGCGGCGCGTCGCGCAGCAGGTCGAGAGCAACCGCGTCGCGATCGATCGCGGTGACCGGATGGCCGAGCGACGCAAAAAAGCGCGCATGCCGCCCGGCCCCCGACGCGACGTCGAGCACCGCGCCGCCCGGCGCGATCAGGTGCGCCCAGTGACGCACCCAGCGCGACGGTTCACCGAGGCCATGCAAGCCACTGGTAACGGGCGTGCTCATCGCTGCACCGCGGCGCGTCGGGTGCGCATCAGCTGTACGACAGCCCCATCGCCTCACGGACGTCGCGCATCGTTTCGGTCGCGAACCGGCGTGCCTTGTCGCAGCCATCGGCGACGATCGCGCGCAACAGCGACGGGTCGTCCATGTACTTCTGCGCGCGCTCGAGCATCGGCTGCTGCTCGCGCAGAATCCCTTCGACGACCGGCTGCTTGCAATCGAGGCAACCGATGCCTGCCGAGCGGCAGCCCTTCTGCACCCACTCGTGGGTCGCTTCGTCGGTATAGACCTGATGCAACTGCCACACCGGACACTTGTCGGGGTCGCCCGGATCGGTGCGGCGCACGCGCGCGGGGTCGGTCGGCATCGTGCGGACCTTCTTCGTGATGGTTTCCGCGTCTTCGCGCAGGCCGATCGTGTTGCCGTACGACTTCGACATCTTCTGGCCGTCGAGACCCGGCATGCGCGACGCCTCCGTCAGCATCGCCTGCGGCTCGACGAGGATGATCTTGCGCGAACCTTCGAGATAGCCGAACAGGCGCTCGCGATCGCTCATCGACAGGCTTTGCGATTCCTGCAGCATCGCCCGCGCGCGTTCGAGCGCTTCGTCGTCGCCTTCCTGCTGATACGCGTTGCGCAACTCGTGATACAGCTTCGAGCGCTTGCCGCCGAGCTTCTTCGCGGCTTCGTTCGCCTTCTCCTCGAAGCCCGGCTCACGGCCGTACAGGTAGTTGAAACGACGGGCGATTTCGCGCGTCATCTCGACGTGCGGCACCTGGTCTTCACCGACCGGCACGAGCGAGCCGCGATACAGCAGAATGTCCGCCGCCATCAGCACCGGATAGCCGAGGAAGCCGTAGGTGGACAGGTCCTTGTCCTTCAGCTTTTCCATCTGCTCCTTGTAGGTCGGCACGCGTTCGAGCCAGCCGAGGGGCGTGCTCATGCCGAGCAGCAGCGCCAGCTCGGCATGCTCGGGCACCTTGCTCTGGATGAACAGCGTCGCCTGCGCCGGATCGATGCCGGAAGCGAGCCAGTCGATCAGCACGTCCCACACGTTCTTTTCGATCACTTCGGGCGTTTCGTAGTGCGTCGTCAGTGCGTGCCAGTCGACCACGCAGAAGAAGCACGGGTATTCGGACTGCAGCCGCACCCAGTTTTTCAGCACGCCGTGATAGTGGCCGAGGTGCAACGACCCGGTGGGCCGCATGCCGGAGAAGATACGGTCTGGGAACATGGTTATTTAGAAAAGCGAAACAAGTGGAGTCAGAATTGCGGTGATCGCGCTATACCCGAGCGTCACGAGTGGCCTCAACCAGAAACGCGTGAGCGTACCCGTCATCACCAGCGCCATCACGATGAAAAAGCCGTACGGCTCGAGCCGCGACAACGCGATCGATTGCTTCGGCGGCAACAGGGCCATCACCACGCGGCCGCCATCGAGCGGCGGCAGCGGAAACAGGTTCAGCACGCCGAGCACGAGATTGACGCCGACGCCCGCGCCCGCCATGCGCGTGAAAAACGGTTCGTTGACATTGAGCCCCGCGAGCGCAACGCCGAACACGCCCCAGAACAGCGCCTGGATGAAATTGCACATGGGCCCGGCCGCCGCGACCCATAGGCTGCCCCAGCGCGGGTTGCGCAGATTGCCGAACGCGACCGGCACCGGCTTCGCATAGCCGAACACGAACGCGCCGCTCGTCGCGAAGTACAGCAGCAGCGGAATGGCGATCGTGCCGAGCGGATCGATGTGCCGCATCGGGTTCAGCGACACGCGGCCGAGCACGTACGCGGTGTTGTCGCCGAGCCAGCGCGCGACGTAGCCGTGCGCAGCCTCGTGCAGCGTAATCGCGAAGATCACCGGCAGCGCGTACACCGCAATCGTCTGTATCAGGGAAGAATCCATAGCTCGCTATTGTAACAATGCGCTCGCGCGTGTCTGTCCGCTTTCGCTCACGACGCTCACGCCGTTTCCTCGAGACCGAACGGCGCGAGCGAGCCGCGCCCTGCCCGCACCAGCACCGGCTCCGAGCCGGTCAGATCGATCACGGTGGACGGCTCGCACACGCACGCGCCGCCGTCGATCACCAGATCGAGCTGCTTTTCGAGCCGCGCGCGGATTTCCTCGGGGTCGTTCAGCGGCTCGGTTTCGCCGGGCATGATCAGTGTCGAGCCGAGCAGCGGCTGGCCAAGCTCCTCGAGAATCGCGAGCGTGATCGCGTGATCCGGCACGCGCAGGCCGATCGTCTTGCGCGACGGATGCGACACGCGCCGCGGCACTTCCTTGGTGGCCTGCAGCACGAACACGTACGGACCCGGGGTCACCGACTTAAGCAGCCTGTACTGCCAGTTGTCCACCATAGCAAAATTGGCGAGCTCCGACAGATCACGCACGAGCAGCGACAGTAGTTGCTTTTCGTCGAGTCCGCGGATGCGCCGCAGGCGTTCGACCGCATCCTTGTCGTCGAGACGGCAGGCGAGCGCGTAGGTCGAATCGGTCGGCAAGGCGACCACGCCGCCGCCGTTGATGATCTGCACGGCCTGCTTGACGAGACGCGGTTGCGGATTGTCGGGGTGAAGCCGAAAGTATTGGGACATGGAGACTCACGATGGCGGCAGACGAACTGCGGCGGATGGGCTGCGGCGAGCAGAGCGCGTGCCGCATCCAGCCGGCCCGCGCGCGCGCCGTGCCGCTCCGGCACGGCGCGCGGTCACAGCCAGCGTTCCCAAACGGGCTTCAGATCGGCGGGTAGCGGCGGCAGTGCACCGAGTTCGATGCGGCCTTCGCCAGGCGCATGGAAGTCCGAACCGCGCGAGGCCTCGAAGCCATAGCGACGCGCGACGTCCGCATATTCGCGGTACTGGTCGGGCGTGTGGCTGCCGGTCACGACCTCGATCGCCTCGCCGCCGAGGTCGATGAATTCGCCAAAGAACGCGTCGAATTCGAGTTGCGAATATGCGTAACGACCGGGATGCGCGACGATCGCGACGCCGCCCGCGGCCTGGATCCAGCCGAGTGCGTCGGCGAGCCTGGCCCAGCGGTGCGCGACGTAAGCCGGCTTGCCGTCGCCGAGATAGCGGTCGAACACTTCCTGGGTGTTTGCGCAGTGGCCGTGCTCGACCAGGAAGCGCGCGAAATGCGTGCGCGACATCATGTCGGGATTCGATACGTAATGCAGCGCGCCCTCGTACGCGTCTGGAATGCCGAGCGTGGCCAGTTGCTCGCCGATTGCTTCGGCGCGCGCGGCGCGGCCGTCGCGCGTGCGGGCGAGACCGTCGATCAGGATCTGGCTGCCCGGATCGATGCCGAGTCCGACGATGTGCACGGTGCGCCCCGCCCACGTGACCGAAATCTCGACGCCGCTCAGGTAATCCATGCCGAGAGCCTCGGCCGCGGTGCGCGCCTCGTGCTGGCCGCCCACTTCGTCGTGATCGGTGAGCGCCCACAGCGTCACGCCGTTAGCGTGCGCGCGGCGCGCGACGTCGGCCGGCGCGAACTGGCCGTCGGAAACGGTGGAGTGGCAGTGAAGATCGGCGTTCATCGTGGTCCTGGAAGGGTTCTGCGATCATTTTACTGCAATGCAGTAAGGGGCCGCGGGGGTATCTCGCGACGCCAGTGCCGGTTGCCGGCGTGCCGCGAGGTCAAGACCAGTCAGCGCCGATCCCGCGACCTCCGGGCGCCCGAGCGCCGTTTCAAACGTAGCTTCAGGCGCGGTGTCAGGCGCAGAACCCCTCGATCAACGCGGCGATCTGCTCCGGCTGGTCGTGATGCACCATGTGCCCCGCGCCGTCGATGATCTTCTCGCGCCAATCGGGAAACGCCTGGAAACGCGCCTTGAATTCATCGAGCGGAATGTCGCCGGCGATCTGCGCGAGCGTCGGCGAGCCGGCGGCCTCGACGTGCAGCACCTTCGCGCTGACCTTACGCCACACCGCCATCACCTCGTCGAGGCGATACAGCGTCGGGCCGCGGACCTTGTGCGCTGGATCGGCGAGCAGCATGAAGCGCCCTTCGCCATCCGGCTTCGACCAGTGCTGCGCGAGAAATTGCGCACGCCGCGGCACGAGGCGCGGATTGGTTTTGATCAGGCGGGCGGCGACCTCGTCGAGCGACGCGTAGCGCTTGAGCTGGGGTGGATCGCGCAATTCGTCGAGCCAATTGAGCAGGCGCTTCGGCGCCTGCGCCGGATGCGATCGCGCAAGCCCGAAGCCTTCCAGATCGACCACACGCCGCACCCGCTGCGGCCGCACGCCCGCATACAGGCACACGACGTTCGCGCCCATGCTGTGACCGACGAGGTTCACCTGGCCGTCGGGCGCGTAGCGGTCGATCAGCGCGTCGAGATCGCCGAGATAGTCCTGCACCCAGTAGCTGCCGCCGCCGCGCTCGGCGACCGGCCAGTCGGACAGACCGAAGCCGCGCATGTCGGGCGCGATCACCTGCCAGTCGCCACCGAGCGCATCGACGACGAACTGGAACGACGCGCCGACGTCCATCCAGCCGTGCAGCATGAACAGTATCCGCGCATCGGGATGGCCCCAGCGCCGCACGTGCAGCCGGACGCCGCGCGCGGCAACGAACTCAGAGCGGGATGTATTCATGAACGGCGCACCCGTAAAAAAAGAATGGTCGTTCGATTATAGGAACAGCGGCGCAAGAAGTGGTAACGGTTTATTGACGCGATGCTCGATCGTCCGTTGCCTGCATGGCTTGCTGCGCATCCTGACTCGCGAGCGCGGCGAGTTCGGCGTCGTCGAAACCAGCGTCGCGGCGCGCTTCGAAATTGAACGGGCCACGCAGTTTCGGCGCGTGATACTGGTCGGCGAGACGCAGATAGGTGTGGTGCGGATCGAGGCCGTCCGCGTCGCACAGGTGACGGAACCAGCGGTTGCCGATCAGCACGTGGCCGATTTCATCGCGCAGGATCACGTCGAGAATCGCCGCCGACGCGTGATCGCCGGCCTGCTGCAGACGCGCGCGGATCGGCGGCGACGCGTCGAGGCCGCGCGCTTCGAGCGTACGCGGCACGAGCGCCATGCGCGCGAGCACGTCACCACGGGTGCGCTCGCACATATCCCATAGGCCGCCGTGCGCCGGGAAGTCGCCGTACGCGTGGCCATATTCGGCGAGACGCGCGGCGAGCAGCGAGTAGTGATACGCCTCTTCGGCGGCGACTTTGAGCCAGTCGGTATAGAACCCGGCGGGCATGCCGGGGAAACGCCAGATGGCGTCGAGCGCCAGATTGATCGCATTGAACTCGATGTGCGCGAGCGCGTGGAGCAGCACCGCGCGGCCCTGCGGCGACTGCATGCTGCGTCGACCGAGTTGGCGCGGTTCGACCAGTTCGGGCCGTTCGGGGCGGCCCGGCAGGCCAGCGGGCTCGGCGAGATCGAGGCCGGAGTCACAGAGCGCGCGACCGTCGAGTACCGCAGCGTACAACTCGCGGGCCGCCCCGGCCTTCGCGGCCGGATCCCGCTCGCGCAACGCCGCGAGCGCGGCGCGGCGCGCACACGGCGGCTCGTCGTGAGAATTCGATGCGCGAGAAGCGACAGAAACGGGCGAAGCGGCGGACGTCATGACAAACGGATCGGCGTTGGAGGCGGTAAAGACGGCGGACAGACGGCGGCTGAGCCGCGCGCGAGCGGCCAAGCGGCTCATGCACACAACCGTTTACAATACCCGATTCGACCAACCGGCGCGCTTTCGGGCACGCCCGTCAGTTGGCGACGCAAGACCGCCAACCTCGCGCCGCGCCGGCTGCGCGCCGCCCCGCCCATGCGTGGCAACCGATCAGACCATCATCGTGAACAGGATCGGAGTCACCGAAGGCCCGGCTCTGACCAACCAGGAGACGTTGTGACGATTTACAAGCTGGGCGAAGCCGCCCCGATCATTCATGAAAGCGTGTTCGTCGCGGATTCGGCGAACATCATCGGCAACGTAACGCTCGAGGAGAACGCGAGCGTGTGGTTCGGCGCGACACTGCGCGGCGACAACGAGCCGATCACGATCGGCGCCGGCAGCAACGTGCAGGAAAGCGCGGTGCTGCACACCGACCCCGGCTATCCGCTGACGGTCGAGTCGAACGTGACGATCGGCCATCAGGCGATGCTGCACGGCTGCACGATCAAGGAAGGCGCGTTGATCGGAATTCAGGCGGTGGTCTTGAATGGCGCGGTGATCGGCCGCAACTGTCTGGTCGGAGCGGGCGCCATCGTCACCGAGGGCAAGGTGTTTCCCGACAATACGCTGATCCTCGGCGCGCCCGCGAAGGCGGTGCGCGAACTGACGGAAGCGGATATCGCCAACATGCAGCGCGGCGCGGCAAGCTATGCCGGGCGCCGCGAGTATTTCAAGGCGCAGCTCGTACGCATCGGCTAGACGGCCGGCGCACGGTGCGCAAAGGCGCGGCGTCATGCCGCGTCATTCTAGCGAGGAAAAGTTGTGAGCGACCAGTTGCAAAAATTCATGTTCAGCGCGGCGCCGGTGCGCGGCGAGATCGTTTCCCTGCGCAATACCTGGCAGGACGTGCTGACGCGCCGCGATTATCCGGCGCCCGTGCGAACGATTCTGGGCGAAATGATGGCCGCGTGCGCGCTGCTGTCGGCGAACCTGAAGTTCGACGGCACGCTCGTCATGCAGATTTTCGGCGATGGCCCGGTCAAGATGCTGGTCGTGCAGTGCAGCTCGAACCTGACGATGCGCGCCACCGCGAAGCTGTCCGGCGAAGCCGCCCATACGATCGACGACACGACCTCGCTCATCGATCTGGTGAACGCGAGCGGCTACGGCCGCTGCGTGATCACGCTCGACCCGACCGCCAAGCAGCCCGGCCAGCAGCCGTACCAGAGTATCGTGCCGCTGTCGGGCGTGGACGGAGCGCTGAAGTCGATCGCCGAGGTGCTCGAGCACTATATGCATCACTCCGAGCAGCTCGACACGCGCATGTGGCTCGCGGCGAACACCGAGCGCGCGGTCGGCATGCTGCTGCAGAAACTGCCGGGCGACGGCGGCATCGTCCCGCATCCGGGCGAGCTCGACGCGGATACGTGGGAACGCGTGTGCACGCTCGGCGGCACGCTGTCGCACGACGAGCTGCTGAAGGAAGAACCTGAGACGGTGTTCCGACGCCTGTTCTGGCAGGAAAACGTCCAGCATTTCGAGCCGGTTACCGCGCGCTTCGAATGCACGTGCTCGCGCGAAAAAGTCGGCGCGATGCTGAAGATGCTTGGCCGCGATGAAGTCGACAGCGTGATCGAGGAACGCGGCCACGTCGAGATTCACTGCGAGTTTTGTAACCAGCGCTACGAGTTCGACCCGGTCGACGTCGCGCAACTTTTCGTGGCCGGCGGACTCTCACAGGGTGTGACGCCGGCGGCCGCGCAACGGCACTAGACCGCGCTTTCGCCGAAGCGGAGTACGTGCCCGTGAACTGATCGGGCTCTTCAACGCAAGTCCTGACCGCGCCGCCCCATGCCTCGTCACGGCTCGGGCGGCGCGTTGCTTTTGAGCGCGGCGTTGATACTTTGGAAGGATGCGGCACTGCGCGTTGGAAGACGCTTGCTCGAGCCTCGGACCGATGGAGATTCGACCATGAAGCACACGCTTTCGTTGATCCTTGCCGTCCTCACGGGCAGCGCGGTGCTGGCCGGCTGCTCGATCGATCCGCGTGGCCCAGCGCCGATTCTGAGCCGTCTGCCGCCCGATCAGGCCGAAGCCATCAGTCATACGCAGACGCTGACACCGGAGGAACGCGCGCGCTATGACGCGATCGAGCAACAGGTCATGTTCGAACAGAATCAGACGATGGCCGCGGACGCCGCCGCGCAAGCCTGGTCGCGCTACTACTCGCGTTCGCCGCCCGTGAGGTTTTCCGCGGGCTTCTCGAGCGGCGGCTGGGGACGTGGCTGGGGAACCGGGATCGGCGTCGGGTTCGGGCCGTATTGGGGCTGGTAGGGCGAACACGGCAGCATAAAAACAAAAAAGCGCGGTTCAGGATGAACCGCGCTTTTTTTGCGCCTTCCTGCGAGGCCGATGCGAAATATCGAACCTCAGTGCACCGGCTTCTTCTCCTTCGCAGCCGCTGCCTTCCCGCCATGCTTGCGATCCGGCTTCGCCCGCGACTCCGGATTCGGCACCACATGCAGCGGCGCGGCCGACACCTCACCGCGCGTCGAGGTGTTCGCCGACGGCGTATTCGCCAACGGCAACGGCTGGTTCGGCGACACGAACTGCACGAACACTTCGCCGTCCTTGACCATGCCCATTTCGTAGCGCGCCCGCTCTTCGACCGCGGCCGTGCCATTCTGCAGGTCCTGCACTTCGCCCTGGATGCGCTCGTTGCGCAGCTTCGCGTCGGCATTCTTCTGCAGTTGCTGCGCGAGTTGTCCCTGCAACTCATGCACGCGCAGCCAGCCGCCGTGCCCCCACCAGAGCGGGTACTGGATCAACGCCAGCAGAACGATCAGGACAGCAGTGACAAGCCGCATGAAGTAAGCACAATAAATACGCGCCGCCCTGCGCTATACGCAGGGCGGCGAGGTCAATCAGAAACGAAGGATAACCGGCTCATCGATCGGCGTGAACAATCTGGCGAAGACCGCTTAGCGCAGATTGTAGAAGGCCGACTTGCCCGGGTAGCTCGCGATATCGCCGAGATCTTCCTCGATACGCAGCAGCTGGTTGTACTTCGAGATGCGGTCGGAACGCGACAGCGAACCTGTCTTGATCTGGCCGGCGTTCAGACCGACGGCGATGTCCGCGATCGTCGAGTCTTCAGTTTCGCCCGAACGGTGCGAAATCACCGCCGTGTAGCCCGCGCGCTTGGCCATTTCGATCGCCGCGAAGGTTTCCGTCAGCGTGCCGATCTGGTTGATCTTGATCAGGATCGAGTTCGCGATGCCCTTCTCGATGCCTTCCTTCAGGATGCGCGTGTTCGTCACGAACAGGTCGTCGCCCACCAGCTGGACCTTGTTGCCGAGCTTGTCGGTCAGCGTCTTCCAGCCTTCCCAGTCGCCCTCGTGCATGCCGTCTTCGATCGACACGATCGGGAACTTGTCGGCGAGGTTCGCGAGGTAGTCCGCGAATTCCGTCGACGACAGCTGCAGGCCTTCGCCCGCGAGCTGGTACTTCCCGTCGTGGTAGAACTCGCTCGCTGCGCAGTCGAGCGCGAGCAGCACGTCTTCACCGGCGCGGTAGCCTGCTTTCTCGATGGCTTGCAAAATAGTGGACAGGCATTCCTCGTTGCTGCCGAAGTTCGGTGCGAAGCCGCCTTCGTCGCCGACTGCCGTGCTCATGCCGCGGTCCGACAGGATCTTCTTCAGCGCGTGGAACACTTCGGCGCCGCAGCGCAGTGCTTCGCGGAAGCTCGGCTGGCTGACCGGCACGATCATGAATTCCTGGATGTCCAGGCTGTTGTTCGCATGCGCGCCGCCGTTGACGATGTTCATCATCGGCACCGGCAGTTGCATGGCGCCCGAGCCGCCGAAGTAGCGGTACAGCGGCAGACCGGCCTCCTCAGCCGCGGCCTTCGCGACGGCCATCGACACGGCCAGCATCGCGTTCGCGCCGAGGCGCGACTTGTTGTCGGTGCCGTCGAGCTCGAGCAGCGTCTTGTCGAGGAACGCCTGCTCGGAAGCGTCGAGACCCATGATCGCTTCGGAGATTTCCGTGTTGATGTGCTCGACGGCCTTCAGTACACCCTTGCCGCCGTAGCGGCCGGCTTCGCCGTCGCGCAGTTCGATCGCTTCGCGCGAGCCGGTCGACGCGCCCGACGGCACGGCCGCGCGCCCCATCGTGCCCGACTCGAGCAGCACGTCGCATTCGACGGTGGGGTTGCCTCGCGAATCGAGAATCTCTCGACCGATGATGTCTACGATAGCACTCATGGTTTCCTCAAAGGATGACGTTGAATTCTTTACTGTGGCCTTGCATTGCGCACCTGCCGGTCTCCCCGACAGACAGCTCGCGCGCCGATACGTTCGACGACCATTATGCGAAAACGCCGCGGGTCGATTATCGAGGGCAATCGTGACACGCGGCGCACACCTGAATCAGTTGAAATCGCTTTCGAGGAACGGCCCGCGCTTGACGGCCCGGTCGAGCGTGACGAGCGTCTCGAGCAGGTCGGCCATGCGATTGAGCGGCACCGCGTTCGGCCCGTCCGACTTCGCTTGCGCCGGATTCGGGTGCGTTTCCATGAACAGACCGGCGACGCCGACCGCGACCGCGGCGCGCGCGAGCACCGGCACGAATTCGCGCTGGCCGCCCGAGCTCGTGCCCTGACCGCCCGGCAACTGCACCGAATGCGTCGCGTCGAACACGACCGGCGCGTTGGTCTCGCGCATGATCGCGAGCGAACGCATGTCCGACACGAGGTTGTTATAGCCGAACGACACGCCGCGCTCGCACGCCATGAAGCGGTCTTCGGACAGACCCGCTTCACGCGCGGCGTCGCGCGCCTTGTCGATCACGTTCTTCATGTCGTGCGGCGCGAGAAATTGGCCCTTCTTGATGTTGACCGGCTTGCCCGAGCGCGCGCACGCGTGGATGAAGTCGGTCTGACGGCACAGGAACGCGGGCGTTTGCAGCACGTCGACGACCGACGCCACCTGCTCGATCTCGTGTTCGGCGTGCACGTCGGTCAGCACCGGCAGACCGAGCTGGCGCTTCACTTCCGACAGGATGCGCAGACCTTCGTCCATGCCCAGACCGCGAAACGACTTGCCGCTGCTGCGATTGGCCTTGTCGTACGACGATTTGTAGATGAACGGAATGTTCAGCTTCGCGCAGATTTCCTTCAGGCGGCCGGCCGTGTCGATCGTCATCTGTTCGGATTCGACGACACAGGTACCGGCGATCAGGAAAAACGGCTTGTCGAGCCCGACGTCGAAATCGCCCAGTTTCATGCTTTCTCCTCGACCCTCGACTGCTGATGCGCGAGCGCCGCTTCGACGAACGACTTGAACAGCGGATGACCGTCACGCGGCGTAGACGTGAATTCAGGGTGGAACTGGACGCCGACGAACCACGGGTGCATGCTGCGCGGCAGCTCCATCATTTCCGGCAAATCCTCGCTCGGGGTACGGGCGCTAATGATGAGGCCACCGCCTTCGAGCTGGGGCACGAAACGGTTATTCACCTCATAACGGTGACGGTGGCGTTCGTTCACATCGGTGCCGTAGATCTCTTCGGCGAGCGTGCCGGGCTTGATCGGACAGCGCTGCGAGCCGAGGCGCATCGTGCCGCCGAGATCCGACTCTTCGGTACGCTTCTCGACGCGGCCTTCGCGGTCGTACCACTCGGTGATCAGCGCGACCACGCGGTTCTTCGTTTCCTGATCGAATTCGGTGCTGTTCGCGTCCTTCAGGCCGACGACGTCGCGGGCGAATTCGATCACGGCGAGCTGCATGCCGAGGCAGATGCCGAGATACGGCACGTTCGCTTCGCGCGCATAACGGATCGCGGCGATCTTGCCTTCGGTGCCGCGACGGCCGAAGCCGCCCGGCACGAGCACCGCGTCAAGATGCTTGAGGCTCCCGACGCCTTGCGTTTCGATTTCTTCGGAGTCGATGTACTCGATGTTCACGCGCGTCGACGTATGCATCGACGCATGACGCAGCGCTTCGATCAGCGACTTGTACGACTCGGTCAGATCGACGTACTTGCCGACCATGCCGATCGTCACTTCGTGCTTCGGGTTCTGCAGCTTCTCGACGAGGTCCGACCACATGGACAGGTCCGCCGCCTTCGGCGTGAGCTTCAGCTCTTCGCAGATGATCGCGTCGAGACCCTGGTCGTGCAGCATCTGCGGAATCTTGTAGATGCTGTCCGCGTCCCACACGGAAATCACCGCGTCTTCGGGCACGTTCGAGAACAGCGAGATCTTCGCGCGCTCGTCGTCCGGAATGCGGCGGTCGGCACGGCACAGCAGCACGTGCGGCAAGATACCGATTTCGCGCAGCTTCTGCACGCTGTGCTGGGTCGGCTTGGTTTTGAGTTCGCCGGCCGTGGCGACCCAGGGCACCAGCGTCAGGTGCACGAAGCACGCGCTGTTGCGGCCGAGGCGCAGGCTCATCTGGCGCGCGGCTTCGAGGAACGGCAGCGATTCGATGTCACCCACCGTGCCACCCACTTCGACGATCGCGACATCCGGCTCGCCGCACGTCGCAGACGCTGCGCCGCGCTCGACGAATGCCTGGATTTCGTTCGTGATGTGCGGGATGACCTGCACGGTCTTGCCGAGATAATCGCCGCGGCGTTCCTTGCGGATTACCGACTCGTAAATCTGGCCCGTGGTGAAGTTGTTGGCCTTGCGCATCTTCGTGCTGATGAAGCGCTCGTAGTGGCCGAGGTCGAGGTCGGTTTCCGCTCCGTCTTCCGTCACGAACACTTCGCCGTGCTGAAACGGGCTCATCGTGCCGGGGTCGACGTTGATGTAGGGATCGAGTTTGAGGAGGGTGACTTTAAGACCGCGCGATTCGAGGATCGCGGCGAGGGAAGCGGCGGCAATACCCTTGCCGAGGGAAGATACTACGCCGCCGGTGACGAAAACATATTTGGTCATCGCTGGATGCTCGCGGGAAAAACGGATTATACCGTAAAGGATGGTCCCGACCCAGCAAAAAACGGCCGACCCACGCGTGCCGAGGCCGCCTCGCGTGGCAGCCGGCGCAGCGGTTTGGGGCCCGCTTCGTGCGCGCAGCACGTCAGGCGGTTCGCTCCAGCTCACGCAGCATGCGTTGCACCGCGCGCGCGGTTTCGATCGGCTTTTCCATCGGATACAGATGGCTGCCCTCGATCCACTCGACATGGCCGCCGGTCGCGCGTCGCGTCGCGTCGAGCCCGGCCTGGCGGATTTCCTTCGAGCGTGTCCCGGCGATGAACCCGACCGGCACCGGCGCGCCGCGCGCGAGCCGCGCGCCGAGCGTATGCGGCAGCGTCCGGTAGATCTGGTATTCGATGCGACGATCGAACGCGAGCACCCGGGTGCCGTCGGGCGAACTCTGCGGAATGCCGAAGTCGATGTAGTCGGACAGCATGCGCTCGTCCCAACGCGCGAACGCGGGCTTCGAATGGAAGTGCCGCCATGCTTCGTCACGGCTCGTCCATTGCGTGCGCCGCTTGCGCGTCGCGGCGGCGGGCGACAGCCGCTCGTCGAGCCCGGTCCATTGCGACACGCGCAGCATGCTGCTGCGCCAGCCGGCGATCACCGGCGAGTCGAGCATCACGACGCCCCTCACCCACTGCGACTTTTTCAGCGCCGCCATCAGCGACAGATAACCGCCGAGCGAATGCCCGACGAGCCACACCGGCTGCTCGTACTTGCGGGCGATGTCGTCAAGCAGTTGCTCGACCAGATGGGGCCAGTCCTGCGTGACCGGAAAGCGCGGATCATGGCCGATCCGCTCGATCGAGCGCACGTCGTAGTCGTCGGAGAGCTCGGCGAAGATCGTCCGGTAAGTCGAGGCCGGAAAGCCGTTCGCATGCGTGAAATGGATGATGTTTTTCAACTGCGGCGATCTCCGTTGTGTTTTTTACGCGTGGGCGGTGCTTTGCCTGTGCCGCTGCTTATACCGCTGCTTGCGCCTGTTGTCTGCGCTGTTGCGCTCATCGGGCCGCGACGCGCTCAGGGCTCCATCCAGTAGCGGCGCTGCGTGTCCCGATAGCGCTCGAGCGTGAGCGCGGCGCCCTCCTCACCGCGCGCGCCCGGATCGACGTCGACCCTCACGGCGCCATCGCGATCGCTGCGCCCGAGTTCGATATGACGCGCCGCGTAGCGCGCGAACACGCCCGCATTCGGATGATGGAAGCGATTCTCGTAGCCTACCTGAAATAACGCGATGGACGGATCGATAGAGTCGAGGAACGGCTCGGTCGACGACGTTTTGCTGCCATGATGCGGCACCATCAACACTTGCGCGCGCAGCATAGCGGGATCGCGCGCGAGCAGCGCGCGTTCGGTCGGCGCTTCGATGTCGGCGGTCAGCAGGGCCGTGAAACGCGGCGCGTTCGCACCGACGAACGCCGCCGCCTGGCTTGCGTTGGTGGGCGGCAACGTGCTGACCCTCAACACGCAGCAATGCTCGTTCGCCTTGCCCGTGAGTGCCCCGACGTCAGGCCACAGCACGGCGAACTCAACACCATCCCACTGCCAGCGCTGCCCCGCCACGCACGGCAGCGTCTGCGTGCCATGCTGTTTTGCCTTCGGCCACAGCGGATTGTCCGGCGCCAGAGCAGCCACCAGCTGACGCACCTCGATCGCATCGAAAACGGCAGGGGCGCCGCCCGCATGATCCGAATCGGCGTGACTGATCATCAGCGTATCGAGCGTCGTCACGCCTTGCGCCCGCAGGAACGGCACCACCACGCGCTCGCCAGCGTGGCTCGATTCCGGACCGGGACCCGCATCGAACAGCAAGGCGTGATGCGCGGTCTGCACGAGCACCGACGAGCCCTGCCCGACATCGAGCGCAGTCAGACGGAACGCGCCCGATGGCTCGGCGAGTGCGCCGCTTGCGCTGGGCATCAGCAGCGGCAGCCACGACAGCGGCGCCGCCCAGCGCAGGGGCCAGCCGCGCGGCGCGAGACACCACAGCACACCGAGCGCCGCCGCGGCCAGCGCCCACGCATGCGGCTGCGGCAGCCACCACAGCGTCCAGCGCGGTCCCGACGCCAGTTGCAGGCCGGCCGCGAGACCATCGAGCAGCGTGTGCGCGGCGCGCCACGCGAACGCATCGAGCGGCGCGGGCAATGCGACGCCCGCGAGCACCGTCGGCGTGACGAGCAGGCTCACCCAGGGAATCGCGAACGCGTTCGCGAGCGGACCGGCGAGCGGAATTTGCGCGAACCAGTAGGCGGTCAGCGGCGCCAGCGCGACCGTCACCGCGAACTGCGCGTGAGCGGCGCTGCGCAACCGTTCGGCGAGCACGCGCAGACGCCGGATCGATACGGGACACGCCGCGCTGCCCTCCTCGCCTTCATGTTGACGGGACGCCAGTGGAACCCGCACGCGCGGCCGCCCCGACATCGCGAACAGGATCGCGCCGACCGCGCAAAACGACAGCCAGAATCCGGCCGACACGACCGCCCACGGATCGACCAGCAGCACGAGCCCGAGCGCCCACGCGAGCACCGTGGAGCGCGCTAGCTGCCGGCCGCCGACGAACGCCAGCGCGACGAGCGCGGCCATCCACAGCGCGCGTTGCGCTGGCACGTTGAAGCCCGCGAGCGCGGCATGCAGTGCGGCGAACATCGCACCCGCCGTCACGCCGACGAGCTGCGCGGGCAAGCGCAGCGGCCAGTTGCGGCCGAGCCACCCCGAACGTCGCCAGATTGCCGCCGCGAGCCAGCCGGTCAGCCCCGCGACCAAGCCGAGATGCAAGCCCGAAATCGCCACCAGATGACTCGTGCCGGTGCCGCGCATCAATTGCCAGTCGGCGGGGCTCACTTCGTCCTGCGCGCCGATCGCGAGCGCGACGACGATGCCGCGATGCGGCGCATCGGCAAGCACCGCGTCGATACGCGCACGCAACCCGGCGCGCCAGCGGTCGACCAGCACGGCGAGCCCGCGCGCGTGACCGGTCAGGCGCCGCGCATGGTCCGGCACGCTCACGTAGCCGGTCGCGCGGACGTTGCGCGCGAGCAGACTCGCCTCTGCATCGCGCACGCCGAAATTCGCGTTGCCGTGCGGGCGCTTCAGGCGCACGGTCAGACGCCAGCGTTCGCCCGGTTCGAGCCGCGGCGTCGCGGCGCCGCGCGCGATCCAGGCTAGCTGGATCACGCGCGGGAAAGCGGCGAGCCGCGCACCGTTCGTCTCGACGTCGAACAGGAAGCGCGCGCCTTTGTCGTCACGCGTCGGCAATCCCTTGATCGTGCCGACCACCTCGATATCGCGCCCCTCCCACTCGTGCGGCAGGCTCACCGCGAGCCGCGTTTGCGCGCGCACGGCCGCGTAGCCGAAGCCGACGCAGATCGCCGCGCACCACACCGCGCCCCAACCGGCCACCCGCCGCATGCGAGCGTCGCGCCATACGCCGCTAGCGAGCTGGTGCGAGAAGCCCCGCTCGTGTTCGCGCTGGAGCGCCGCACCGGCCGCACCTGCCGCACCTGTCACACCCGCCGCCGCAGCCGCTCCGCCGCCACGCAAACCCCACACCGCAACGCCGGCCGCCGTGCAGCCGAGCAGTATCAACGCGCACCATGTGCCTGTATCCGGCAACACCGCCTGTCGCTGCAGCCAGACCACCCCCAACGCAAATCCACACCAGACCGCCCGCATCCGCCCTCCGTACCCGCTGGCGCCGGGCCTCGTCACCGCGCCAGCGAACGGGCAGCAGCGAGCCCGCCGGGCGTGGGGATCGCCCGACGCGAACCCTTTCGATCAACGGAATCGATTATGCAGAGGAAAGCGCGAGTCGCGGCAGCGCGGCGAGCGCGTTAGCCGTTGTGCCAAGGGCGGCTGCGTCGGAAGTGACACCGCGCAGTCGCGCGAGGCTCGCGCCGATCGCCGGAATCTGCTCGGGTGAATTGCGCTGCCTGTACATCCACGACGGCGCGATATCCGGCGCGTCGGTCTCGACGACCAGCGCATCGAACGGCAGCTGTTCGGCGAGTCGCCGGATCTGCCGGGCGCGCTCGAACGTGAGGTTGCCGCCGAACCCAAGATGCATGCCCTGATCGATGTACGCCTGCGCCTGCTGGAAACTGCCATTGAACGCGTGCGCGATGCCGCGATGAATCTGATGCCGGCGCAGTCCTTTGATCACCTGATCCTGCGATTTGCGCACATGGCAGATGACCGGCAAATCGAATTCGCGCGCGAGCTGCAACTGGCCGTTGTAGAAAAACTGCTGGCGCGCATCGTCGAGGCCGTCGACGAAATAGTCGAGCCCGATCTCGCCGATGCCGACGAAGCGCGGATCGTCGAGACTCGCCTCGATCTCCATGCGCAACAGGTCGAGGTCGGCATCGACGGCGTGCGGCGTGAGGAGCGGATGAATGCCGAGCGCGTACGCGCCGCCGTCGACGCGATGCGCGAGCTCGCGCACCGCCGCGAAGTTCTGTCGCCCGATCGCCGGAATCACGATGCGCGACACCCCCGCATGGCGCGCGGACGCCGCAACCGCATCACGGTCGGCGTCGAACTCCGAAGCGTCGAGATGGCAGTGCGTATCGATCCACATGGGTTATCTCGCTGGCAAGAGGACGGACCGTGCCGGCCCGCACTCAGACCGGCACCGGCGGCTCTTCGTGCAGCACGCCGTCGCGCAACCGCATGATGCGATCACAGCGGCCCGCCAGCTCCGGGTCGTGCGTGACGATCACGAAGCTCGTCTCGAGCGTGCGCGACAGTTCGAGCATCAGGTTGAAGACCGTGTCGGCGGTGCCGCCGTCAAGGTTACCGGTCGGCTCGTCGGCGAGCACGCAGGCGGGCTTCGTGACGAGCGCACGCGCGATCGCGACACGCTGACGCTCGCCGCCCGACAGCTCGCCCGGCCGATGCTTCGCGCGATGCCCCATGCCGACGCGCTCCAGCACCGCCATGGCCTCGCGGCGCGCGACTTCGGTCGTCTCGCGACGAATCCGCAGCGGCATCGCGACGTTATCGAGGGCGGAAAACTCCGGCAGCAGATGGTGAAACTGATACACGAAACCGAGCGCGCGATTGCGCAGGACGTTGCGCTCGCGCTCGGAGAGTTTCGTGAACGGCTTGCCGAGCACCGACACGTGGCCCGTGCTCGGATCGTCGAGACCGCCGAGCACGTGCAGCAGCGTGCTCTTGCCGGAGCCCGACGCGCCGACGATCGCGAGCTTCTCGCCCCGCCGCACGGCGAGTTGCGCATTGTTGAGCACCTGCACGTTCAGCCCGCCCTGCACGAACGCTTTGGAAATGCCGGTGGCTTCGAGCACGAACGGATGCGACGCGGAGTCCTGAGCGGTCATGGATGAATCGGTTGAGGGATGGACGAGGCGGTCATTCATAGCGCAGCGCCTCCGCCGGACGGACCTTCGCGCCGCGCCAGCTCGGATAGAGCGTCGCGAGCGCCGACAGCACGAACGCGATGATGCCGATGCGCGCGACGTCCGCCGGAACCAGCTCCGACGGCAGCTCGCTGATGAAGTACACCGACGGCGGCAGGAATTGCACGCCGAGCAGATGCTCGATCATCGGCACGAGCCACGGAATGCTCCACGCGATCAGACAGCCGAGCACGACGCCGGTCGCCGTGCCGATGAAGCCGATCGTCACGCCCTGCACGACGAAGATCTTCATGATCGAGCCGGGCTGCGCGCCGAGCGTGCGCAGGATCGCGATATCGGCCTGCTTGTTGGTCACCGTCATCACCAGCGACGACACCAGATTGAACGCGGCCACCGCAATGATCAGCGTCAGGATGATGAACATCATGCGCTTCTCGATCTGCACCGCCGAGAACCAGGTCTTGTTCTGCTGGGTCCAGTCGCGGATGTACAGATCGCCCGACAGCGTGCGCGCGAGCTGATGCGCGACTTCCGGCGCGCGCTGCATGTCGGTGAGGCGCAACCGCACGCCGGTCGGTGCGGGCAGCCGGAACAGCGCCTGCGCGTCCTTGATGTTGATCAGCGCGAGCGTGCTGTCGTATTCGTAATGGCCCGACTCGAAGATGCCGACCACCGTGAACTGCTTCAGGCGCGGCAGCATGCCGGCCGGCGTGATCGTGCCTTCGGGCGCGACGAGCGTGATCTTGTCGTTCAACTGCACGCCGAGATTGGCCGCCAGATCGGCGCCGAGCACGATGCCGAAGCCGCCGGGCACGAGGTCGGCCAGCTTGCCGCCTTTCATTTCCTTGCCGATGTCGGACACTTCAGGCTCGAGCGTCGGCTCGATGCCACGCAACGCGACGCCGCTCACCGCGTCCTGGCGCGTCAGCAGCGCCTGGGCCTCGACGTAGGGCGCCGCGCCGATCACCTCCTTGTTCTGGCGCGCCTCCTTCGCGGTCAGTTGCCAGTCGGGCATCGAACCGGTCGGCGAAAAGATCTCGACGTGCGCGAGCACCGACAGCATGCGGTCGCGCACCTCTTTCTGAAAGCCGTTCATCACCGACAACACGACGATCAGCGCCGCGACGCCAAGCGCGATGCCCGACATCGACACCAGCGCGATGAACGAAATGAAGCCGTTACCGGTCGTGCGTTTGCCGGCGCGTGTGTAGCGCCAGCCAATCTGCCATTCGTAGGGAAATTTCAAGCGAATCCTTTTGTGCGTTCTTCGACTGTATGTCGGGACCGGCGGACATCGACGTCCGCCGTGCGGCCCGAACGTCGTGATCGTTGGGCTCGCGGCGGCGCGGATCGTTCCTCGCGCGCCCGGCCGCTGTGCGGCTCTGCCGGCGCATAGAGGCGCGGCGCCGCGGTGCGCCACCCTGCCGGGTCCGGCGATCAAGCGCGAAGTTTGCCACACAATGCCGCCGGCTCGCGCAAAGGACGTGCCTCGGCCGCGCCATCGACAAACCGGCCGCGCTTCGTCGAAATACTCGCACCGTTTGCCCTACAATGCGCAGCATCATGCCTGCCGACCGCCTCCATCTTCTGCTGCCCTTCGCGCTGCCTGCCGCGGCCGACGCCTCCACCGCGCTTCACGACATCCAGTGCCCCGCTCTCGACCGGCTGATCGCGCGCGCGACGCTGATCGAACGCGTGATCGGCGAGGATTTTCAGCGCACGCTGCCGCACGAGCGCTGGGTCGCGCGACAATTCGGCGCGCTGCCCGACGGCGCCTCGGCCGCCGCCGACGAAGCCCCGCTCGCGCCCTACATGCTGCGCGCCGACGGCGGCGAACCCGGCAGCGCGACGTGGGCCTGCGTGCAGCCGGTGCACGTGCACATCGCGCACGACCACCTGGTGCTGATCGACCCGGCGTCGCTCAATCTGTCGGACGCCGAAGCGAGCACGCTGCTCGCGCTCGCACGTCCGCTGATCGAGGAACTCGGCGTGCGCATCGAGGCGCCCAAGCCAATCCGCTGGTATCTGTCGAGCGACGCTTTCGGTTCGCTCGCGGGCGCGTCGCCGTTGCGCGCGAGCGGCCGCAACATCGAGATCTGGTTGCCGCACGAAGCGCATTCCGGCGAACGCTCTCGCGCGTGGATGAAGCTGCAGAACGAAGTGCAGATGGCGTGGTTCGAGCATCCGGTCAACGAAGCGCGGGAGGCGCGCGGGCTGCCGGCCGTCAACTCGATCTGGTTTCACGCGCAAGGCGCCGCGCGGAGCGTGCACAGTCCGTTCGCGCAGGTGCTGTCCGATGCCGCCGCAACGCGCGGTCTCGCGCTCAGCGCGGGGGTCGCGACAGGTGCGCCGCCGGCGTCGTATCGCGAACTGGCCGCGGCGCTGCGCGGTACCGCCAACGGCAGCGGCGCAACGCTCGTCGAACTCGACCCCTTCTCCGCGCCCTACATCGAACAGGACTGGGCGCGCTGGAACCAGGCATTCGCCGCGCTGCAGACCGACTGGTTCGCGCCCGCGCTCGCGGCATTGCAGTCGGGCGAACTCGCCGAGCTCGGCCTCACGCTGTGCGGCGACACCGGCTCGGTGACGCTGACGGTCACGCGCGGCGATCTGCGCAAATTCTGGCGGCGGCGCGTGCTGGCCTCGCTTTTCATCGAATGATCCACGGCCCTTCCGCATGACCCGAATCGTTACGCGCCCCTGCTCCCCCGTCGACGCCGAAGTGTTGACCCGCTGCGGCCTGCATCCGGTGCTCGCGCGCCTGTACGCATCGCGCGGCGTGTGCCTGCCCGAGGACGTCGAAACCGGCCTCGCGCGGCTCGTGCCGCCAGCCGAACTGAAGGGCTGCGACGCGGCCGCCGCGCTGCTCGCCGACGCGCTCCAGCAGCAGCGCCGCATGCTGGTCGTCGCGGACTACGACTGCGACGGCGCGACCGCCTGCGCGGTCGCGGTGCGCGGGCTGCGCATGTTCGGCGCGCGCATCGACTACCTGGTGCCGAACCGCATGGAGCACGGCTACGGGCTCACGCCGGACATCGTCGAGCTGGCGGTGCGTAGCGCGGCCGGCAAGCCCGATCTGCTGATCACCGTCGACAACGGCATCGCGAGCGTCGACGGCGTCGCAGCGGCCAACGCCCTTGGCATCGACGTGCTCGTCACCGACCACCACCTGCCCGGCGACGAACTGCCCGCCGCGCGGGCGATCGTCAATCCGAATCAGCCGGGCTGCACGTTCCCGAGCAAGTGCCTCGCCGGCGTCGGCGTGATGTTCTACGTGCTGCTCGCGCTGCGCGCCGAACTGCGCCGCCGTGGGGCGTTCGGCGACGCGCTGCCCGAGCCGCGCCTCGACGGCCTGCTCGATCTGGTCGCACTCGGCACCGTCGCCGATGTCGTCAAACTCGACGGCAACAACCGCGTGCTGGTCGCGCAAGGTCTGCAGCGCATCCGCCGCGGCCGCATGCAGCCGGGCATCGCCGCGCTGTTTCGCGCCGCCGCGCGCGACGCGCGCAACGCCTCCGGCTTCGACCTCGGCTTCGCGCTGGGACCGCGCCTGAACGCGGCGGGACGGCTGTCGGACATGTCGCTCGGCATCGAATGCCTGACCACCGACGACGTCGGCCGCGCATGGGAACTCGCGCAGCAGCTCGACACGATGAACCGCGAGCGCCGCGAAATCGAGGCGGGCATGCAGCAGCAGGCGCTGGACGACCTGTCGACGGTCGATCCCGACGGCGCGACCACGATCACGTTGTTCAATCCGGGCTGGCATCAGGGCGTGATCGGCATCGTCGCGGGACGGCTGAAAGAGAAGTTCCACCGCCCGTCGTTCACGTTCGCGCCGGCCGACGATACGGGCGTGCTCGTCAAGGGCTCGGGCCGCTCGATCGCGGGCTTCCACCTGCGCGACGCGCTCGATCTGATCTCGAAGCGCGAGCCGGACCTGATCGTCAAATTCGGCGGCCACGCGATGGCCGCGGGCCTGACGATCGCCGCCGCCGACGTGCCGCGCTTCACCGCCGCGTTCGAGGCGGTCGGCCGCGAATGGCTGTCCGCGCAGGCGCTCGCGCGCACGATCGAAACCGACGGCGAGCTCGAAGACGCGTACTTCACGCCGCAATTCGTCGAAATGCTCGACGCGGCCGTCTGGGGCCAGGGTTTTCCGGCGCCAGTGTTCTCCGGCGAATTCGAGGTCGCCTCGCAGGCGTTGGTGAAGGACAAGCACCTGAAGCTGCAACTGCTGCGCGGCCGCCAGCGCTTCAACGCGATCTGGTTCAATCACACCGAGACGCTGCCTGCGCGCACCACCGTCGCCTATCGGCTCGCGAGCGATACATGGAACGGCGTGTCGCGCGTGCAACTGATCGTCGAGCACGCGGTGAGCTGAAATCTTCCGCAAAATCAATCGCGAACACGCGCCAGATCGCCCGCGAGGCTCCGGCGCGGCGTGCCGATCGGCTATAATTTCTGCTTTTTACGCAGAATAGAAGATCGACATGGAAGCGGAACGTCTCAACGCGATCGAAGCCTCTCTGGCCGACCTGCGCAAGCGCGCGGACGACCTACGGGGGTATCTTTGACTACGACGACAAAGCACTGCGTCTAATCGAAGTCAACCGGGAACTCGAAGACCCGGACGTCTGGAACGACTCGAAGCACGCCCAGGCGCTCGGTAAGGAAAAGAAGCTGCTCGACGACACGGTCGGCAAGCTCACGTCGATCGCGAACGACGTGCGCGACGCGCAAGACCTGTTCGAGATGGCACGCGAAGAAGCCGACGACGACACGCTGCTCGCCTGCGAGGGTGACGCCCAGGCCATCGAGGCACGCGTCGCCGACATGGAATTCCGCCGGATGTTCGCGAACCCGGCCGATCCCAACAACGCCTTTCTCGACATCCAGGCCGGCGCCGGCGGCACCGAGGCGTGCGACTGGGCGTCGATGCTGCTGCGCCAGTATCTGCGTTATTGCGAGCGCAAGGGCTTCAAGACCGAAGTGCTCGAGCAGACCGAAGGCGACGTCGCCGGCATCAAGAACGCGACGATCAAGATCGAAGGCGACTACGCGTACGGCTTCCTGCGTACCGAAACCGGCGTGCACCGGCTCGTGCGCAAGTCGCCGTTCGACTCGTCGGGCGGTCGTCACACGTCGTTCTCGTCGGTGTTCGTGTACCCGGAAATCGACGACTCGATCGAAGTCGACATCAACCCGGCCGACCTGCGCATCGACACGTACCGTGCTTCGGGCGCGGGCGGTCAGCACATCAACAAGACCGACTCCGCGGTGCGTATCACGCACATGCCGTCGGGCATCGTCGTGCAGTGCCAGAACGACCGCTCGCAGCACCGCAACCGCGCCGAAGCCATGGCGATGCTGAAATCGCGCCTGTATGAAGCGGAAATCCGCAAGCGTCAGGCCGAGCAGGACAAGCTGGAAGCCGGCAAGACCGATGTGGGTTGGGGCCATCAGATCCGCTCGTACGTGCTCGACAACAGCCGCATCAAGGATCTGCGCACCAACGTCGAAATCAGCAATACGAAGAGCGTGCTCGACGGTGACCTCGATCCGTTCATCAGCGCGAGCCTGAAACAGGGCGTCTAGGCGCGCACGGCGCGGCCCCGTTCACCGATCGGGACCGCACCTTCTTCGTTGCTGCTTTTGCGTTGCTTCCACGCTATTTATTCGCCGTTTTTCCAGTACCGCCTGAGGTTTTTACACTGACTGGCTTCCCGCCAGCGGAGCACTCCGCGGCGGGCCACCGAATACCAAATCATCATGACTGAACCGACCCAGCCGACTGTCGTGCCCGAAGCGGACGACAACAAGATCATCGCCGAGCGCCGCGAAAAGCTGCGCGAACTGCGTGAGCGAGGCGTCGCCTATCCGAACGATTTCCGTCCCACGCACCACGCCGAAGATCTGCAGGCGCAGTACGAGCACGCCGACAAGGAAGCGCTCGAAGCGCATCCGCTCGAAGTCGCGATCGCTGGCCGCATGATGCTGAAACGCGTGATGGGCAAGGCAAGTTTCGCAACCGTGCGCGACGGCTCGGGTCAGATCCAGTTCTTCATCACACCGGCCGACGTCGGTCAGGAGACCTACGACGCATTCAAGAAGTGGGACATGGGCGACATCGTCGCCGCGCGCGGCGTGCTGTTCCGCACCAACAAGGGCGAGCTATCGGTGCGCTGCACGGAGCTGCGTCTGCTGTCGAAGTCGCTGCGTCCGCTGCCGGACAAGTTCCACGGTCTCGCCGACCAGGAAATGAAGTACCGCCAGCGCTATGTCGATCTGATCGTCACGCCGGAAACGCGCCGCACGTTCGTCGCGCGCACGAAGGCGATTTCGTCGATCCGCAAGTACATGGCCGACGCGAACTTCATGGAAGTCGAAACACCGATGCTGCACCCGATTCCGGGCGGCGCGGCGGCCAAGCCGTTCTCGACGCACCACAATGCGCTCGACATGCAGATGTTCCTGCGCATCGCGCCGGAGCTGTACCTGAAGCGGCTGGTGGTGGGCGGCTTCGAGCGCGTGTTCGAGATCAATCGTAATTTCCGCAACGAGGGCGTATCCGTGCGCCACAACCCGGAATTCACGATGATCGAGTTCTACGCGGCCTACACCGATTACAAGTGGCTGATGGACTTCACCGAGCAGCTGATTCGCCAGGCCGCGATCGATGCGCTCGGCACGGCCACCATCACTTATCAGGGCCGCGAGCTCGATCTGTCGAAGCCGTTCCATCGGCTCACGATCACGCAGGCGATCCAGAAATACGCGCCGCAATACACGAACGAGCAGCTCGCCGACGGCACGTTCCTGCGCGCCGAGCTGAAGAAGTTCGGCGTCGATGCGTCGCAGCCGCAGTTCCTCAACGCGGGCATCGGCTCGCTGCAACTGGCGCTGTTCGAAGAGACCGCCGAGTCGCAACTGTGGGAGCCGACCTACATCATCGACTATCCGATCGAGGTGTCGCCGCTCGCGCGTGCGTCGGACAAGGTGGCAGGCATCACCGAGCGTTTCGAGCTGTTCATCACCGGCCGCGAAATCGCCAACGGCTTCTCGGAGCTCAACGATCCGGAAGATCAGGCCGCGCGCTTCAAGAAGCAGGTCGACCAGAAAGACGCCGGCGACGAGGAAGCGATGTTCTACGACGCCGACTACATCCGCGCGCTCGAGTACGGCATGCCGCCGGCGGGCGGCTGCGGTATCGGCATCGACCGTCTGGTCATGATGCTGACCGATAGCCCGAGCATCCGCGACGTGATTCTGTTCCCGCATCTGCGGCGCGAAGACTGAGCGACGCTGGGCGCGAGCGCGCGTTGTGCTTCGCGAGCAATGCGATGGTTTGAAGAGCGCCCGGTTGATGCCGGGCGTTTTCTTATGCGCGCGTTTTCACTTTGCGGGACCGTTTTCTGCTTCTCATCGTTTGTAACCAGCGGTAAAAGCTGCTCGTTCGCGCGCAAGTCGCCGCGGACTCGATGGTCTTAGAAGTTTGTTGACACCAAAGCGCACCGCGTAAAGGGCGCCTACCCACGCCCGAGGGCGCCATCTGAGCGGTTACAAATAGAAACGCTGCCCGGATCGAATTGCCCGACAATCAGTCTCACAAGAAGTCGGCTCTGTCAGAAACGGAGGCCCTACATGGACACCCCTACTCATCAACCCACGCAGCCACGTCGTCTTCATCCCTTGATCGCGGTGGCCGCCGGCGCGGTGCTCGTCGCGAGTCTCGTCGCTACCGCGGCGATCACCGGCGTGTTCCCGAAGGCGTCGGGTAACGGCGCACAGAACGATCAGACGCAGGCCGCGCAGGTCAGCACGCAAGCGCCGGGCGTCGTCGATTCGGCCGCGCCGGTCAAGCCATCTGCGCAACAGCGGCAAGATCAGGCTCAGCAAGCGGTGCCGGCCGCCCCTGCCGCCGCTCCAACCCTGCAGCAATACGCGCAGCAACAGCAGGCACAGGCCGCGCCGCAGTATGCGCAGCAGCCGGCGCCGCATGCCGCTTATTGCGCGACCTGCGGCACCGTCGTCGCGATCTCGGCGGTTCGGCATGAAGGACATGGCACCGGCATTGGCGCGGTCGGCGGTGCGGTGGCCGGGGGCGTCGTCGGTAATCAATTCGGCGCCGGCGGCGGGCGTACCGCGATGACGCTGCTCGGCGCGCTGGGCGGCGGGTTCGCCGGCAACTCGGTCGAAAAACATCTGCGCAGCACGACGTCGTATTCGGTGCGCGTGCACATGGAAGACGGCAAGACGCGCTACTTCACCTATAGCGAGGCGCCGCCGTTGCGCGACGGCGAGCGCGTGCGCGTTCAGAACGGCGGCCTCGTCGCCGACTGAGCTGAGCTCGGCGCCCAACGTTCGTCGACGCGCCATGAAAAAAGGCGATTCCATCGGAATCGCCTTTTCTTTGGAGTTCAATGCACCCGTTCGAACACGCGTTCAATAATCTGCGTCTTCGATCCATGCCGCCTGAATCGCTTCGAGAATCTTTTCGCTCGAACGGTTCGGATCGTCGTCGAAGCCTTCGAGCTCGGTCACCCAGCGGTGCAGGTCGGTGAAACGCACCTGCTGTGGATCGACGTCCTGATGCTTGTCCGTCAGAGCCATCGCGATGTCTTGCGTATCGGTCCACTTCATGGCGGCACCCTCCTGTTAGTGATTTTCCTTCGCGTGATTGATCGAGTAACGCGGAATTTCGACGACCAGATCCTGCTCGTCCGGCATGACCGCCTGACACGACAGGCGCGAAGCCGGTTCCAGCCCCCATGCCTTGTCCAACAGATCGTCCTCGTCTTCCTCGGATGGCGTCAAGGCGGCGAAACCCTCACGCACGATTACGTGGCAGGTCGTGCACGCGCACGACTTCTCGCACGCATGCTCGATTTCGATACCGTTATCGAGCAGGTTGTCGCAGATGCTCTTGCCGGGAACGGCGTCGATCACCGCGCCTTCCGGGCACAGTTCGACGTGAGGCAGCACAACGATTTGAGGCATACAGTTTCCGTTTGGGTCTGAGGCACGGCGGCTGCCAGCAATGCCGGGTGCAGGCTCCGTGCCATTTTACTGGCGCCGCGCGGACTTTTTAAGTCCGCGCGGGCGCGATCGGTGGTTCGTGGGGGGCGCAATTCGTGCGCGGCCTGAGCGCGCGTCGCGTGCACGTTGCTGTCGCTACGCTCGCCCGTTCAGATCTCGTCGAGCTTGCGGCCCGACAGCGCGCGGCGAATTCCCTTGTTCATGCGGCGCGCGGCGAATTCGTCGGTGCCTTCGGCGAGCGCCTTCGTCGCGGCTTCGATCGCGCCGACGTCTTCGCCTGGCGCGACGTTGCGCAGCGCGGCGAGCAGCGCGTCGAGTTCGGCGCGTTCGCTGTCGTCGAGCAGCTCGGCGTCGGCGGCGAGCGCCGCGTCGGTCGCTTCGACGAGACGCTGCGCTTCGACCTGCGCCTCGCGCAATGCGCGCGCGCGCATGTCGATTTCAGCGGTCGAAAAGCTGTCTTCGAGCATGCGCGCGATGTCGTCGTCGGCGAGGCCATACGAAGGCTTCACGACGACCGATGCCTCCACGCCCGACGCCAGCTCGCGCGCAAACACCGACAGCAGGCCGTCGGCGTCGACCTGATAGGTCACGCGAATGCGCGCGGCGCCGGCGGCCATCGGCGGAATGCCGCGCAGCTCGAAGCGCGCGAGCGAACGGCAATCGCTGACGAGCTCGCGCTCGCCTTGGACGACGTGAATCGCCATCGCGGTCTGGCCGTCCTTGAAGGTCGTGAAATCCTGCGCGCGCGCGACTGGAATCGTCGAGTTGCGCGGAATGATCTTTTCGGTGAGGCCACCCATCGTCTCGACGCCGAGCGACAGCGGAATCACGTCGAGCAGTAGCCATTCGTCGCCTTCCGCCCCGCGGTTGCCGGCGAGCAGATCGGCCTGGATCGCGGCGCCGAGTGCGACGACCTGATCCGGATCGAGATTGACGAGCGGCGGCTGGCCGAAGAACGCCTCGACCGCGCGGCGGATCACCGGCATGCGCGTCGCGCCGCCGACCAGCACGACGCCCTTGATTTCCTTCGTGGTGACCTTCGCGTCGCGCAGCGCCTTTTTCGTCGGGCCCAGCGTGCGTTGCACCAGCGCGGCCGTGATGGTCTCGAAAGTGGCTTCGTCGATCGTGAGATCGAGCGCGGTGCCGTTGGCAAGCGTGAGCTTGAGGGTGGTTTGCGACGCGCTCGACAGCGCCTCCTTGGCCTCGCGCACGCTATCGAGCAGCAGGCGCACGTCGTGCGGCGCGAGCGTCTGCGACGCGATGCCGGCCTGTTCGAGCACATGGCGATATAGCGCATGGTCGAAGTCGTCGCCGCCGAGCGCGGAATCGCCGCCCGCCGCGAGCACTTCGAAAACGCCCTTGGTGAGCTTCAGGATCGACAGGTCGAAGGTGCCGCCGCCGAGGTCGTAGACCGCGTACAAACCTTCCGCGCCGTTGTCGAGACCGTAGGCGATCGCCGCAGCGGTCGGTTCGTTGAGCAGACGCAGCACGTTCAGCCCCGCGAGGCGCGCGGCGTCCTTGGTCGCCTGGCGCTGCGCTTCGTCGAAGTAAGCGGGCACCGTGATTACCGCGCCGACGAGCTCGTCGGCGAGCGTGTCTTCGGCGCGCTGGCGCAGCGTCGCGAGAATTTCAGCCGACACCTCGACCGGGCTCTTCACGCCGTCGACGGTGCGGATCTGCACCATGCCGGGTGCATCGACGAAGTCGTACGGCGCGTTTTCGGCGCCCTCCACCTCGGCCTTGCCGCGGCCCATGAAGCGCTTGACCGACACGATCGTGTTGCGCGGGTCGGTCGCGGCTTCGGCCTTCGCCCGGCGGCCGATGCGACGGCCGCCCTGCTCCAGGTAACGCACCACCGACGGCAGCAGCACGTGCCCGTCTTCGTCGGGCAGCACATCGGGCACGCCGCTGCGCACAGCGGCGACGAGGGAGTTGGTGGTGCCGAGATCGATACCGACCGCCAGACGCCGCTGGTGAGGCGCCGGCGCCATGCCGGGTTCGGAGATTTGCAGTAAGGCCATCTGGATCTTCTCGGGGACGTTGTGCCCCGTCCTGAATATTCGCGTTGCTGGGGTGATGCCGCGGCTCGCGGCCGCTCTGGTTTTTTGTTTGTCGCTTACTACGTCGCTGCCTACTGTTGCTGCTTGCCCGCGCCGCGCTTTTGCGCGCGTCGCGCGAAACCGCGCTAGCCTTCGAGCCGCTCGATCTGGGCATCGATTTCCGACGCGACGCGCTCGATGAACATCAGCTGCCGCACCGCCTCGCCCGCCGCCTGATTCGCGCCGTGATCGAGCGATGCGCCGAGCTTGTCGAAGCGCCGACGCTCCTCGTCGCGCAACTCGATGAGCAGCGCGTCGAGCGCGTCGACGTTCTTCGCCGCGGCCGCGTCCTCGATGTTCTCGCGCCACTCCATCTGCTGCATCAGGAACGCGGGCTCCATCGCCGTGTTGTTCTCCGCGCCGACGTTGATGCCGCGCAACGACAGCAGATAGGTCGCGCGCTTGAGCGGATCGCGCAGCGTCTGATAGGCCTCGTTCGCGCGCGTCGCCCACTGCATCGCGATGCGCTTTTGCGCATCGCCGGCCGCCGCGAAGCGATCCGGATGCACCTGCGCCTGCACGGTGCGGTACGCGTGATCGAGCGTGCTCGCGTCGAGCGCGAATTGCGCCGGCAGACCAAACAGATCGAAGTGGCTGTCGTTCAGCGAGGCCATCGGATTAAAGTCCGTTGATGAAAACTGGTATGGAGAAGTCGGGCCTTGTCAGGCGTGACCGGTTCAGTGGAGCGCGGATCAAACTAAAAAGGCGGCCCGCGCCGCCTTTTATCCGCCGCACGCGGAAGGTAACGAATCTAGACGCGGAACGACTCGCCGCAGCCGCATTCGTCTTTCACGTTCGGGTTGTTGAACCTGAAGCCTTCGTTCAGCCCTTCGCGTGCGAAGTCGAGCTCGGTGCCGTCGATATACGCGAGACTCTTCGGGTCGACGACGACCTTCACGCCGCCCGTCTCGAACACCTGATCTTCAGGCGCGACTTCGTCCACGTACTCGAGCTTGTAGGCGAGGCCCGAGCAACCGGTGGTGCGCACGCCGACGCGCAACCCGATGCCCTTACCGCGGCGGGTCAGATACTTCTGGACGTGCTGTGCTGCCTTTTCGGTCAACGTAATTGCCATAACGTTTCTCAGTTGCCAGAGCGCGCGGCGCGCGTGTCCGCGCCGCGCTCACCGGTTACTCCGTTCTTACCCTGTTGCTCAGGCGGCCTTGCCGTCTTCGGCAAGCGCTGCTTCGCCGTGGCGCTGCTTGTAGTCGGCGACCGCTGCCTTGATCGCGTCTTCCGCGAGGATCGAGCAGTGGATCTTCACCGGCGGCAGTGCCAGTTCTTCGGCGATCTGCGTGTTCTTGATCGACATCGCCTGGTCGAGCGTCTTGCCCTTCACCCATTCGGTGACGAGCGAGCTCGATGCGATGGCCGAGCCGCAGCCGTAGGTCTTGAACTTCGCGTCTTCGATGATGCCGTCCGCGCCGACGCGGATCTGCAGCTTCATCACGTCGCCGCAGGCCGGCGCACCGACCATGCCGGTGCCGACCGTGTCGTCGTCCTTCGCGAAGGAACCGACGTTGCGCGGGTTTTCGTAGTGGTCGAGGACCTTGTCGCTATAAGCCATGATTACACTCCTTGATTCGTTTCAACCTGCAATGCGATGAACGTTCGATGTCCGCTTCGTCCAGCCGGCGCGTCAGTGCGCGGCCCACTGGATGGTCGACAGATCGATCCCGTCCTTGTGCATTTCCCACAGCGGCGACAGATCGCGCAGCTTGGAAATCTTCGACTTCAGCAGGTTGATCACGTAGTCGATTTCCTGCTCGGTCGTGAAGCGTCCCACCGTGAAGCGGATCGAGCTGTGCGCGAGTTCGTCGTTGCGGCCAAGCGCGCGCAGCACGTACGACGGCTCCAGCGACGCCGATGTGCACGCCGAGCCCGACGACACCGCGACGTCCTTCACCGCCATGATCAGCGATTCGCCTTCGACGAAATTGAAGCTGATGTTCAGGTTGTGCGGCACACGCTTTTCCATGTCGCCGTTCACATACACTTCCTCGATTTGCGACAGGCCTTTCAGCAGCCGGTCACGCAGCATGCGGATGCGCTCGTTTTCGGTCGCCATCTCTTCACGCGCGATACGGAACGCTTCACCCATGGCGACGATCTGGTGCGTCGCGAGCGTGCCCGAACGCATGCCGCGCTCGTGACCGCCGCCGTGCATCTGCGCCTCGATACGGATACGCGGCTTGCGACGCACGTAAAGCGCGCCGATGCCCTTCGGGCCGTAGGTCTTGTGCGCCGAGAACGACATCAGGTCGACCTTCAGCTTCTGCAGATCGATCTGGATCTTGCCGGTGGCCTGCGCCGCGTCGACGTGGAAAATGATGCCCTTCTCGCGCATGATCTCGCCAATCGCCTCGATGTCCTGGATGACGCCGATCTCGTTGTTGACCGACATCACCGACACCAGAATCGTGTCCGGGCGCAGCGCCGCCTTGAACGCGTCGAGGTCGATCAGACCGTCGTCCTTGACATCCAGATAGGTGACTTCGAAGCCTTCGCGCTCGAGCTCGCGGGTGGTGTCCAGCACCGCCTTGTGCTCGGTCTTCACCGTGATGATGTGTTTGCCCTTGCTCTTGTAGAAGTGCGCGGCACCTTTCAGAGCGAGGTTGTCCGACTCCGTCGCACCCGAGGTCCAGATGATTTCGCGTGGATCGGCGTTCACGAGCGCGGCCACCTGCTCGCGCGCTTGCTCGACTGCGCGCTCGGCGGTCCAGCCATAAGCGTGACTACGCGATGCGGGATTGCCGAACTGCTCGCGCAGATACGGGATCATCTTTTCCACCACACGCGGATCGATCGGCGTCGTGGCGCTGTAGTCCATGTAGATGGGCAGATGGAGAGAGTCGTTGTTCATCAATTGCTCCGGGGACGTCATGTGCTCTGGCTTCTGGGTTCGATATGGGGCTGCGGCGAGGGTTTTCTATTGCGTGCCGCGCTTCACGAACCGGCCATGTTGAAAACGGAATTGGGACCCTTGGGCGCCACGCGGACGGGTTCGACCGCCGGAGCGTCGTTGCGCCTGTCGCGCAGCACGGCCGGCGTGCCTTCGCGCGAACGCTGCTGATCGACCAGATCCTTCAGCGAAACCGAATCGAGGTATTCGACCATTTTCTGGTTCAGCGTCGACCACAGCTCATGCGTCATGCAGTGGCCGTCGTGCTGCTTGGTGCCTTCGCACGTGCCCTTACCGCCGCACTGGGTGGCGTCGAGCGGTTCGTCGACCGCGATGATGATGTCGGCTACCGTCACCTCTTCGGCACGGCGCGCGAGATTGTAGCCACCGCCCGGTCCGCGCACGGATTCGACGATTTCATGACGGCGCAGCTTGCCAAACAGCTGCTCGAGATACGACAGGGAGATGTGTTGGCGCTGGCTGATACCCGCAAGCGTCACCGGGCCCTGCTCCTGGCGCAGCGCCAGGTCGATCATCGCCGTGACGGCGAAACGGCCTTTCGTGGTGAGTCTCATATGATGTGGGAACCGCAATTCTCGACAAGTTCGGTCAAGTATAAATACATGAGCAATTTAGTCAAGTATGGGCGGTAAATTTTGTGTCATTCGCTTAATTGATCGCCATACGTCGACGCCGCGCCCCCACCCGTGTGGTGCGTCTGCGTTCTTCGCCCGATGCCTACGCGAGCAACTGCGGGCGCAGCGCGGCGATCAGCCCGCGGCAGGCTGCTTCGCATTGATCGAGCACCAACTCGAAGCCTTCCGCGCCGCCGAAATACGGATCGACAACCTCTCGCGCGCCGCTCCAGCGGCCATCCGACTCAGGCACGAACTCCATCAGCAGACGGATCTTGTCGCGCTGTGCGGGCGGGCACAGTTGACGCAACGCGGCGACGTTTCGGTCGTCCATGGCAATCAGCAGATCGAAGCGCTCGAAGTCCGCGACCGTGATCTGGCGGCCGCGCAGCGCGTCGAGCGCATAGCCGCGCTGGCGGGCCGCGTGTTGCGCGCGTTCGTCGGGCGCCGCGCCGATGTGCCAATCGCCGGTGCCGGCCGAATCGATCAGGATGCAGTCCGCAAGCTTCGCCTCGTCGACCAGATGACGCATCACGCCCTCCGCCGTCGGTGAACGGCAGATATTCCCGAGGCAAACGAAACAGATGGACACAGTTTTCATCAGGGATTTTCGACGCCCGAGGCGCCGCGCGTGAGGTCGTCAGACAGTCAGCGGACTGCGCCGCGATTATACAAATCTCGACAGATTCGCGCCGAGCGGGGCGCAGCCAGCAAGATCAGCGGCTTCGGAGCGTCGCGGTCCGCCGCGCCGGCTTACGATGCCTCGGCGAGCGGCGTCGCCGTGGCTGCACGCATCGGCTTGGCCGGCAATGCCCACGCCGTGTCGATCATGCCGTACGACACCGCGCGTGCGAGTTCGGCGGTCAGATGGTTGGCGTCGAGCGGCATCTGCGAAGCGCGCGAAGCGGTTTGGCCGTTGACGTGCAGAAAGGCGAGCACCGCGAGCGGTACAACGATGGCTAGGGGCCAGTACACCGATATTGTCTTTTTCATGATGTGTTTTTCAATTAGGGGCGCATGAGCTTATGACGCACTATGCCCTAACGAAATGCTATAGGAATTCACAATCGGGAAAAAGCGGCCCGCGCGAGATAGATCGTTGCTTGATACGAAACAGTCAATTGACACCTCTTTCGGGAACGAGTGGCGCATCGCTGGCACACAAAAGTGAAGCTTACAAATGCATACAAAGCCGCCGCGACGGACGGCGACAATCACGGTCTTATTCTTACCCTTACATTTCTTTGCACTGGCATCGGTCCCACAAAATGAAACGCATTGCACCTCTCGCTGGCCTGGTGGCCGCCGCGCTGCTCGGCGGCTGCGCGGTCTATCCGGACGGCACGCCGATGTACGGCAACGGCTACGGCGCCTATAGCGGCTACAACGGTTATGACGATTCCGCATACGCGCCGGGTGCCGCGGTCGTGCCGCAAACCAATGTGTACCTCGGCTACGGCGATTACGGTCCGGGACGCTACTACGGCCCGGCGCCGGGCTCTGGCTATCGCGGCTATCCGGATCGCGGTCATCCGAACGACAACGACTGGCACCACGGCGATCACGGCAACGGTCATGGCAACAATGGCGGCGGTCCTGGACAACCGCACGGCGGCCCGCCGCCGCAGGGCGCAGCGGGCGGTCCGCACGGCCCTGGTGGTGCCAATGGCGGCCCGCACCCCGGCGCGGGCGGCCCGCCGCCGGGCCACCCGCAAGCCGGCAACGGCGGTGGACGAGGCAACGATTCGGGGAGAAATGCGCCCGCGCGTCAGCCGGGGCAGATGACCGAACATTGAAGACGGAGCGGCGCTGAAGCATCCCGCCGGCTTCTTCGCCCATTTCGACGGCTGCGCGAGCGCGCAGCCGTCAAACCAATCCCAATGCCGCCCGCTCAGCCAATATGGCTGCGCTGCGCGGCATACAACTCGCGGAACGTACGACCCACCGGCGCCGGCATGTCGCGCGTATCGGTCCAGCCCGCGCCGCCGAGCGGCAGTTTGGCGATCGACCGATTGCGCCCACCCATGCGCTCCAGCACGCGCACGGCGAGTTTGGTAAAGAGCGCATAGGCATCGGGATGCAGCGCGAACCAGCCCCACAGCGCCAACCCGGCGCGCTCCTTCCACGGCCGCAGGTGTCGCTCCATCTGCTTTTCGCGCAGCTTGCGCAACAGATCGGACAGCGGGATACCGACCGGACACACGCTATTGCATTCGCCGCATAACGTCGCCGCTTGCGGCAGGTCGAGCGCCTTGTCGATGCCGACATAGCTCGGCGTCAGCACCGACCCCATCGGCCCCGGATAGACCCAGCCATACGCGTGCCCGCCGACCTTCTGATACACCGGGCAATGGTTCATGCACGCGCCGCAGCGGATGCAGCGAAGCATCTCCTGGAAGTCGCCGCCGATCAGCCCTGTGCGGCCACCGTCGACGAGCACCACGTACATATGCTCGGGCCCATCCTGATCGCCCGCGCCACGCGGCCCGGTCAGCATCGAAAAATAGTTCGAGGTGGCCTGGCCGGTTGCCGAACGCGGCAGCAGGCGCATAGCCGTCGCGAGATCCTCGAGCGTCGGCAGCACCTTCTCGATGCCGGTGACAGCGACATGCACGCGCGGCATCACCGTGCACATACCTTCGTTGCCCTCGTTGGTCACGAGCGCGACCGAGCCCGTTTCCGCGATGATGAAATTGCCGCCCGTCACGCCCATGTCCGCGCTCAGAAAATGCGGCCGCAGCATCTCGCGCGCCTCACGCGTCAAGTCGGGAATCTCGGTGAGCCGCGGCCGGCCGTGCGTCTTCGCGAACAGATCGGCGATCTCGTCCTTATCCTTGTGAACGACCGGCGCGATGATGTGGCTTGGCGGCTCGTTGTCGTTGATCTGCAGGATGTATTCGCCGAGGTCGGTTTCGATCGACTGCACGCCCATCTGCCCGAGCACTTCGTTCAGACGCATTTCCTCGGTGACCATCGACTTGGTCTTGATCACCTTCTTCACGCCGTGCTTGCGCGCAATGTCGCCGACGAGCCGCGCGGCCTCCTGCGTGGTCTCCGCGAACAGCACAGTCACGCCGCGCCGGGTCGCCTCGCGCTCGAAGGTTTCGAGCCACACGTCGAGATTCTCGAGCGCGCGATCACGGCGCTCCTTGAGCGCGGCCCGCGTCGCGGGGAAATCGATCGCGGTCATCGCGCTCGCGCGCGCCGACACGAACTTCGTGGACAGCTTGGTCAGGTTCTGCTGCAGGCGCTGGTCGGCGAGTTTCTGACCGGCGCGAGCCTTGAACTGCATCGATTGGACTTGCATGGCGGCCCTGATGAAATCGCATTGAAAGGCGCGGCGCATTCGCGCCCGACGCATTGCGTGACAGACAAGATAAACGTGACGCGAACAATGGAGGTGTTCGCCGCGCGGGGATTACACGTCGCCGGCCAGCACCTGTGCGATATGCAGCACGCGCGTCGTCGAGTCACCGTTGCGGCGCAGCCGCCCTTCGATATTCAACATGCAGCCGAGGTCGCCGAGCACCACCGCACCGGCGCCGCTCGCGGCGATGTTCGCGCACTTTTCGTCGACGATCGCGGTCGAGATATCGCCGTATTTGACCGCGAAAGTGCCGCCGAAGCCGCAGCAATGCTCGCAGCCTTTCATCTCGGTGACCGCGACGCCGACCTGCGCGAGCAGTTCGCGCGGCTGTTCCTTGACGCCCAGTTCGCGCAAGCCCGAACACGAGTCGTGATAAGTCACCTGTCCCGCGAACTCGCCCGGTTGCAACTGCACCTTCGCGACGTTGACGAGGAAATCCGTCAGCTCGAACACCTTGCCGCGCAGGCGGCCGAAACGGTTCATCAGTTCGGGATCGTCGCGGAACAGGTCGCCGTAGTGCGCGCGGATCATGCCGCCGCACGAGCCCGACGGCACCACCACATAGTCGAACTGTTCGAACTCGCGCAGCGTTTTCTCGGCAAGGTCGCGCGCGAGGCGGCGGTCTCCCGAGTTATATGCAGGTTGCCCGCAACAGGTTTGCGCGGGCGGCACTACGACCTCGAAACCGGCGCCTTCGATCAGCTTGATGACGGAGAAACCGATCTCGGGACGCATCAGGTCAACGAGGCAAGTGACGAACAATCCGACTCGCATGAGCCCTCCTTGCGGGGAAACGTCCCTGATTATCCGCTGTTTGCCGGTGCAATACCAACGGCCGGAAGGCATAGGAAGCACGCCGCGCCGGATTGGAAGCGCGCCTCGAAGCGTTCGCTTTTTTCACAATACGAGATACAATCAGTTTTCGCTGTTTGACGCATCCACCGATTCTCATATGAGCGATACGAACCCGGATCCCAAAACTTCGATCCAGGTGATCGAACGCATGATGCGCCTGCTCGACGCACTGGCGGCGCATAGCGACCCGGTCAGCCTGAAAGAACTGGCCATCCGCACGGAGCTGCATCCATCCACCGCGCACCGCATCCTGAACGATATGGTGATGTGCCGGCTGGTCGACCGTTCGGACCCCGGCACCTACCGTCTTGGCATGCGCCTGCTCGAACTGGGCAATCTCGTCAAGGCGCGCCTGTCGGTGCGCGATGCGGCGCTCACGCCGATGCGCGAGCTGCACCGCGAGACCGGGCAGACCGTGAACCTGTCGGTGCGTCAGGGCGACGAAATCGTCTATATCGAACGCGCGTATTCGGAGCGCTCGGGCATGCAGGTGGTGCGGGCGATCGGCGGGCGCGCGCCGCTTCATCTGACCTCGGTCGGCAAGCTGTTCCTCGCGGCCGACGAAGCCACCCGCGTGCGTGCCTACGCAACACGCACCGGTCTGTCGGGCCACACGCAGAACAGCATCACCGATCTCGCGAAACTCGAGCGCGAGCTGTCGCATGTGCGCCAGCAGGCCTGCGCGCGCGACAACGAGGAACTGGAGTTGGGCGTGCGCTGCATCGCCGCCGGCATCTACGACGATACCGGCAAGCTGGTCGCGGGACTGTCGCTGTCGGCGCCGGCCGATCGTTTGCAGGATTCATGGCTCGGGCAGTTGAGCCAGACCGCGTTGATGATTTCGGAATCGCTCGGCTACCGCCCGCAGCCGCAGCAGGACCATGCGCACGGCGGGCACGGATCACATGGCTCGCACGGCCAGCATTAGTAAAGGGGGCGGCCGCCCAACCGCCGTGCACCCTTTGCCCTCCCGCCGGCGCCATGAAAAAAGCCTCGCATCCGCGAGGCTTTTTCTTTGCACGTCAGCTGCAGCCGGACTGACTACCACCGGCTGAGTATGCGTTGCTGCATCAGGTACCCGGACCGCCGGCATCGGCGCTCGTGATACGCGGCTGGTCGCCGCCGTTGTCGAGCCACGTACGCAGACGCGTCGCGTCCGCGAAACGCGAGTACTTGCCCGACGAATCGAGCAGTACCAGGATCATCGGCCGGCCGTGGATGGTCGCCTGCATCACGAGACACTCGCCCGCTTCGTTGATGAAGCCGGTCTTCTGCAGACCGATGTCCCACGTCGGGTTGCGCACCAGCGCGTTCGTGCTGTTGTACGCGAGCGTGCGCTTGCCGGTGTACACCTCATAGCTGTGATCGGTCGAGAACTTGCGGATCAACGGGTACTGATACGCCGCGTTGACCATCTTCACGAGATCGCGCGCGCTCGACACGTTCATGCTCGTCAGACCGGTCGGGTTCTCGAAGTGCGTGTCGTTCATGCCGAGCTGCCTGGCCTTCGCGTTCATCGCCGCGAGGAACGCCGGACGGCCGCCCGGGTAGTAGCGCGACAGCGCCGCCGCCGCGCGGTTTTCCGACGCCATCAGCGCGATGTGCAGCATGTCCTCGCGCGACAGCACCGAGCCCACCGACAGACGCGAACCGGTGTTCTTCTCGTAGTCGCGGTCTTCGTCGGTGACTTCGATCTGATCGGTCATCGGCTCTTTCGAATCGAGCACCACCATCGCCGTCATCAGCTTGCTGATCGATGCGATCGGTACCACCGCGCGCGAGTTCTTGTCGAACAGCGTCTCGCCGCTGTTCTGGTCGATCACATAGGCGACGCTCGAGCGCAGCATCAGCGCGTCCGGCGTCTCGTGCAGACCAAACGCCTGGCCGACGCTCGGCTGGCGCGGCTCGTACGCGACGCGTCGCACCACCGAACGGTGTCGGCCGTTCGCCGTGAACGTGACGCGCTTGCGTTTGACGCCGGCGTGCGGGGCATCTTCATCCGCCACAGCGGCTTTCACGGCCTCACCCTTGCCGGCTTTCGCCGCATGGCTCGACACCTTTCCGGTGGCGGCCGCCTGCGCCGGCTTCCTGGCAGTTTTAGCGTGTTTGGAAATTTTTGCGGATGCAGCAGACGTAGCTGCAAAAGTGCTGACAGGCGTAGCGAACGCCGCTGCGACGGCCAGCGAGACGGCCACCGACAGAGCGGTGCTGCGCGCCGCGCCGTGGAGCACTTTTAGCGACGAAAACATGTCGGTTTTCATGGGTGTTCGATAGGGAGCGGCGAGAGGTTTCCGCAAGTGTAGTAAAGCAACGAAAAATTAGCAATTTGAAGCACTTATACGCGCTCCTTAAACCGGCTTGTCAGCTCCGATCGCGAAAACACGAATAAGTGCCGCGCCTCGATCGAAAAAAACGATCGTCGCCAGCAAGCCTCGCCATCGCCGCCCGGCCCAATCGAGCAGATCATTGCAGGATAACGGCAATTTTGAGACAACCTTGATTCGGGGAAATACTGTCAGAGCACAGGCGGAAACTACCGCGCCGCGCCATGAAGGCGTTGCGAGCGTGCGACGGACTTTTTTAAGTGTCCGACGAAAGTCGCTAACGCGCGTTCGACTGCCATCGTTCTTTAACGTTCCTTGTCATCTTGTGGTTTACATCGAATTGATGATGATCGGTCTTTCAGGGGCGAATCGCTGCCACACGGAAAAATAATCTCCCGACGGCCTGCTGAACGGTTGGTTTATGTCGCACCAGCACGGTGCAACGAGCAATCGTTCCGCGTCATATTAATGACATGCCTACTGTATAACCTATTGTTTTGTCGGCATTTTCTTAACATTGTGCAACGCACAAAAAACGCTTGACATTCCTTGTGGGCATCCTAAAATGGGAACCATTGCTGCGATGCACAAAACATCGCGGTCCGGGGAGACGATGAATCTGCGTCTCGCCACCCACCCAATGCGGTCCGCACAGACCGGCCGCAATCCAGGAGCGTAAACCATGACTCTGCTGACCCCTGAGCAATTCGCCGCAGCCCAGAAAGCCAACTTCGAAACCCTGTTCGGCCTGACGACCAAAGCATTTGAAGGTGTCGAAAAGCTGGTCGAACTGAACCTGCAAGTTGTGAAGTCGACGCTCGCCGAAAGCCAGGAAAATGCCCAACGCGCGCTGTCCGTGAAGGACGCGCAGGAACTGCTGGCACTGCAAGCAAGCCTCGCGCAGCCGGTGGCTGAAAAGGCGCTGTCGTATGGCCGCCATGTGTACGAAATCGTTTCGGCAACGCAGGGTGAATTCACCCGCGTCGCGGAAGCGCAATTCGAAGAGCAAAACCGCAAGGTTCAGGCGCTCGTCGAAAACGTCGCCAAGAACGCACCGGCCGGTTCGGAAACCGCTGTCGCCGTGATGAAGTCGGCTATCACCGCCGCCAACACCACGTACGAAACGGTCCACAAGGCAACCCGCCAGGCTGTCGAAATCGCCGAAAGCAACTTCAACGCAGCTGCAACGGCCGCTTCGAAGGCAGCTTCGCAAGCCGCTGCGCAAGCATCGCGCGCCGCCGCCAAGAAGGCCGTCTAAGCTTCACGCGTCAACACGCAAGGCTTTATGCCTCGCGTCGTCTTTCACGCCGGCCCAGCCTATGCGCTGCGCCGGCGTTATCGCAAGCAACAGCGTCGTGCCGTTGCCGCTTATACGGTTTGATGAGCCGAACGCTCCGATACGTTGCAATGACGTATCGTTTGCCCGGCCGCCAAGCCGGGATTTTTTTGCCCGCCACTGGCCGCCACGAAAACAGAAACGGCGCGCTCCGCCATGGAGCGCGCCGTTTTTCTTTGCCGTACGGCTCGACCGGCTTTGCCGCGCCCGCATGTCGTCATGCAGGCGCGGCGCACCGCGTTACTTGTTACTTCTTCTTGACGGGCGGCAGATCGGTACAGACGCCTTCATACAACTCGGCCGCCATGCCGATCGATTCGCCGAGCGTCGGATGCGGATGGATCGTCTTGCCGATATCCGTTGCGTCCGCGCCCATCTCGATCGCGAGACAGACTTCGCTGATCAGGTCGCCCGCGTTCAGACCGACGATACCGCCGCCGATCACGCGATGCGTTTCCTCATCGAACAGCAGCTTCGTGAAGCCCTCGTCGCGACCGTTGGCGATCGCGCGACCCGATGCCGCCCACGGAAACACCGCCTTGCCGAACTTGACGCCTTCGGCTTTCAACTGGTCTTCCGTCTTGCCAGCCCAAGCCACTTCCGGATCGGTGTAGGCCACCGACGGAATCTGCAGCGCGTCGAAGTACGCCTTCTCGCCATGCGCGGCTTCCGCCGCCACGTGGCCTTCGTGCACGGCCTTGTGCGCGAGCATCGGCTGACCGACGATGTCGCCGATCGCGAAGATGTGCGGCACATTCGTGCGCTGTTGCCTGTCGACTTCGATGAAGCCGCGATCCGTCGCCGCGACGCCGGCCTTTTCCGCGCCGATCCGCTTGCCGTTCGGCGAGCGGCCGACGGCCACCAGCACGAGGTCGTAGCGTTGCGGCTCGGCCGGCGCCTGCTCGCCCTCGAACGACACGTAGATGCCGTCGTCCTTCGCTTCGGCGGCGATGGTCTTGGTCTTCAGCATCACGTTCGCGAAACGCTTGCTGTTGTACTTCTCCCAGACCTTGACCAGATCGCGGTCCGCGCCGGCCATCAGGACGTCGAGCATTTCGACCACGTCGATGTTCGCGCCGAGCGTCGAGTACACGGTCGCCATTTCGAGACCGATGATGCCGCCGCCGATCACGAGCATGCGCTGCGGAATCTGGCGCAGTTCGAGCGCGCCGGTCGAATCGACGACCCGCGGATCTTCCGGAATGAACGGCAGCTTCACCGCTTCCGAGCCCGCTGCGATGATCGCCTGATTGAACCTGACGACCTTCTTGCCGCCCTCGGTCTGCACTTCCATGTGGTTCGGATCGACGAACGCGCCCGTACCGACCACCACTTCGACCTTGCGCGCCTTCGCCATGCCGGCGAGACCGCCGGTCAGCTTCTTGACCACGCCGGACTTGAAATCGCGCAGCTTGTCGAGATCGATCTGCGGCTTGCCGAACGTGATGCCGTGCGCGGCAAGATCAGCCGCTTCGTCGATGACGAGCGCGGTGTGCAGCAGCGCCTTCGACGGGATGCAGCCGACGTTCAGACACACGCCGCCGAGCGTCGGATAACGCTCGACCAGCACGGTCTTCATGCCGAGGTCGGCGGAGCGGAACGCGGCCGAATAACCGCCGGGGCCCGAACCGAGCACGAGCATGTCGCACTCGATGTCGGCGCTGCCCGAATAGCTGCCGGCTTGCGCAGCCGGTGCGGCGGCCTTCGGCGCCGCAGCGGCGGGCGCCGGCGCGGGAGCCGCCTTCTCGGGCGCTTTCGGCTCCGCAGCGGCCGCAGCCGCGCCGCCCGCCGTTGCCTCGACGAGCGCGATGACCGTGCCCTGCGAGACCTTGTCGCCCGGCTTGATACGCACTTCCTTGACGGTGCCGGCGGTATCGCTCGGCACTTCCATCGACGCCTTGTCGGATTCGAGCGTCAGCAGCGACTGCTCTTTTTCGATGGTGTCGCCCGGCTTGATGTTGACTTCGATGACGTCGACGTCCTTGAAGTCACCGATGTCCGGCACTTTTACTTCGACGAGACTCATGGTGTCCCCTTCTCTTATTGATCGATGATGAGCGGCGCCTTCGACGCGCACAGCGCACGCGAACGCGCGGACGGCGCGACGCGGATCGGTCGAAACCATCCGCGCCCGCGCCGGCGGACCTCACCAGCCGGTCAAAGAATCACACGCCGGAAATCGGCAAGAATCGAACCGAGGTATGCGTTGAAGCGCGCGGCTTCCGCTCCGTCGATCACGCGATGGTCGTACGACAGCGACAGCGGCATGGTCAGGCGCGGCTCGAACTGCTTGCCGTCCCACACCGGCTTCATCGCGCTGCGCGACAGGCCGAGAATCGCGACTTCAGGCGCATTGATGATCGGCGTGAAGTGCGTGCCGCCGATACCGCCCAGCGACGAGATCGAGAAGCAGCCGCCCTGCATCTGGTCCGGCTTCAGCTTGCCCTCGCGCGCGGCCTTCGACAGGTCGGCCATTTCCTTCGCGATGTCGACGAGGCCCTTCTTGTCCGCGTCGCGAATCACCGGCACCATGAGGCCGTTCGGCGTGTCGGCGGCAAAACCGATGTGGTAGTACTGCTTGAACACCAGGTTGTCGCCGTCGAGGCTCGCGTTGAAGGTCGGGAATTTCTTCAGGGCCGCCACGCAGGCCTTGATCACGAACGCGAGCATCGTGAACTTGACGCCCGCCTTCTCGTGTTCCTTGTTCAGCTTGACGCGCAGCGCTTCGAGCTCGGTGATGTCCGCTTCGTCGTTGTTCGTGACGTGCGGGATCATGACCCAGTTGCGATGCAGGTTCGCGCCCGAGATCTTCTTGATACGCGACAACGGCTTCGGATCGATCGGACCGAACTTCGTGAAGTCGACCTTCGGCCACGGCAGCAGATTCAGCTCGCCACCGCCGGCGGCCGGCGCGGCCGCACCAGCCGGCGCCGCGCGCTGGCCCGTCATCACGCCCTTCACGAACGCGGTCACGTCGGCCTGCGTAATGCGGCCCTTCGGACCGGTGCCCTTCACCTGGCCGACGTCCACCCCGAGTTCGCGCGCGAACTTGCGCACCGACGGCGACGCATGGCTCGGATGACGCGAGCCGCCTTCTCCAGCCGGGATCAGCGGCGCCTGCGCGAGCGCGGACGGCGCGGCCGGTGCCGGGGTCGGCGTGGCCGGCGCGTCGAACGGCTTTTCAGTCGGCGCCTTCGCGGCCGGTGCCGGCGCGGGTGCCGGGGCAGCGCCGCCTTCCGCTTCGATCACGACGATGACCGAGCCTTCCGACACGGTATCGCCAACCTTCACCTTCACTTCCTTGACGACGCCGGCGGCCGAGCTGGGCACATCCATCGTCGCCTTGTCGGATTCGAGCGTGACGAGCGACTGTTCCTTCTCGACACGATCGCCGACCTTCACCGCGATCTCGATCACGGGAACGTCTTTGTAGTCGCCGATATCCGGCACCTTGATTTCCTGCACGCCACCGCCTGCTGCCGCGGGTGCGGGCGCCGCAGCGGGAGCTGCCGCCGGCGCAGGAGCAGGAGCCGGTGCGGCAGCCGGCGCGGGCGCCGCGGCAGCGGCAGCGGCGTTGGCGCCTTCCAGCACGATGATCAGCGTGCCTTCGGACACCGCATCGCCGACCTTGACCTTCACTTCCTTGACGACGCCGTCGGCCGAGCTCGGCACATCCATCGTCGCCTTGTCGGATTCCAGCGTAACGAGCGATTGCTCTTTTTCGACGGTGTCACCCGCCTTCACCAGCACCTCGATCACAGGGATGTCCTTGTAATCGCCGATGTCCGGCACCTTGACTTCGATCGCTTGACTCATTGTTAGTGTCTCCTGGGCCGCGCACGCCGCCGGCCCCTCGCGATGAGGAGCAAGCGCGTGCATCGTGGCACACGGGTGATGCCTTAGACGGTCATCGGGTTGGGTTTGGCGGGATCAAGGTTGTACTTCTTGAGCGCCTCGGCGACCACCTTGCGTTCGATCGTGCCTTCGTCCGCCAGCGCGTTCAGAGCGGCGACCGTGACCCAGTAGCGATCGACTTCGAAGAAGTGACGCAGCTTCTCGCGCGTGTCCGAACGGCCGTAGCCGTCGGTGCCCAGCACGACGAACTTCTGCGGCACGAACGCGCGGATCTGCTCGGTCAGCGCGCGCACGTAGTCGGTCGATGCGATGACCGGACCCGGCGCATCCTTCAACAGCTTCTCGACGTGCGACAGCTTCTTCTCTTCGGTCGGGTGCAACAGGTTCCAGCGCTGCACTTCGTGACCTTCGCGCGCAAGCTCGGTGAAGCTCGGCACGCTCCACAGGTCGGCGTTGACGCCCCAGTCGTTTTTCAGCAGGTCGGCCGCGGCGATCACTTCGTTGAAGATCGTGCCCGCGCCCATCAGCTGCACGTGCGGCGCCTTTTTATCGGCTGCGGTCTTGCTGAACGAGTACATGCCCTTGATGATGTCGGCCGCCACGGTCTCGCCCTGCGGGATCGCCGGGTGCTCGTAGTTCTCGTTCATCACGGTGACGTAGTAGTAGACGTCTTCCTGGTCGGCGACCATGCGGCGCAGACCGTCCTGCACGATGACCGCGAGTTCGTAGCCGAACGTCGGGTCGTAGCTGATGCAGTTCGGCACCGAAGCCGCCCACATCAGCGAGTGGCCGTCTTCGTGTTGCAGGCCTTCGCCGTTCAGCGTCGTGCGGCCCGCCGTGCCGCCCAGCAGGAAGCCGCGCGAGCGCATGTCGCCAGCGGCCCATGCGAGGTCGCCGATGCGCTGGAAACCGAACATCGAGTAGAAGATGTAGAACGGGATCATGATCTCGCCGTGCGTCGAGTACGACGTCGCGGCCGCGATCCAGTCGGCCATGCCGCCGGCTTCGTTGATGCCCTCCTGCAGGATCTGACCGGTCTCCGACTCACGGTAGAACATCAACTGGTCGGAATCTTCCGGCACGTACTTCTGGCCGTCCTGATTCCAGATACCGATCTGACGGAACAGACCTTCCATGCCGAACGTACGCGATTCATCCGGCACGATCGGCACGACGCGCTTGCCGAGCGTCTTGTCCTTCAGCAGGATGTTCAGGATCCGCACGAACGCCATCGTCGTGGAGATCTCGCGGCCTTCGCCCGTGCCCTTCAACAGCGGCTCGAATGCCGACAGTTCCGGCACCGGCAGCGACTCGGCCTTCTGACGACGCGCCGGCAGATAGCCGCCCAGGTCCATGCGTTTCTGACGCATGTACTCGAGTTCCTTCGAGCCCTCCTCGAACGTCAGGTACGGCACGTCGACGATCTGCTCGTCCGTGATCGGCAGACGGAACTGGTCGCGGAACTTCTTCAGTTGCTCCACCTGCATCTTCTTCTGCTGGTGGGTGATGTTCATCGCCTGGCCGGCTTCGCCCATGCCGTAGCCCTTGATCGTCTTCGCGAGGATGACGGTCGGCTGGCCCTTCGAATTCGTCGCTTCCGTGAACGCCGCGTAGATCTTGTGCGGATCATGGCCGCCGCGGTTCAGATTCCAGATGTCGTCGTCGGACCAGTCGGCGACCAGCGCCTTCAGCTCCGGCGTGTTGAAGAAGTGTTCGCGCACGAACGCGCCCGACTCCGACTTGTACGTCTGGTACTCGCCGTCGACGACTTCCATCATGCGGCGCATCAGCGCGCCCGACTTGTCGCGCGCGAACAGCGCGTCCCAGCGGCTGCCCCAGATGACCTTGATCACGTTCCAGCCGGCGCCGCGGAATTCGCTTTCGAGTTCCTGGATGATCTTGCCGTTGCCGCGCACCGGACCGTCGAGACGCTGCAGGTTGCAGTTGATCACGAACACGAGGTTGTCCAGACGCTCGCGGCCGGCCATGCCGATCGCGCCGAGCGATTCCGGCTCGTCCGTTTCGCCGTCGCCGAGGAAGGCCCAGACCTTGCGGCCGTCGGTCTTCGCGATGCCGCGCGCCTGCAGGTACTTCATGAAGCGCGCCTGGTAGATCGCCATGATCGGACCCAGGCCCATCGACACGGTCGGGAATTGCCAGAAGTCCGGCATCAGCCACGGATGCGGATACGACGAGATGCCCTCGCCGCCGACTTCCTGGCGGAAGTTGTCGAGCTGCTTGTCGGTCAGGCGACCGAGCAGGAACGCGCGCGAATAGACACCCGGCGACGAGTGGCCCTGCACGAACACGAGGTCACCGCCGTGCTCGGCCGACGGTGCGTGCCAGAAGTGGTTGTAGCCGACGTCGTACAGCGTGGCGGCCGATGCGAACGACGCGATGTGGCCGCCGACGTTGGTTTCCTTGCCGGCGCGCAGCACCATCGCCATCGCGTTCCAGCGGGTGTACGAGCGGATACGGTGTTCGATGTCCTGGTCGCCGGGGTTCTTGGCCTGGCGCGCGACCGGAATCGTGTTGATGTAAGGGGTGTTAGCGGAGAACGGCAGATGTTCGCCGTGCACGCGTGCGAATTCGATCTGTTTTTCGATCAGGTAGTGGGCACGGTCAGGGCCTACTGCAGAAATCACGCCATCCAGCGCTTCCAGCCATTCGCCGGTTTCCTGGGGATCGTCGTCTTTATCGGCGGCGACATATTTCATGACTTCGTCGGGTACAGCGGACATGCTCGTCTCCTGGGTATGGGGAACGCACTTTGAACAGACGACGCGGACGCAGGAATGGCCGCGGCAGCTCCGGCCGATTGTAATAAGGGTCCCGACGTCAGCGCAACCAAATTTTCAAATTACGAGATCAATTCTCATAATGCGGAAAATTGCTGCGACGCAACCTGGTTTGACTGCCGATCGACTGATCCGCCGGCTAGTTTGCGCCGATTAACTGCACTTTCCGTGCTTTTTTGCGCCATTTGTCGGGGACGCGCTGAGCTACAATGCCACGCATGTTGACCGAACGGCTCTTCTCTCGCTCGGCGCGCACCGCGGGTTCGCCGGCGGATTCGTCGCCGTCCTCGCGCTGGCACCACGGACCCTGGTGGTCCAATTCCTATTTGCTGACGCCGCTCCTGTCGATCCTGGTGTTCCTGGTCGTCATGAGCCTGATTCTGTGGAGTCTGAACCGGCGCGAGCAGCAACAGCAGGAAGACACGCTGTACCGCAACGTCGCGTGGGCGCAGCAGCAGATCCGCCTGTCGATGACGGGCGCGCAAGAGCAGATCCAGGCACTCGCGCGCGACCTCGCCGCCGGCCATGCCGACGAGCATTCGTTCCAGGTGAGCACCACGGACATCATGCAGGGGCATCCTGAGATCCTCTACATGAACTGGTACACGGGCCAGCAGCAGCCGCGCTGGCCCAACGCCGCGCCGCCGGTGCTCGGCCAGCGGCTCGCGCGTCCGAACGACGCGCAGATGGACGAAGCTGTCAAGGCCGGCTTCGCCGAGGCGCGCAACACGCGCCGCCAGGTGTACTCGCCGCTCATCTACGACGACCTCGGCAACGGCTTCATCACGCTGCAAACGCCGATCTTCCGCGACCGCGATTTCCTCGGCACCATCGCCGCGGTGTTCTCGGTGGAAGGCATTCTGAAGCGCGACATCCCGCCCGAGCTGTCGGCCAAATACAAGATCTCGATCATCGACGCGAACAACCGCGAGTTGACCACCACGTCGACCCGCCCGCGCCTGCCGCGCGACATGTTCTACGACCTGCCGCTCGACCCGCCGGGCCAGGGCATTTCGGTGCGCGTGTACGCGTTCCCGCAGATCACCAACTTCACGAACAACACGCTGGTGTGGCTGGTGGCCGGCCTCTCCTGCTTTGTACTGTGGAGCCTGTGGAGTCTGTGGAAGCACACCCGCCAGCGCTTCGAGGCGCAGCAGGCGCTCTACGCGGAAGCGTTTTTCCGCCGCGCGATGGAAAACTCGGTGCTGATCGGCATGCGCGTGCTCGACATGCACGGCCGCATCACGCACGTGAACCCGGCGTTCTGCCGCATGACCGGCTGGGACGAAAGCGACCTCGTCGGCAAGAGCGCGCCGTTCGCCTACTGGCCGCGCGACGCCTACCCCGAGATGCAGCGTCAGCTCGACATGACGCTGCGCGGCAAGGCGCCCTCGTCCGGCTTCGAGCTGCGCGTGCGGCGCAAGGACAGCTCGACGTTCCACGCGCGGCTCTACGTGTCGCCGCTGATCGACAGCTCGGGCCGCCAGACCGGCTGGATGTCGTCGATGACCGACATCACCGAGCCGAAGCGCGCGCGCGAAGAGCTCGCCGCCGCCCACGAACGTTTCACGACCGTGCTCGAAAGCCTCGATGCGGCGGTGTCCGTGCTGGCCGCCGACGAAGCCGAGCTGCTGTTCGCGAACCGCTATTACCGGCATCTGTTCGGCATCCGCCCGGACGGCCACCTCGAACTCGCGGGCGGCGGCTTCGACGCCTCGCAGGCGTCGTCCGATTCGATCGACATGGTCGACACCTTCGTCGGCCTGCCCGCCGCCGCGCTGACCGAAAGCGCCGCCGACGCGCAGGAAATCTACATCCCCGGCATCCAGAAGTGGTTCGAGGTGCGACGCCAGTACATCCAGTGGGTCGACGGCCATCTCGCGCAGATGCAGATCGCGACCGACATCACGACCCGCAAGCGCGCGCAGGAACTCGCGCGCCAGCAGGACGAGAAGCTGCAGTTCACGAGCCGCCTGATGACGATGGGTGAAATGGCCTCGTCGCTCGCGCACGAACTGAACCAGCCGCTCGCCGCCATCAATAACTATTGCTCCGGAACCGTCGCACTGGTTAAATCCGGTCGAACGACGCCCGACAATCTGCTGCCGGTACTCGAAAAGACCGCGCAGCAGGCGGTGCGCGCCGGCATGATCATCAAGCGTATCCGCGAGTTCGTGAAGCGCAGCGAGCCGAAGCGGCAGGCCACGCGGGTCGCGGATATCGTCGCGGACGCGGTGGGTCTCGCCGAAATCGAGGCAAGGAAGCGGCGCATTCGCATCGTTACCGATCTGCGCTCGCGGCTGCCGGTGATCTACGTCGATCCGGTGCTGATCGAGCAGGTGCTCGTGAACCTGCTGAAGAACGGCGTCGAAGCGATGGCCGAAGCGCGCCCGAACGCGGTCGACCCAGTCATCCGCGTAGTCGTGCGACTGGAGAGCGGCTTCGTCTGCATCAGCGTCGTCGACCAGGGGCCCGGCGTCGACGAAGCGACCGCCGAGCGTCTGTTCGAACCGTTTTACAGCACCAAGTCCGATGGCATGGGCATGGGGCTGAACATTTGCCGTTCGATTATCGAATCGCACCGCGGCCGTCTGTGGGTGGTCAACAACGTCGAATCCGACGGCCACATCACGGGCGCCACGTTCCATTGCAGTCTGCCCATTGGGGAGCCTGACGGCCCGAGCAACGGCGGGTCCGAGGCGCCGATACCACAAACCGTTACGGGAGAGCTATGAACAGCCCAGTCACCACACAGGAAACCGTCTTTGTCGTCGACGACGACGAGGCCGTGCGAGATTCGCTGCGCTGGCTGCTGGAGGCGAACGGCTACCGCGTTCAGTGCTTCTCGAGCGCCGAGCAGTTCATCGACGCATGGCAGCCGCATCAGCATCCGGGCCAGATCGCGTGTCTGATCCTCGACGTGCGGATGTCCGGCATGAGCGGGCTCGAGTTGCAGGAACGCCTGATCGCCGACAACGCGTCGCTGCCGATCATCTTCGTGACGGGCCACGGCGACGTGCCGATGGCGGTGTCGACGATGAAAAAAGGCGCGATGGACTTCATCGAAAAGCCGTTCGACGAAGCCGAACTGCGCAAGCTCGTCGAGCGCATGCTCGACAAGGCACGCAGCGAAAGCACCAGCGTCCAGCAGCAGCGCGCCGCGGCCGAGCGCCTCGGCAAGTTGACCGCGCGCGAGCATCAGGTGCTCGAGCGGATCATCGCGGGCCGCCTGAACAAGCAGATCGCCGACGACCTCGGCATCAGCATCAAGACGGTCGAAGCGCATCGCGCGAACATCATGGAAAAGCTGAACGTCAATACGGTCGCCGATCTGCTGCGACTCGCGCTGTCGAACAAGCCGCAAACGGCGCAGTAACAGAGGCACGGGCGGCCCTTCGTTCGGAGGGGCCGTTGGTACGTGGCCGCCATCCGTGGCGGTTGCGTCGCCGGTTCGCGACGGCCTGACCGACGCCGAGTCCGGCGTGCGGGTGGCGTGCGAGCGGCCTGCCCCGCCGCTCGCGGTGCGCTTCCTGGCCGCCACAGGGCCGCCGCCCCACATCCCGGACGCTCCCACGCGCGCCGCGCGCCCCGAATCCACTGCGAAAGCGCGCCCCCGCGCCGGTATAATGTCGGACTTCGCAGCGGCGCCTTGCCCGAACCGGCAGCGCGCCTGTCGCAGGGCGACGTGGCTCCGTCAGCCAGCCGAAGCACGCCGTCGCGCGCCCCTCCGCGCGAGCGCTTCGCCCCGCCTGCCAAATCGCCTGTCCCGACCTGATTCCCGATCCCAATCTCGACCCAACGTTCGACCGACCATGACAGCCAAACTGATCGACGGCCTCGCCCTCTCCAAGACCCTGCGCGCCGACGTCGCGGCGCGCGCCGCCGCCCTGACCGCCCGCGGTCATCAGCCGGGCCTCGCCGTGATTCTGGTCGGCGCCAATCCGGCCAGCGAAGTGTATGTGCGCAACAAGGTGAAGGCCTGCCACGACAACGGCCTCGGCTCGTCGTTCGACCGCTATCCGGCCGATCTGCCCGAAGCCGACCTGCTCGCGCGCATCGACGAGCTGAATCGCGATCCGGCCATCCACGGCATTCTCGTGCAGCTGCCGCTGCCGAAGCACATCGACAGCCACAAGGTGATCGAGGCGATCGCGCCCGAGAAGGACGTCGACGGTTTCCACGTCGCCAATGCGGGCGCGCTGATGACGGGTCAGCCGCTGTTCCGTCCGTGCACGCCGTACGGCGTGATGAAGATGTTCGCGGCCTACGGCATCGATCTGAAGGGCGCGAACGCGGTCGTGATCGGCCGCTCGAACATCGTCGGCAAGCCGATGGCGCTGCTGCTGCTCGAAGCGGGCGCGACCGTCACGATCTGCCACAGCAAGACGCGCGATCTGGCCGCGCACACGCGCAACGCCGACGTCGTGGTCGCCGCGACCGGTCTGCGCAACATCCTGACCGCGGACATGGTGAAGCCGGGCGCGACCGTGATCGACGTCGGCATGAATCGCGACGACGCCGGCAAGCTGTGCGGCGACGTCGACTTCGCGGGTGTCAAGGAAGTGGCCGGCCATATCACGCCGGTGCCGGGCGGCGTCGGCCCGATGACGATCACGATGCTGCTCGTCAACACGATCGAAGCGGCCGAGCGCGAGGCGGACGCGGCCAAGGCGTAACCGCCGGGCGGTGAGCGCGAGGCGGAGTGAGGCGACTCATCTGTCTCGTCCACCGGGTCATCACCCGCCCTTCTCTCTCGCAGAACCACCGCCTCCTTACCGCGTCGCCGGATCCCGCGGCCCACGCCCTGCCCCAACGCGCGCCCAACGCGCCGCAACATCTGTTAATTTGTCAGCCGATGGATTGGAATCGGCGCCCCCCGCCCCAATAATGTCCGTAGCCGGTGCCGCCATGCGCCGGGCGTCGAGCGACCCAGCACGAGACGGCACGCGCAATCGCCGCACCGCCCCCTTCACCCGCGTCAGACAGGAAGCCTTATGTCCACTACCGCCACGCATCAAGACAACCCGCTCCTCGATTTTTCCGATCTGCCGCGCTTTGGCTCCATCCGACCCGAACACGTGACGCCCGCCCTCGACGTGCTGCTCGCCGACGCGGCGGCCGCCGTCGAGCGTGCCGCGCTGCCGGCCACGCCCGCGTCGTGGGCCGACGTCGTCGAACCGGTCGAGCGCGCCACCGAGCCGCTGTCGCGCGCGTGGAGCGTGATCGGTCATCTCAATGCCGTCGCCGATACGCCCGAGCTACGCGCCGTGTACGGCGAAAACCTGCCGCGCGTGACCGAGTTCTGGTCGAGCGTCGGCCAGAATCTCGCGCTCTACGAGAAGTACAAGGCACTGAACGCCAGCGACGAATTCGCATCGCTGAACGGCGAACGTAAGAAGATCCTCAGCAACGCGCTGCGTGATTTCCGTCTGTCGGGCGCCGAGTTGCCGGAAGACCAGAAGCCGCGTTTCGCCGAATTGCAGGAGCGCCAGGCGGCGCTGTCGAAGGCGTTTTCGGACCACGTGCTCGATGCGACCAACGCGTATGCGTACATCGTCGATGCGGGCAACGAAACGCAACTGGCGGGACTGCCCGAAGACGTGATCGAAGCCGCGAAGGAAGCCGCCGAGCGAGACGGCAAGACTGGCTACAAGTTCACGCTGCACTTCCCGTCTTATTTCCCGGTCATGCAGTACTCGGAAAACCGTCCGATGCGCGAAGCGATGTATCGCGCATACGTGACGCGCGCGTCCGAGCTCGGCGCGCAATACGGCAACGGCAAGACCGAGTGGGACAACACCCAGGTGCTCGCCGACGAACTGAAGCTGCGCGCCGAAGAAGCGCAGATGCTCGGCTACGGCAACTTCGCCGAAGTGTCGCTCGCGCCGAAGATGGCCGAATCGCCAGCGCAGGTAATGGCCTTCCTCGAAGACCTCGCGACGCGCGCGCGTCCGCATGCCGAGCAGGACTGGAAAGAGCTGCGCGAATTTGCCGCGAGCGAACTCGGCATGACCGATCTGCAGCCGTGGGACATGACGTTCGCCGCCGAGCGCCTGCGCCAGAAGCGCTATTCGTTCTCGGAAAACGAAGTGAAGCAGTACTTCCCGGAAGACGCGGTGTTCAAGGGCCTGTTCAAGGTCACCGAGACGCTGTTTGGCGTGCGCATCCGCCGCGACGAAGCGGCCGTCTGGCATCCGGACGTGCGCTTCTTCCGCGTCGAGAATCAGGACGGCGGCCTCGTCGCGCAGTTCTATCTCGACCTGTATGCACGCGAAGGCAAGCGCGGCGGTGCATGGATGGACGACGCGCGCGGCCGTCACAAGCTCGCGCATGGCGCGGTGCAAACGCCGGTCGCGTATCTGACCTGTAATTTCTCGGCGCCGGTCGGCGGCAAGCCCGCCTGCTTCACGCACGACGAAGTGATCACGCTGTTCCATGAGTTCGGCCACGGCTTGCATCACATGCTCACGCGCGTCGATGAGCTCGGCGTGTCGGGCATCAACGGCGTCGAATGGGATGCGGTCGAGCTGCCTTCGCAGTTCATGGAGAACTTCTGCTGGGAGTGGGACGTGCTGTCCGACATGACCTCGCACGTCGATACCGCGAAGCCGCTGCCGCGCGAGCTGTTCGACAAGATGCTCGCCGCGAAGAACTTCCAGAGCGGCCTCGGCACGCTGCGGCAGATCGTGTTCTCGATGTTCGACATGCAACTGCATACCGGCTTCGACGCGAACGGCGCGAAGAGCGCCAACGAACTCGCGCGCGAAATCAACGAACGCTTCCACGTCGTGCCGCAAGCGCCGTTCTCGCGTTGGCCGAATACGTTCAGCCATATTTTCGCGGGTGGTTACGCGGCCGGCTACTACAGCTACAAGTGGGCTGAAGTGCTGTCGGCTGACGCGTACGCGGCGTTCGAGGAAGCCGCGCAAGCCGCGGGCAGCGTGCTCGATCAGTCGACCGGCATGCGTTATCGTCGCGAGATTCTCGAAGTGGGCGGCAGCCGTCCGGCGATGGAATCGTTCAAGGCGTTCCGTGGCCGCGAGCCGAATATCGATGCGCTGCTACGGCATAACGGCATGGCGCCGGGTGCCGCGCACTGAGCGATTGAAACGTCGCGATGATCGTTCATTCGGCCTGGATGCGATGGCGCTGAATGAACGATGCCGATAGAAAAACCGGCGGTCTGCTCGCGCAGGCCGCCGGTTTGTCATTGATGCGCGAGATATGTCGCTACGCGCGATGCAGCTTGAAATCGACCTGCTCAGGCCGCCCTTCGAGCGATAACGACACGCTCGCGGCCGGCGCGCGGCCGACCACCCTGCCCCGGCTCACCACCACGAGCCGCGCGGCGCGCAGACGGATCGCCTCGAGCTCGTCGCGCGCATCGAGCACGACGAGATTGGCCGCGCATCCGGGCGCGATGCCATAGTCTTCCAGACCGAGAATGCGCGCCGCGTTCACGGTCACCGCGTCGAAACAGGCGTGCATGCCGTCGACGCTGGTCATCTGCGCAACATGCAGGCCCATCTGCGCGACTTCGAGCATATCGGCCGAACCGAGGCTGTACCACGGGTCCATCACGCAGTCGTGGCCGAACGCGACCGTGATGCCCGCGGCCAGCATCTCCGGCACCCGCGTCATGCCGCGCCGTTTCGGGTAAGTGTCGCTGCGGCCTTGCAGCGTGATGTTGATCAGCGGATTCGCGATCGCCGCGACGCCCGACTCGCGAATCAACGGCAACAGCTTGCTCACGTAGTAGTTGTCCATCGAATGCATCGACGTCAGGTGCGAGCCGGCGACACGTCCGTGCAGGCCGAGCCGGTGCGTTTCGGCCGCGAGCGTTTCGATGTGGCGCGATAGCGGATCGTCCGATTCGTCGCAATGCATATCGACGCGCAGGCCCTTTTCGGCCGCGTACTCGCACAGCATGCGCACCGACTGCGCGCCGTCGGCCATCGTCCGCTCGAAATGCGGAATGCCGCCGACCACGTCGACGCCCATGTCGATCGCGCGCTTCAGATTATCGAACGCGCCGGCGCTGCGCAGCAGACCGTCTTGCGGGAAGGCAACCAATTGCAGATCGAGATACGGCGCGACGCGGCGCTTCACTTCGAGCAATGCCTCGACCGCGAGCAGACGCGGATCGCACACGTCGACGTGGCTGCGGATCGCGAGCAGGCCGCGCGCGACCGCCCAATCGCAATACTGCATCGCGCGTTCGATCAACGCTTGCTGCGTGAGCTCGGGCTTCAGCTCGCCCCATAGCGCGATGCCTTCGAGCAGCGTGCCCGACGCGTTCACGCGCGGCAAACCGTACGACAGCGTCGCGTCCATATGGAAATGCGGGTCGACGAACGGCGGCGTGACGAGCGAACCGGCCGCGTCGATTTCGTCGCGCGCGCTCGCGGCCAGGTTCGGCTCGATGGCGACGATACGGCCCGCGTCGATGCCGATGTCGACTGGGGACTGGTGATGCGGGGACAGCTGGGCGGCACTGCGCGGCAGCGTCGCGTGGCGGATGATCAGATCCATGTTCGCTCCGGTTGATCGCGTTCGGATTCGCTACGATTCTATCGGCGCCAGAAAAATGCGGGCACCGATGCGTACCGGCGCGCAGGCCGAAATCCGTACCGGCTGCGCGCAATGCGACGCGCCTATACTCGCCGTTTCGGCCATGCATTGACGGAGCGTACAGATGAAAACGATCGGCGTGATCGGCGGAATGAGCTGGGAGTCGTCCACCGAGTATTACCGGCTGCTGAACCGCCACGCGAAGGCGCGGCTCGGCGGCCATCACAACGCGCGCAGTCTGCTGCTGACCGTCGATTTCGCGTCGATCGAGGCGAACCAGCGCGCCGGCGACTGGCACGCGCTCGGCGAACAGATGGCCGACGCCGCGCGCCAGCTAGAACGCGGCGGCGCCGATCTCGTGATTCTTGCGACGAACACGATGCATCGCGTGTGCGAATCGATCGAGCAGGCGATCACGGTACCGTTCCTGCACATCGCCGATCCGACCGGCGCGGCGCTGCGCGCGGCGGGCGTCGAGCGGGTGGGCCTGCTCGGCACGCGCTACACGATGGAGCAGACGTTCTATATGGGCCGGCTGCGCGAGCGCTATGGACTCGACACGCTCGTGCCTGATGAGGACGAACGCGCGGACGTGCACCGCATCATTTACGACGAGCTATGCCACGGTAACGTGGCCGACGCGTCGCGCAAGGTTTATCAACGCGTGATCGAGCATCTGGCCGCGCGTGGCGCGCAGGCGGTGATACTCGGCTGCACGGAGATCACGCTGCTGATCAAGCCGGAAGATTCGGTGCTGCCGGTGTTCGATACCACTGCGTTGCATGCGCAGGCGGCGGTGGAGTGGGCGATCGGGGCGGAGTGAAAATGGGCGCGGGGCTCTGGTTTTGCGCCGGAAGGAAAACAGATTCGCCTCCCTTTGGCGGTGAGAGAAGGCGCGAGTCGAAAGCGATAGATCGACGTCCCGTGCATAGACGTCGGACCGCACGGAACTGTGCGCAACTGGCTACAAGCCGATTATTCGCTCAGAACTCGCTGGATCTCGTCGAGAAAAGAGGCGGTTGTGTAGCCCCAGCCTTCGGGACGAAACCCCCTCCTGAACACCTGTTTGAAAGTGGCGTCCAGGTCACTCGGATGTTCGCTCCTGAACGAGTCAATTTCGCGAATCAAATTTTCATAATCGTAAGGGCTGTCTTTCCTGTAACACGCGACAATTTCTTGCACGTTCTCCCCGAACAGGTCGAAGTCCTGGCCGAAATACACATTAAAAATATGCTCCATTGCTGGATAGCGCTCGGAGTAACTCATTGATTTCTCATTCAAGGTAGGCGGTAAGGACGTAATATGGCATGCCGTTATAGGTTTCGTATTTCAGGACGACGAACACCTGGTTCATGCGCGTGAGTGTGCCTGTTTCCCGCGTCACTCCATATCCAATGTCGCCTGAGACGACTTTGGTTACCATGATCGTCGCGCTTCGAGTCGAAGACTGCGCCCACGTCCTGATTCTTGCAGCATTGGCATCCACTGCTTCAGAAATGGCACGTTCGGCCTGCTCGATATTTGTAAATGACGACACGATGTCTCGCCCGGACTCGCGTTTCAGCCGCTCCCTGAGCCATGCTTCGTCCTTGCCAACGTGCTTCTGGAGCGTGTGCCCTCCGAGCCTCGGATTGAGCGCTTTCGCCTCGTGCATTTGCAGATGGATCCGGCCCATCCTAACGCTGGCCGCGCGTGCAGCCTTGATCGAGCCAGCAAAGCCGAACGGCACGGCCATATCGATAGACAGGCCGATCTGGTCTGCCATGTCAGGGCTGACCCGCATCGCCTCTGCCAGCTTCGCCGTGCCCTGCTGAGTCAAGGTGGCGGTATCGCGCCCTGTCTAGACCTGACGCAGGCCCGCCGCGGCCGTGTCCGAACCATGCGCCCCGAACACTACACACCCGGCCTTGCTTGCCATCGTCGGTTCGGGCAACACGCACAGCGCTGCCGCTCCAGCCATTTCAAGCACCCCGCCGACAACCTGCAAACCGCCCCACAGACGGTTGGAAAGCATTTCGGTGGGGCTAATCGAGTGGCGAGCCAGCACGGCCGACAGCTGCGGGGCGCTCAGCACCACGCGCACGCTGTCTGAATCCTGTTCATATGACATCTGAAACCTACTCCTGGTCGTTGGGACGACCAAGCTAACCGTTGGTTTAGACATCGGATATGGGCGATGGATGATTCTTGCGTCCCATCGGTCAACGAAGATTCGGATACTGACTCGCGCTCGGCGAACGGATGGCCAACGCCGCGCGCCAACTCGAACGCAGCGGCGCCAATCTCATGATCCTCGCGACGAACACGAGCCGGAAGATTCAGTGCTGCCCGGCTTCGATACCGCCGCGTTGCATGACGAGGCGGCGGTGCAGTGGGCGATTGGAGGAGAGTGACGATGTGCTCGAGGCCTCGATCCCGCGCGAATCGTGTTGCATCTATTCACGCGCGCACAGCGTACGCAGCGAGCGCCACAAGCAAAACGTAGCGCCGAAAGTCAAAAAGCCCGCATGGCTTGCGCGATGCGGGCTTTCAACAATGCTTTGGTTGCGGGGGCAGGATTTGGCACCACGAGACAGATTGTATGGCTCCATAGCGTGCCGCAGCGGGGTCGCCCCCGTGCCCGCATCACGCCCGTAACTGGAACGGACGACCTCGCAGGCACTTCCGTTATGCTTTCTGAATAACCAGGCGCACGCCCCAACAGCGTGCGCTTTTTTTGTGCCTGCGGAAGCAATCGGTTTCGGTCTGACGATAGAAAAACGCACTTGTCCACAGGCATCCACCGGCATTTATAAATATGTTGCTGTACATCCAACACTCGAACGGTGGAGACATGTCATGCAAGAGGAGACTGACCCGGCATCCGTTCCTCCGACGACCGGCGCGCGGCCCGGTTCCAAACCGGCTGTCATTGACACGGATTCGCGTCGCGTTTTCACGATTGACGAGTTTTGCGGCGCCTATCACCTGAGCCGGTCGTTCTATTACCGGCTACGACACACAGGACGGGGACCGCGCGAGGTTCACCTCGGTCGCAAGGTGGTCATTACCGTCGATGACGCGCGCGCATGGGAAGACCGGATGCACACGCTTACGCGTAAGGCCGAGCCGAATGGGTAACGCGCGCGGCCCGGATGACCGCGCTATTTTTCCGGGGGGTTACAAATGAATTACGGGTTTGATCTGTCTTCCTGCCAGTTCATAACCGATCACGAAGGGAAACGACTGCGGGTTGAAATGCCGATATGGTTGTTTGACCAGTTTGTGGAACTCAGGAATGCCGCGCTGCGTGCGCAGGCGACAGCTTTGGAAGAAAAAACACCACGCGGCGCGTACCGCAGTTCGCTCGCGGGGCTGACAGGCGTACCCGATGTTGCGGTCTCGGTCGATGCGCCGTTCCGGCCCACGCTCCCCGAACCGCGGACAAAACGTGAACGCGCCGAACGGCTGTTTCTGACGCCGGAAGAACGGCTGATGCAGGAGGCAACGCGAGCTGTCGAGTTCCCCACGGTGTCGGAAACGTCATCAGGCGCTCCTGCGGTGTCCTGCCAGGAAGAACCGGCCTCCCTGACGCCCCGCCGCCCCGCGAAGCAGCAGGTATTCTTTCCGCGTGTATTTGTCGAGCCGATTCCCGATGAGGTTGCGCGACTGATCGAGCAAGGCAACTATAACCTGCGGGCGTGGAGACTCTATCGGGACCTTACGCCCGTTGAGGCAGCTGAACTCGCGGGCCTCTCCCGCGGCACGGTTCTCTGGCACGAACGCGGCTATAACGTGCCTAGCGTCGAGACACTGAAGCGCTTCGCGGACGTGTACGACTGCACGACCGGGCAGTTGACCCCGCAACCTGACTCCTGCACCAAACCCTACCAGTCCGTACCTGCCCCAAAAGGCCATGTGGCCCAATTTGCACCCGACGATACTGAGTATCCCGACGCCGTGATGGCGCACCTGATCGATGGCAGATCCCCGATTACCGCCTGGCGAATGTACCGGCGCATGACGATCGACCAGTGCGCCAAAGCCTTCGGCTGTACATCCAAGACCTTCAAGGGTATGGAAGCGTTACCCGTGCTGCGCGAGCGGACCCGAAAGACACTGGCGCTTGTCCTTTCCTGCAAGCCTGTGCAGTTGCTGCGCCCCCGAGGTCTTGAAATCGAAAATACATCGCGGCCCGGCGCTTCTGCGCATCGGACAGAACACCGTGCGGCTCGAAACGATAGCGCGCATCGCGCGCACCTGTAACGCCGGAGAAAAATCGATGGAAAAGCGAGATTCAGTTGCAAGCACAAGCATAAGACCGCTTCATTCCTGCACATACCGGTGCAGAACGGAAGTGAGAGATGTGCTGACCGGTGCGCAGCGCCCGCGCACGTCCGCAGCCACCCTGGATGGATAGCATCGCGTTGTTGGGCGGCGACAATTATCTTGGCCGGTCGTTGACGATTGTTTTGGCCGGTGGTGAGGAGTCGGAGGCGGCGTAGCCGCCGGAGACGACGAACCAC